>NZ_BAAAPH010000001.1:0-299489 GCF_039531045.1 Kribbella hippodromi | reverse complement strand
GACGCCGGGCCTTTCCCCTGGCGCAGGGCCTTCCAGCTTGCGCAGGGCCTCCGGGCCGGCGCCAAACCCTTCGGGGCTACCGCCCGACCATTCGGGGCTAGCTCGACGTCAGAGAGATGTTCGGGTAATTGCTGTGTTCCGCTGGCAGCAGAGGGTGGCCGTTTCCCGAACGGTGCTTGGGCCGTAAGAACAGGTAGTGGTAACCACCGGGGTAGTGCACCTGAGCGTGAACGGCGGCGCGCGTACGGTGTCTCGCCGGTGCACTACCAGTTCGTATGCACCATTTCGGTGCAGTGGAACGCCCAGCAAAAACAGCACCGGCCGGGGTGAGATGGGACCCAGCTCGGTTCATTACGGCTCCCCCCGGTGCGTCTCAGCTCTTCTCATCACAGTCCCGACGGGTAGAGCGCCGGCCCGGTAGTCACTCGTGAGCGACAGCGAGCAACCCGCGAGCGGCAGCCCGCCCACCCCCGGCGCCAGCCGAAACGTCCGGCGCCAGCCCGGAAGCCCGGCGGCAGCCCGGAAAGGGACGTACGGCGCCAAGCCGGGGGTGGGTGGGCAGCACGCGGGGGGACCACTTACTTGCGGATCATTAGGGCGTCTCCTACTGGGCGTTCTCCGGTGGCGTCTGAGGGAGTGTTCAGGACATTGCCTTCGGCAAACATGGTGGTGGAGCCGCCGCCGTCCAGGTTGATGGCTTCGGTTAGGTGGAAGGACTTGGCTACTGCGGCGGCTTCGGCGATGGAGAGGCCCAGGCTGTTGACGTTGCGGCCGTCGGCGGTGATGAGGACGGTGCGGCCGTGGTTGTCTACGCCGGCGATGGTGCGGGGGTTTCGTTTGTGGACCCAGCCGTAGTAGAAGCTCGGGGTGGATTGGACCATGCCGTCGGCGGCCGCGGTGACGTGGATTTGGCCGTTGTGGATCAGTTCGGGGCCGCCGTTGACGATTGTGGTGCGCGGGGTCAGCGGGAACGGCCGGCCGCACTCGTCCAGTAACGCAGACCGGATCGACAGCGGCTTGCCGATGTGAGCGGCGGCGAGGAGCGGGGCGACCAGGTTGCCGATCGCTTGTACGGTGCGGCCGCCTTCGGGGATCGCGCCGCCGCGGGTGGTTGGGCGGATCGCGGTGACGATGCCGCGCTTGTCGATGATCACCTCGGCGCCAGGGCCGGTGGGGGTGGAGACGCCGTACGACTCGTCGTACGCGATCAGCTCGTCGGGGTCGGTGCAGGTGACGTCGTGCAGCGGCTTCGCGGTCGGCAGGTCGTCGGCTGTACCGCCGCAGTTGCGGATCAAGCCGGGTACGCGGTTCAGCCCGTCGAGCGGAAGCACCTTGCCGCCGGCCCGGAGTTCGCCGTGCCAGGTGAAACGGTCGACGGAAGTGCCGCGCGGACCGAGTACGAGAGCGGGGCGGCCGTTGGTCGGTTCGCTGACCAGGCGGCCGTCGTACACGCCGACGCCGGCCGGGTCGCCGGGGGCGCCGGACTTCGGGTCGAGGACGAAGAAACCGGCGTTCACCGCGGCGGTCGCGCCGGTGAGGGTGGCGAGCGTGCTGGTGGTCTCGCGGGCCTCGAGGTCGGGTCCGTACGTCGCGTCGAGCGTGCCGCGGAACTTCTTCGGGTCGATCGTCAGCACCTGTACGTGCCAAGGTCCGGTCGAGCCGGCGAGGTCGTCGGGCTCCCCGTCCCAGCCGGTGTAGAGGCTCGATCCGTTCAGACCGGCGGCGATGACCTTCGTACGCAGCGCGTCGGCTTCGGCCTTCGTACCGAACAGGCCCAACCGCACGCGGTACCCGAGGCTGCCGCCGCCGGCGTCGGCGAGCTGGGGTGTCGGGACGTCTTCGATGCGCGGGTCGAGGCCGGCGGCGCGGAGTTTGGCCGCGGCCTTGTTCGCGCCGGGCTGGTCGGAGAGGGCGGCGGCGGGTGCGTCCGGGTCCGGGGAACTGGACGGGATCGCGACCTCGACGGTCCAGCCGGCGCTGGGGTCGGTTTGGCCGCGGACGATCGTAGTGAGCGTGACTCCCGGCTGCAGCGTGCGGGTGTCACGGGTTTCGGTCAGGTTGGCGGGACCGAGGGGCAGGTGGGGCGCCGGCGGGGCGGCGATCGCGGTGGTGCCACCGAGGGTCAGGGACAGACAGAGGGCGGGCAGGCCCAGGCGTCGCAGGGTCATAGGACGTTCCTACGGTCCGCCGCTAACGCCCGCAACCCGAGCCGAGCGTCGGTCAGCTGAACAACAGTCATTCCACCGCGGCGCCGCCGTACGAGACTTCGTTGCCGTCCGGGTCGTAGAAGGTGGCGTGGCGGACGCCGTTTTCGTACGTTTCGCGTTCGGCGGGCTCGAGGCCCCGCTCGGCGATGGCCGTCAGTACGGCGTCGAAGTCCTCCACGAACAACGTGTGTTGCGCGTGGCCGGCGTGCTCTGGGACCACTTCGATGTAGAGGTACTGGTGCTCGCCGACCTCCCAGACCGCTTCGATGTCGTTGGGGAGGAAGGCCGGCGGCGCGCCGAGGAGCTTTTCGTACCACGCGACGGCGGTGGCGTAGTCGCGGACGGAGATTCCGGCGAACAGGTCCATACCGCACGATATCGAGGCCTAACGACAGGAGGTAGTCGCCTGTGCCGGGTGATTCACCGGGCGCTCACGCTTGGCGAATCAGCAGCGCAGGGACTACCTCCTGTCGTTGGCGTCAGGCTGGGGCGTCGCCGTGGTCCGGGATTTCCAGCTGGGTGCCGCCTTGGAGGGCGGACTGGTGGGCGTAGATGCCGGGGAGGGTGTAGCGGGCCGAGACCCAGGCGTTGATCGGGGCGAGGGTCTTGTCGGCGACGGCGCGGACGAAGTCGTCGGCGAGGAAGTGGTGCGAGCCCTCGTGGCCGTTGTGCAGGCCGTCGAACTCCTTCGGCAGGCGGGAGCGGTCGTGCACCGGCGAGAGACCCGAGCGGAACGCGTCGCGCAGGGCCGGGTCGACGTTCGCCAGGTCGGCGTCGTCGTGCGAGCCGCTCGGCTTGGTCTCCATCAGGTGCTCGACGTTCTCGACGCCTTCCTTGTTCTGCCAGACCGTCGTGTCGGCGAGCTGCTCGAAGCTGCCCTCGGTACCGAACACGCGCAGCCGCGACTCACGGATGTGCGACGGATACCCGACGCGGCGCATCTCGTTGGTACGCATGACGCTGCCGTCGGCCAGCTTGAACAGGGCGGTCGCGTTCGAGAAATCGTTGTCGAACTGGCTGATCTCCTTGTCGAAGACCCCGTCGCCGCGGTCGTCCTTGACCCCGATCGCGGACACGTGCGTGGCGTGCTGACCGGTCACCGAGAGAACGTTGCCGACGGCATGCGTCGGGTAGAGCAGCGGCGGGAAGGACGCGGTCTTCTTCCAGTCGTCACCACCGGAGTACTGGTACGCGGCGTAGAACCCGAGGTCCATGTCGTGGACGTAATCGCCCTCGCTGTAGAACACCCGGCCGAACGCACCGTCGGCGAGCTTCTGCCGGCAGTACACCGAGGACGGGTAGTAGAAGCTGGTTTCGCCCATCATGTACGTGAGCCCGGTGTCCTTCACCAGCTCGATGATCCTGGCGATCTGATCGGCCTCGATCGCCATCGGCACCGTCGAGTACACGTGCTTGCCGGCCTCGAGCGCCTTGATCGCCATTTCGCCGTGCAGCCAGCGCTGCGTGAAGATCGCGACCGCGTCCAGGTCAGACTCGAGCATCTCCTCGAACGACGCATGCGTCACCGCGATGCCCTGCTTGGCGGCCATCTCCGCCGCCCGCTCGGGGATGACGTCGGTCAGCCGCACCTCGGACACGTCCGGGTGCGCCGACCACAACCGCAGGAACGAGGGGGCGAACTGGCCCGCTCCGACCACACCGATGCTGATTCCCATACGAGAAGGCAATCACACATTTATGTTCCACGGAAGAACAAATTTGAACGTTGGTTTGTGTGACTCAAGACACGCCGGGGCAGGTGTGGGTTGTCGGTGGATGCCGTCGACGCGGAGGGCGTGGGCTGGGGGTGAACGTTGGTTTGTGTGACTCAAGACACGCTGAGCAGGTGGGGGTTGTCGGTGGTGATGCCGTCGACGTCGAGGGTGCGGGCCGTGGCGAGGGTGGTGGCGTCGGGGACGGGCCAGGCGGTGACCTTCAGGCCGGCGGCGTGCAGTTCGGCGACGCCCTCCTCGGTGAGGCCCGCGATGCCGCAGAGGGACCAGCTGGCTCCGGCGGCGCGGGTGCGGGCGATCACCTCGGGGATTTCCGGGGTGCGGCCGAAGATGTGGCCGGTGGTGACGTCCGGGTACGCCTCCCGGATCGCGAGCAGGATCTCCGGGTGGAATGACGTCACCAGGGTGCGCGCGGCCAGTTCCGGATCTGCCTTCAAGGATTGGGCCAGGAGGGGTACGGCGGCTTCGGCCTTGATCTCCGCCTGGAAGCGGACGTCGATCGCCGCGACCACCTCGGCCCAGGTCGGGATCTGCTCCCCCTCCCCCGCATCCAAACCCTTCAGCTCGTCCAGTGTCAGCGCCGCAACCTCGGCCGAGCCCGTGGTGGTGCGGTCGACGGTGGCGTCGTGCATGATCACGAGTTCGCCGTCGGCGCTCACCCGGAGGTCGAGTTCGATTTCGTCGCAGCCGTCCGCGACCGCGCGGCGGAACGATCGCAGCGTGTTTTCCGGTTCGGTCCCGAGCGCGCCCCGGTGGCCGGTGATGATCACAGCACCTTCTCCTCGTAGAGCCGTTTGACTTCGTCGCCAATCGCGTCGAGCCGTCGCGCGACCGACGCGAACACCTTCTTCGGTACGGCGTTGTCGGCGTAGATCTGCTGCAGCCCGGTGTAGATCTGCACATTCGCGTTCCGCCCGTACAAGCGGATCGCGTCCTGCTGCCGCGCGTTCTCCAGCTGGGCGATCGCGACGCCGTAGTTGGGCTGTTCGGCAATCAGCTTCTTCAGCTCGGCGTCCTCGCGGGCCTTGTTCACCACCGGAAGGTACCCGGTCTGGGTGGTCCACCAGGCCGAGTTCTCCGGCAACGCGAGGAACTGCAGGAAGATCGCCGCGGCCTGTTTCCGTTCGTCCGAGATGTTCCGCAGCATCCCGATCCCGCCGCCACCGGTGGCGATTCCGGACGCGACCTCGGACGGGATGAACCCGGCGCCGACCTTGAATTTCGCCTTGCTGCTGATGGTCTTCATGCCGCCGGTGGACTCCTGGATCACGCCGACCAGCCCGTTGGCGAAGTCCGTACTCGGGCTGCTCGCCATGTACGCCGCGCCGAGCTCATGCACCATCTGCCGCTGCCACTCGCCCGCCGCGACCGCGCCGTCCTGGTCGATCGTGACGTCGAGCCCCTTCGAGTACGCGCCGCCGAACTGCCACACGTTGCCCTGGAACTGCCAGTCCCCGTCGATCTTCGCGAACGCGATCGTCCGCATCGACCGCCCGCCGGACTGTACTTTCGCCAGCTCAGGCACCCAGGAACGCAGTTCGCTCCACGTACGTGGCGCCCGGTCGGGCAGACCGGCCTTCGCGAAGGCATCGCGGTTGTAGTACAGGATCGGCGTACTACGCGCGAACGGCACCGCCCAACTCTTGCCCTTGACAACATATTCGCCGAACAGCTTCTCCTGGAAGACCCCAGGCCCGAACCCATCGGTGAAGTGATTGTTCAACGGCTCGAGCGCATCGTTCAGGAAGAACCGTTCCCAGGTCACATCCGACAGTACGGCGAGGTCCGGCGCCTGTTTCGCGACCAGCGCGGCCGCGACCTTCTGCGCCACATCGTCGTAACTGCCCTGGAACTGCACCTCGACGTACACATCGCTCTGCGCATCGTTGAACTTGGCAACGAGTTTGTCGACCGCCTTGCCGTTCACGCCACCATAGGGCGACCAGAACACCACCCGGGTACGGTTCGCGTACTGCTTCGGCACCTTGCCGGCCGGCTGTGAGTAGATCGCATCCACCGACCGGTACCCGCAACCGGCCAGTGTCGTACCGGCGGCGAGGCCCAAGAACATCCTGCGTCGCATGCTCATCCCTTCAACGCTCCTTGGGTGATGCCGCCGACGATGTAGCGCTGGGCGATCAGGAAGATCAGCAGCATCGGCGCCAGGACGAGCAGCGTGCCGGCCATGATCGTTCCCCAGGCAGCGAGACCCTCCTCGTCTTTCAAGATCAGCAGCCCGACCGGCAACGTACGCATCGAGGCGGTGTTGGTGACGATCAGCGGCCAGACGAAGTTGTTCCACTCCTCCACCGCGGTGATCACGACGACGGTGATCAGCATCGGCTGCGACATCGGCAGCACGACCCGCCACAGTGTCCGCAGATGACCCGCGCCGTCGACCGCGGCCGCGTCCGTCACCTCGGTCGGCAGCGTCAGGAAGTGCTGCCGCATCAGGAAGGTCGCGAACGCGGAGCCGATGCCCGGGATGATCAGGCCGGCGTACGTGTTGATCCAGCCGAGTGACGCGACGGTCAGGTAGTTCGGGAGCAGGGTCACGTGACCGGGCACCATCATCGCGCCGAGCACCAGGAAGAACAGGATCTTCTTGAACGGGAAGCGCAGATAGGCGAACGCGTACGCGGTCAGGACCGCATTGACGACCTTCAGCGCCGTACCCGCGACCGTGATGATCGTCGAGTTCAGGAAGAACCGGTCGAACGGCGCGGCCTTCCACGCCAGGCTGAAGTTCTCCCAGGTGAAGTGCGGCCACCAGGCGGGCGGCCATTGGTAGATCTGGGCCGGGTCCTTGAAAGCCGTCGACAGCAACCAGTACAGCGGTCCGAGGAAGACGGCCGCCACGGCGACCAGCAGGACGTACTGAATCGGGCGTGCCTTCATCGGTAGTGCACCCGCCTCTCCATCACCCGGGCCTGCACCGTGGTGACGACCAGCAGGATGACGAACATGATGATCGACAGCGTCGCCGCGCGGCCCGCGTTGAACGCCTGGAAACCTTCGTTGTAGATCGACCAGCTGAGCGTGGTGGTGGCGTCACCGGGTCCACCGCCGGTCATCACCGCGATCACGTCGAACGCCTGGAACGTACCGATCACCGTGGTGATCAGCAGGAAGAACGTGATCGGGGCCAGCAACGGCAGCTTGATCGCGCGGAACCGGGTCCAGGTCGACGCGCCGTCGATCGCGGCCGCCTCGTCGAGCTCCTTCGGCAGCCCCTGCAGGCCGGCCAGGTAGATCAGCGCGGCGAAACCGACGTTCTTCCACAGGTACACGATGACGAGTCCGGGCAGCGCCCAGTCGGAGTTGTTCATCCAGTCCGGCGGCTCGGCGCCGAACGGTTCGATCAGCGCGCGCAGCAGGCCGTACCCGGGGTCGAAGATGAACGCCCAGATGGTCGCGACCGCCGCGCCGGACAGGATGTGCGGCGCGAATGCGATCGTCCGGACCGCGCCGCGGCCCTTCAGCGGCAGGTTGAACAGGAACGCCAGCGCCAGCCCGATCACCAGGCTGCCGGCCACGATCAGGCCGGTGAACACGACCGTGATCCAGAGCGTCTTGTGGAAGGCCGGGTCGGTCAGCGTCCGCCCGTAGTTGGCCAGCCCAACGAACTTCGGCCGCGCGGCGATCATGTTCCAGTCGGTCAGGCTCAGGAACGCGTTGTAGATGATCGGCCAGTACGCGAAGATCGCGATCACCAGCAGGTTCGGCGCGACCAGCAGCGCGAACAGACCGTACTCACGGCGCCGGCGGCGCTTCCGCTGGTCATTGCCGGCCGCAACTGTTTGTTCGTCCGGATGAGCCCGGGCCGGCAGGTCAACTACCGTCACTCCTGCCTCCTGGTGGTTGTGAGCAGCTCTCGAAGTGGTTCGGCCACTGTGGGGGCGGCGGCCAGAATGCCTTGCGGGAAAGCAGGATCGCGTACGACGGTGGCGCCGGCTTCGCGGGCGATCAGCGCCCCGGCGGCGATGTCCCATGGCTGGATGAGGAGCTCGTAGTACGCGTCCGCCGTACCGTCCGCGACCGAGCACAAGTCGAGTGCCGCCGATCCACCACGGCGGATGTCACGGACAGCCGGGAGTACCCCGAGCAGACGTTCGGCCTGTTCGGCGCGCCGGTCGGGAAGGTACGAGAAGCCCGTACACACCAGCGCCCGCTCCAGCGTCACGTCGCGTACGCCGGTCCGCAGCTGTCGGTCTTCGCGGTAGGCGCCGGCGTCGCGGGTGGCGTGCCAGGTGGTGCGAGTACGGGGTTGGTGGACGACTCCGATCAGGGCACCGTGGTCGTCCTCGACCGCGATCGAGACGCACCAGTCCAGGCGGCCGTACAGGTAGTTGACGGTGCCGTCGAGCGGGTCGATCACCCAGGTCAGACCGGTGGTCGACGGGCGGGACGCGCCTTCCTCGCCGAGCAGGCCGTCGCCGGGGCGGGCGGTGGTGATGCCGTCGGTGATCAGCTTCTCCGAGGCGCGATCCGCCGCGCTGACCGGGTCGCTGGCCGAACTCTTGGTTTCGACACCGTCGCCGTCGATGGACAGACTCTGCTGGCGGGCCAGGAGCTCTTCACCCGCCGCATGCGCGAGCCTCACGGCCAGTTCACGCAAGTGAGCGAGGTTCAAGTCTGCGGGCATGCCGGTGAAATTATCACCGAACGATGGTTACGTATAGAAGATCAGTGTGATTTTCTCACCAAAATCACATGAATATCCCAATCGTTGCAATCGGCCCGGGAGGTTGCCCCCTCAGCTGGTGGGTTGGCCCCTCGAATTCTCGGGGGGCAACCCACCACTTCAGGGGGCAACCGTCCTAGTCGGGGTCTTCGGTGCGGAGGCGGACGCCGGTGACGCCGTCCAGGTCGTTCAAGGCGACCACCAGGTTTTGCAGGGGTGGCCGGCCGGAGAAGCGCATCGAGGCGCGGACTTGCGGGCGGTTGCCGTCGCGGTGGACCTCGGTGCCGAGGACCGACGCCTCGTAGCCCATCGCGGTGGCGGTGGACAGGATCGAACGGAGTACGCCGGCGCCGTCGTCGTACCGGACTGTGACGGTACGACGGCGGTCCGGGGACGGGATCAGCCGGCCGAGGTGCGCCAGCGGACCGACCGCGACCAAATGCAGCAAGGTCGCCGCAACGGCGAGGATCGGCATGCCGGCGCCGCAGGCCATGCCGATGGCAGCGGTCATCCAGATCGTCGCGGCGGTCGTCAGACCGCGAACCACGTCCCGGCGCATGAAGATCACGCCGGCACCCAGGAACCCAACGCCGGAAACGATCTGGGCCGCGATCCGGGACGGGTCGAGGTTGACCTCGGTCCCGAGGACGGCGTTGAAGCCGAACCCGGAGACCAGCGTGAACATCGCGGCGCCGGTGCCGACCAGAGTGTGCGTACGCATCCCGGCGCTCTTCTGCCGGACCTGCCGCTCGATCCCGATCACCGTCGACAGCACGAAGGCGATCAGCAGCAGAAGCAGCTCGGTCCACGTACTCGAAGTAGCAAGTTTCATAACCAGACTCCAGTGCCCCGGCTACGCCGAGACCAGTCCCACCGGGTCCTTTCCGCTCAGGAACGCCGCGACCGCCTCGGCCGCGATCGAGCCGGCCCGGTGCGCGGTCTGCCGGGTGGCGCCGGCCAGGTGCGGGGTCATCACGATGTTCGGCGCGGTCAGCAACCGCGACCCCGCCGGTATCGGCTCGGCCGGGAAGACATCGAAGGCGGCGGCGCCCAACTGCCCGGACTCCAGTGCGTCGACGGTCGCGTCGTAGTCGAGCAGGCCGCCACGCGCGGTGTTGACGAGCACGGTGCCGCGCGGCATCGCGGCGATCTGCTCGGCGCCGATCATGCCGCGGGTCTGGTCGGTCAGCCGGGCGTGCAAGCTGACCACCTCGGACCGCCGCAGCAGTTCGTCCAGCGAGACCAGCTCGATCCCGTCCGGCGCCTGCTGTACGAACGGATCGGACACCAGCACGTGCGCCCCGAAGGCGAGGAGTACGCGGGCAACGCGCTGACCGATCGCCCCGTACCCGATCAGGCCGACTGTCGACCCATCGAGCTCGATGCCGCATTCGTCGTACGCGTACAGATCCGAACGCCACTCCCCTTGCTCCAGCGTGCGCTGCAGCCGCGGAAGGTTGCGAAGGGCACCCATCATCAACGCGACAGCATGCTCGGCCGCGGCAACCGCGTTACGTCCGGGCGTGGATGCGACGGCGACCCCACGCTTGTTGGCGGCGGCAACGTTCACGTTGACCGGCCCGCCGCGGCAGACGACCAAGTAGCGCAGGTCGGGCGCGGCCTCCAGTACGCGCTCGGTGAACGGCCCCATTTGGGTGACCGCGAGCTCGACTCCGGCCAGCGCGTCGATCAGCTGGTCCTCGACGTCGCTTGCCTCGTCCACCTCGGCCACTCGCCCGTACGGCGTCAGCGGCCACGGCAGCGTCACCTCATGGAAGTCGAACGCCACGTCCGGGATCGTCGCGAGCGCCGCGGCGAGCAGGTCATTGCGGACGAAGTGGTCTCCGGCGAGCAGGGTCTTGACGGTTCTCATCGAACTCCTGGGAAGGTAGGTGCTGGGTCGGACCAGCGCGGGCGGGCCGCCTCGATCCGGCGCAGGTAGTGGGCGTATCCCTCGGCGTAGAACGCGGTCCGGCTCGGGTCGGGGTCGATCTGGCGGGTGTCCGCGATCCACTCCGGTCCGGCACTGTCCGGGTCGACGGCGCGGCGGGCGCAGATCACCGCGCCGCGCGCCGCGACCTGCTCGGCCTCGGCGGTGTGCAGCGGAGCGTTCAGTACGTCCGCGAGGATCTGCGTCCACTCGCTGCTCCGCGCGCCACCACCGCACACCGTCACGCGACCGGACCAGCCGGCCGCCTCCAGGCAGTGCCGAGCGGCGTACGCGATGCCTTCGCAGGTCGCGCGGATCAGATCAGCGGAGGTGGTGGACAGCGAGACGCCGTCGATCGTGCCGCGGGCGCGGGTGTCGACGAAGGGCGCGCGTTCACCGGCCTCGGACAGATACGGCAGTACGGTCACGCCCTGCGCTCCGGGTGGACTGTCCGCGAGCAAGGACGGCAGTTGATCGGTGGTCGCGCCAACAAGTTTGAGTACGCGATCAAGCGCCGCCGTACCGACCATGGCCGGCATCGCGCGCAGCCACACACCGGGCGTCCAGGTACCGAGGAACAGGCCGGCGGGCTCGCCGTCGATCGGGAGCTCACGGGTGACGACCTGGCAGGCCAAGGTGGTCCCGACCGTCAGCAGTGCATCGCCGGGCTCGGTCACGCCGGCGCCCGCAGCCGCGGCCGGCAGGTCGTACGGACCGGCGGACACTCGGGTGCCGCGGGCCATTCCGGTCGAGTCGTCGCGCAGTTCTCCCACCGGGCCGGCGGTCTCGACCGGCGCGAGCAGGTGCCGCAGCTCGGTCAGGCCAGTCGCGTCCAGCACCTCGTCGTCGTACGCGTTCCGCCTCGGGTCGAGGAAGGGCGCCGACCCATCCGACACATCCGTCGCGCGTACGCCGGTGAGCTGCTGCATCACCACGTCCTTGCAGTACGCGGCCGTACCCGCTCGCGCGATCACCTCAGGTTCTTCCGCGAGCACGGCCGCCAGCAGCGGACCCGATGCACCTGGGAACATCCGATTGCCCGACCGCCGGAACACCTGTTCCGCGACCCCGTCCGCGGTCCATCGCTCGAGGATCGAACTGCTCCGCGCATCCAGCCAGGAGATCGCCGGGCGTACCGGCGCACCGTCGGAGTCGACCAGCCACAGACCGTCGCCCTGGGCCGTGATCGCGAGCACGCCCGGCCGCGATCCGGCCGTCGCCGCGATCTCACCCACCACCTCGTTGACCGAGGCAACGACTTCGGCGGTCTCGTGCTCGAACCGCCCTGGGCCGCGGTGGATCAGCCGGGTCGGCCGGGAGGCGACGGCGACCGGCCGGCCGGCGTCGTCGAACGCGACGGCTTTGGTGACGGTGGTGCCGACGTCAACTCCGACGTCCATACCCTCCCCCTTCTGGAGTGAGCGCGGCCTAGAGTGGCGCGACCTCCACAGTCACGCCGTTGTCGCGCAGTGGTTTGAGTAGGTCCTTCGGGGTCTTCTCGTCGACAATGACGACGTCGAAGTCGGTCAGCGGTGCGAGCCGGTGCAGGGCCGTACGCTGCAGCTTGCCGTGGTCGACCAGCAGCACCTTGGTCCGCGCCGAGCGCAGCATCGCGCGCTTCACCAGGACGATCTCCTCCTCCTGATGGAACGCGTGCGTCGACGACACCGCCGACACCGAGCAGAACAGCAGGTCGGTGTGCAGCGCCTCGACGGCCTCCGCGCACGGCATCCCGCCGAACGAGTCGTGCGTCGCCGAGTAGATCCCGCCGAGCGCCAGCAGGGTGATGTCGCGGAGCTCCGCGAGCCGGCTGATCGCGGGCAGGAAGTTCGTTGCCACCGTCAACGGAGTGATGTCCTCGATCAGGTCGACCAGGGCCAGCGCGCTGGTCGAGTCGTCGAGCATCACCGACATCCCCGGCTCGATCATCGTCCGGGCGTGCCGGGCGATCGCGGACTTCTCCGCGTGCGCGGTGTTCAGCCGGTACGCGACGTTGCTCTCGAACACGCTGGTCGGCTGCGCGCTGACGCCACCGCGGTACTTGCGGACGACGCCCTGCCGTTCCAGCTCGTCCAGGTCGCGGTGCACCGTCATCACGCTCACGCCGAACGCCTCGACCAGGTCGTTGGCCGAGACCGAGCCGTGCTTCACGACGTACGCCGCGATCTCGGCCTGCCGGCGCGCGGGGCGGCTCAGTTCGGTGCTGTCGCCGTCGAGATCAGATGTCATTCAGGGTCTCCAAACGTAGCGGAGGAACGTTGTACGCCTCGAGACCCACTGTGCCGTCCTGCCACCGGAAACGCACCAGCGCCGCGGGACCGAGCGCAGGTAGCAGTCTGCGGTAGTCGTTCAGCGGCAGTCCGAGCACCCTGCACACGAGCAGCCGGATGAGCGTGTTGTGCGCGACGACGAGGACCTTTTGACCCTGGTGCCGCTGCCCGATTTCGTCGAACACCTCGCGGACGCGGTCAGCCGCCGCGACCGGGTCCTCGCCGCCGGGCAGGTGGTCGCGGACCGGATCGAGCTGGAACGCCTTCGCCACCGCGGGCGGCAGCTCGCTGAGCATCTTGCCCTCGGCCGCTCCGAAGTCGACCTCGCGCAGCCGCGTGTCCAGCGTCGGCGTCAGACCGAGCAGTTCCGCCGTCGGGGCGATGGTTTGGCGGGCGCGGAGCATCGGCGACGCCCAGAGCGCGTCCGGCCCGTAGCCGGTCGCCCAGTCCTTCAGTTGCTGCGCTTGGCGTACGCCGACGTCGTCGATCGGCAGGTCGGTGGAACCGGTGTACCGGTTGCCGTGATGCCATTCGGTCCGGCCGTGGCGGGCCAGCACGATCGTGGTTCTCATGCGCGGTACCCCCGGCGGTCGAGCTCCGCGACGAAGTCGCCGTACAGGTCGTCGAGCCGTTCCCCGCGCGGCTCGAGGACCCGATCGATGCGCACCATCCGGCGGGCGGTGCCGGTCAGGTCATGGCCGCCGGACGCCGCGAGCACAGCCATGCCGTACGCCGGGTCCGGGACCGCCGGAAGCTCGACCGGTACGCCTAGAACGTCAGCGCGCAGCTGGTTCCAGTACGCGCCGCGGGTGGCGCCACCGGTGAGTGAGACCGAGCGGACCGGATCGGCGCCGAGCGTTTCCAGGTGCTCGAAGGCGAGTCGCTCGATGAAGGCGACGCCCTGCAGCACGGCCGCGTACACATGGAGGTCGTCGGGCGTGGAGCCGAGGGTGAAGCGCTCGGCCTGCGGCGCGACGAAGGGGAAACGCTCGCCGGTTTTGGTCAGCGGGTAGCTCACCGCGTCGACCGGTCCGTGCGCTCGGGCGGCGTGGTCGAGGGCATTGAGATCCGCGCCGGGCAGGAGCTCGGTGAGTACGCCGGCGCCGGTACTGGATGCGCCGCCTGGCAGCCAGCCGCCATCGGGATGCCGGTGACTGTAGACGGCACCGGTCGGGTCGGTGAGTAGCTCGTTGCTGACGCCCTTGAGGACGAGGGTGGTGCCGAGGACCGAGTTCCAGGCGCCTGGAGCGAGGGCACCGGCCGCGATCTGGGCGGCGCAGCCGTCGGTCATGCCGGCGTGGACCGGGACGCCCTCCGGGGTCCGGCCTAGCTCGGTGCCTGGGCGGACGACCTCGGGGAACGCGGTCATGGGCAGACCGAGCTTGTCGAAAGACGCCGCCGGCCAGGCGTCGGCGATCAGGTCGTAGCCGGTCTTGAGCGCGTGGCTGGTGTCCGTAGCGACCGGGTGGCCGACGAGGTGGGCCGCGACGAAGTCGGCGCTGTGTACGACGCGGTGGTCCGCGAGGTCGTAACCGTCCGCGACGAGTTCGAGGATCTTCGGGAGCGCCCAGGTCGGTTGCATGCTGGTGGACCAGCGCTCGGGGTCGGCGTCCACGATCTGGTCGCGACGGGCGGCAGCGCGGGCGTCGTCGTACATCAACGCGGGCGTGACCGGGCGGCCGGCGTGGTCGGTGAGCAGGAAGGTGCCGGAGGTGGAGCAGATCGCGATGCCATCCGGCGGGGCTTCGGTGACCTCGGCCAGGACGGCGTCGACGGCGTCGAGCCAGTCCTGCGGGTCCTGTTCGTGGCGTACGCCGGCCCGCTGCCCGGTGAGCGGGCGCGTTGCACGGGACAGAACCGTGCCCTTGGCATCGGCCAGTACGGCCCGCACACTTTGCGTGCCGAGGTCGAGACCGATCCAGGCCACGAGGCGCCTCCGGGGTGAGTGTTATGTGCGTTGGTAACATAACACCAGAAGACGGTAAGAGCGCGCTAGCGGGTGGCCGAAGACGGCCAAGCCGATCAGAACAGCCCAGAACATGGGACAGCTCCCGGCGCTGGGTCAGCGCGCGGGAGCCGAGGGGTTCGAGACGGTCAGGAGTGCATCAGCACCAGGGCCGGGTCGACGGTGGCCAGTTCGAGGCGGCCCGCGTCGACGGCGCCGTACGCTCCGATCGGCCCGCTGCTGCGGCGGCCGTTGCGGTTGGTCCAGAAACGCCAGCCGGCCGGCGCGTCCGGCCAGGCCGGGTCGGGTTCCCAGCCGAGCGGCGGGCGCCAGCTCGCGCTGGGTGGCTCAGGCCACTCGGGTGGCGGGTTGAACTTGTGCACGAGCGAGTCCCTCCGGATTCCCCAGCGATCCGCTGACCGCGACTGCCTGACGGATCAACGACCTGGCGCGCCGAAGGTCACGAACAAATCTTCGTAAAGTTTCAGCCGGCGCACGGCCACCTATCTCAGCACCGGCGACCCCGGTCGGCAACCGTTCTCTCACCTGCCGGACTGCACGTGCATCTACACAAGCATTCATCGTCTTATCCACAGGAAATCCCGGGTTGTCCACAACGAGTGCGTAGATATCCACAGCTGAGGCCAATTATCCACAAGAAAATCCGCCGCCACGCAGCGTGTCAGGCAGCGCACGCACGGTCCTGAAGTGGGTCGCGATTCAGGCCGGAGTTCAACGGTTTACAACGATGGAACTTCGTCGTACAAAGGTAGCCCCAGGGAGATCGTCCGCCGCCCCAGCCCGGAAGGTGTCTGCCATGAGGTTCGTCCGCCCCGTCCTCTGCACCCTGCTCGCCCTGCTTCTGACCGCCGCGCTCGCCGGCCCCGCACCAGCCGCCCAGAGACAGGAGACACGGGTGAGTTCGCAGACCTTCCGCAATCCGGTGAACCCGTCGGCCGATCCGTCGATGCTGTTCTACAACGGGAAGTACTACGTCGCGACCACCCGCGGCGACCGGATCGGGATCTGGTCCTCACCGACGCTGGCGAACCTGCTGGTGCAACCGGAGCAGGTGGTCTGGCGGGACTCGGACAGCTCGCGGAACACGCAGATGTGGGCGCCGGCGTTCCGGCACGTCGGCGGCCGCTGGTACATCTACTACACGGCTTCCGACGGCGTGGACGCCAACCACAGGATGTACGTGCTCGAGTCCGCCGGTGACGATCCACTCGGCCCGTACAGCTTCAAGGCGAAGATCGCCGACTTCGGTGAGTACGCGATCGACGGTGAGCCGATCACGGTCAACGGACAGCAGTACTTCGTCTGGACCGGTCCGGGCCGTGGCCAGGGCGGACCTGCCCAGTTGTACATCGTGCGGATGAGCAACCCGTGGACATCCATCGGCGCACGGGTCGCGATCCCCGCGGACGGTGGCTGTTCGGAGGTACGCGAAGGTCCGACTCCCTTGTACGGCGCGACGCGTACGTTCCTCACGTACTCCACCTGTGACACCGGCAAACCGGACTACCAGTTGTGGATGAAGAGCATTGCGAACGGCGCTGACCCGATGGTCGCGTCCAACTGGGTACAGCACGCCGGACCGATCTTCTCGCGCAACGACGAGACCGGTGTCTGGGGTCCTGGTCACCACTCGTTCTTCAAGTCACCGGACGGTACGCAGGACTGGATCGCCTACCACGGCAAGAACACCAGCACGTACACGTACTCCTTCCGCACCACGCGGGTCCAGAAGATCAGCTGGAACGCGGACGGTACGCCCAACCTCGGCCGGCCGCTCGCAGCCGGTGCGACGCAGGACCTGCCTTCCGGTGACCCCGGCTCGTCGAACTACTGGATCAACGACACCGACAGCACAGTGACGTACACAGGTAACTGGAGCTCCGGGTCCGGCTGTGGCAACCAGTGCTTCTGGGGCAACGACCACTGGAGCGGTGAAACCAACGCCACCGCGACCATCACCTTCAACGGCACCAAAGCCGCCTTGCTCAGTGTGGCTGACACCGGCAACGGCATTGCTGCGATTTCGGTGGACGGCGGGCCGGAGCAGCGGATCGACTACTACAGCTCGATTCGCGTCGGTGAACAGCTCATGTACACCACTCCGACGCTGTCACCCGGACAGCACACGCTGCGCGTCCGGGTGACCGGCGACAAGAACCCCTCCTCCGGCAGCACAGTGATCAGCCTGGACCGGATCGAGGTGTACTGATCACGCCTTCACCCCTTCAAACCAGAGGCGAAGCCCTTGATCACGTAGCGCTGCAGTACCAGGAACAGCGCGAGGATCGGTAGCGCTGCCAGTACCAGACCGGCTGCGACCAGGCCGTAGTTCGACGTGTACTGGTTGACGAAGCCGAACACCCGGACCGGAACGGTCTCGTGGCCGGAACCGCCCAAGTAGAGCAGTGGCGTGAAGAAGTCGTTCCAGATCTGTACGGCGTTCAGGATCAGCACTGTGCCGGTGATCGGCCGGAGCAGCGGGAAGATCACATGGGCGAACGCCTGTAGGTGAGTAGCACCGTCGATCAGTGCAGCGTTGGTGTAGTCAGCCGGCAAGGAGCGGATGAACCCGGTGTACAGGAAGACAGTGAACGGCAGCTGGATCCCGGTATAGAACAAGATCATTCCCTGGTACGTACCCAAGAGCCCCGCGTTGTCGACGAACTGGTAGAGCGGGATCATCCCCAGCTGGAACGGCAGGATGATCCCGACCAGAAAGAGGATGTAGAGGCTGTAGCTCAGTCGGGTCGCCGTACGGGCCAGGAAGTACGCAGCGAGTGAGCCGAGTGCGATCAGCAACAACACGCTGACCACAGTGATTACCGTGCTGTTCAGCAGCGCCGATCCGAGGCCGGCGGATCGCCAGGCTTCACCGAAGTTCCCGAAGCTGGGCGGTGACGGTACGGACAGCGGCTTGTTCGCGATCTGGGCCGGGTCCTTGAACGCCAGCGTCACCAGTACATACACCGGGAACAGGAAGCCGACCGCTACCGCGATCATCACCAGCTCGAGTGCGAACGTCCGCGGGCGGTACTTCATGCGCTCGTCTCCCTTGACCTCAGGTATCCGATCTGCACGAACGTCACGGCCGCCACGAAGATCGCCAGTACCAGGGCGACCGCGGTGCTGTAGCCGAACTTCCCGTACACGAACGCCTGCTTGTACAGAACGGTGGACAACGTGTCGGTGGCGTACCCGGGTCCGCCGTTCGTCATGGCGATGATCTGCGTGAACAACGTCAGCCCGCCGACCGTCGACAGCATCACGTTGATGGTCACGGCCGGGGCCAGCAACGGCCAGGTGATGTGCCGGAACCGTGCGATCGTCCCGGCGCCGTCCACCATCGCCGACTCGTGCAGCTCCGCCGGTACGCCCTCCAGCCCGGCCAGGAAGATCACCATCGAGTAGCCGGCGCACTGCCAGATCACGGTGAACGCCACTGACCACAGCGCGAGTGACGGGTTACCCAGCCAGTCCTGGCGCAGTCCGCCCAACCCGACCGCACCGAGCGCCGCGTTCAGACCTGCGTCCGGCGCCGGGTTGTAGACGTACTTCCACAGGAACGACACCATCACCGGACTGACCACTACCGGCGCGAAGAACACCAGCCGAAGCAGCATCTTGCTCTTGATCCCAGTGTGCACACCAAGCGCGAGCAGCAACCCCAATGCGTTCTGTACGACGACAATCGCCACTGTCAGCAGCAAGGTGTTCCGCAACGCACCGAGCGCCTGACTGTCACGCACCAGCTGCTTGAAGTTGTCCACGCCGACAAAGGACCGCGACGCCCCAATCCCAGACCAGTCCGTAAACGCCGACCCGGCACCGGCGATGCTCGGATAAAGCACCACCACCGCGTACACCAAAACCGCCGGCACCGCGAACCACCACGGCGGCACAATCCCACTGTGCCGCCAGCGGCGAGCCCGCTGTGCCGTGTCTTGCCGAGCCGTCGCCACCGTTGCCGTCATGCGCCCTTCTTGTATGCCGCGTCCATCTTCTTCAGGGCGTCCTGGACGGAGGTTTTGCCGCCGAGGAGTTCTTGGACTACTGCGAAGTGGGTGGGTTGTACTTCGGCGTTCGGCCAGCGTTGGTCCATGAAGGGGACGGCCTTGTTGGCCTTCAGAGCCGGGAGGAACGAGGTGAGGGCGGGGTCGACCTTCGCGTCGCCGTAGAGGGGTACGCAGGAGACGGCTTCGGCCCAGGTGTTCAGGTTCTCCTGCTGGCCGCAGTAGTCGAGGAAGCTCTTCGCCTGGTCGAGCTTCTTGCTCTTCGCGCTGACCGCTATGCCGACCACGACGCCGGCCGGAATCCAGTTGTCGGCGACGACATCGGTGGACGGGAACGGGAACATCGACAGGTCGTCCGGCGACGTCGCGGCGGCCCGGAACGCGGACAGCACGGCCGAGACCTGGACGGCCATCGCGGCCTTGCCGGTGGCGACCATCGAGGTGGCCTGCTCGTACGTCGTGCCGTTCGGGTTGTCGTTGAAGAACCCGCGCTTCTGCAGGTCCAGGTACTTGGTCATCGCGTCCGCCCAGCCGGAGTCCGCGAAGGACGCCGTACCCGCGGCCATCTTGTCGTCGAAGTCCGGGGTCTTCGCGTACACGGTGCCGGGTACGAGCGCGTAGTCGATCAGCTGAGTGACCCACGGGGTCTGGGCGCCGAGCGCGATCGGCACAATGCCCTTCTTCTTCAGCTTGTCGCAGACGTCGAGCAGCTCCGACCAGGTCGTCGGCGGCTGCACCCCGGCGGTCGCGAACGCCTTCTTGTTGTAGATCGCGCCGAGCATGCTGGAGCCGGGCGAGTAGATGTACGTCTTGTTGTCGCTCTGGAACGCGCCCTTGAAACCGGCCGGGATCTTCTGCGTCCAGGACTGGCCACTGAGGTCGGCGAGCAGCCCCGCCTTGGCCAGCTGCGCCATCGACATCGCGCTGCCGTTGCCGGGATAGACCACGTGCACGTCCGGCGCGTTGCCGCCACCGAGCTGGGTACGAAGCGCGGTCTGGACCTGGTCCGCCGGGGCGAACGAGAGGTTGAAGTCGAAACCGGAGTGCGCCGTCTTGTACGCGTCCAGCAACTTCCGCAGGCCGGCCTCCTGATCGCCGACGCCGACCACCTTGAGCGTGCCGCCGGACGACGACGAGCCGCCGCCTCCCCCGCAGGCGGCCAGCGTGCCGGCCGCCACGGCGCCACCGGCGAACTGCAGCAGCCGCCGCCGGCTGACGGAGCGATCGAGTGCCATGAGGTTCCTCCTGAGCCGCCGAGATACCGGCGAAGAATGTGAAGTAACCGCAAGATCGTGTTACTTTTGTCACGCGGGACGCTACGGACGCCTCGGGAGCCTGTCAAGACCCCATTGAAAGGATTCAGTTCCAGCCGATGTGAAAACCGCTCCACCGGGGTTTGGGTGGGTGGTCGCCTCGCCTGAGAGGGTGTCTGAGGACTCTGCGCCGTAGCGAGGAGGTGCTCAGTGCGGTGGCTCGGCGCGCGGGAGGGGAGGCATCGATGTGGTTTCATCGTTGCCTTTCCTCCCGTGCGGCGAGGTGCCGTGCTGAGTGCCCCGCAGTAGGTGCAGAGTCCTCAGACACCCTCTGAGAGGATGGGCGGGTGAGACGAGTCCTGTTGGTCGGCCTGCTGCTGCTGGCCCTGGCACTCGGTGTCGGCGGTGGGTATTTCACCGGCGACTATCTCGACACTCCTGGCCCCACCGCCTCCGGTACGGCCGGGCCGATCGGCAACCTGACACCGACGCCAGCGCCCAGACCGACGCCGACCCTGCCGGTGAAGACCCCGGTGCCGAACAACACCGACCCGCTCGAGACCGGCCTGAACTACTCGGACCACACCTTCACCGTGAATCCACCGGGCGAGCAGTCGGTGCAGTTGTCGATCCGGACGCCGCGCGGCTGGCGACTGACCCGCGACGACAAGAAGCCCGGCGAAGTGAAGTTCTACGACAAGCTCAGCCAGCGCTGGATCCGGGTGGCCGCGGTCCAGCCGGCCGTGCAGACGCCGGCCGCCGCGATGTCGCAGCTGATCATCGACCTGCGCAAGAGCCAGCCGCCGGAGAACAACGTCCAGATCCTCGGTCAGACCAGTGGCCAGGTGCAGGGCGACGACGGTTCGCCCCGGACGTACTCCACGCTCACCTACTCGTACATCCCGGGCTCGACGCTGCTGTACGTGATCGTCCGCTGGATCGCGATCGACGGGACCCAGACCAACATCAACATGAGTGTCACCGGGCTCCCGCAGGACGCACCGGCGCTGAAAGAGGTGCTGGAGACCGCCACGGCGTCGGTCCGGCAGGCCAGCTGAGCTCTTTCACAGAATTGTTACCTGCGAAGTGCAACCTGAGAGACGGCTGAGGTGTCTTTGGGAGTAGATCTGGGGAGGTGAGGCAGGGATGGCACGCCGTGGGGCTTTCGGCACCCTGATGGGTTCCGGGCTGGTCGTGATCACCGTCTTGGGCGGTGTCGGTGGGTACGCACTCGGCCTGCTCACCACCGACGCACCCTCTGCCGCGTACGCGGGGGTCGCCGCACCGCTGGGTACTGAACCGTCTACCACCCCGGATCCGTCGGCCACGCCGAGCGAGTCGCAGCCGCCGCGGAAGGTCACGTACGACAAATCGCCCGCGCTGCAGCCGGACGAGCTGAACTACAAGACCCGTACCTTCCTGGTGCGGGACATCTTCAAGTCCAGGATGTCCCTGCGGGTGCCGAGCGACTGGAGCTTCACCCAGCCCGATCCGCCGAAGACCGGCCGATTCACCGACCCCACCGGCAAGCGCTGGATCCGGGTCGAGTCCGGCTTCACCATCTCCCGGCCGCCGGAGGAGTCGCTCAAGGCGCGGATCGCCCAGCTGTCGATGCTCCCGCCCAGCCAGATGGTGCAGCTGCTGTCCCAGAGCGTGCACGACAAGTACGCCACGCTGATGTACACGTATGTACCCGACGAGAACCAGTCCCCGGAGGGCGTAGTGCGGTACGTGGTGGTGCGCTGGGTCGCGGACTCCAGTGGGAACTGTGCGGTCGAGATGAGCTCAACCGGCTTGCCACAGGACAAGGACGCCCTGGTCGATGTCCTGGACCACGCCACCGACAGCGTCGACCGCCAGGACAGTCCACTCGGTTCATAGCAGGCCTGCTAGCGCCTCTCGCCCCCTTTCAGTCAGGTCCACGGCTCGCTGGCGGGTACGCCGCCGCAGCCACCCGCGCTCCAGGAAGCTGTTGGTGATCGCTGCACCCAGTGCACCAGCCAGATGGTGCCGCTGCTCGCTCCAGTCGACACAGAACCGCAGTAGCTGTCTGCGGGTCGGCTGCTCCGGGATGACCACGCCCAGCTCGCCAAGCACCTCAGCGGCATTGGGCCCCAGCGCGTACGGGCCGTCCGGGAGTTGTTGGGCCAGTGGATCGTCGGGGCGGCGGTCTGCGCCCGTACCTCCATCTGTGCGGGTCAGTGCGTCCTGTCGTACCAGACCATCCAGCAGAGCCACTCCGAGCCGGCCGGCGAGGTGGTCGTAACAGGTACGCGCCTCCCGAAGTGCTGCTGCCTGGGTGCTCTGCCGAAGCGACTTGATCGGCTGCGGCTTGGCAATGCGTGCAACAGCCTCTACCGCTAGCGCAACCTCTGGTCCCTTGAGCCGGTAGTACCTGTGGCGGCCGGACCGCTCTACAGCGACCAGTCCGCCGTCCAGCAGCTTGTTCAGGTGCGCACTGACCGTCTGCGGGGACACACCAGCCTCAGTGGCGAGTAGCGATGCTGGGAGCGCGCGGCCGTCTGCCAGCGCCATCAGCACCTTCGCTCGGGCCGGTTCGGCCAGTAGAGCGGCGGCACGGGCTACATCTGCATCTCCGTCCATGCATCCCATGCTGGCACCTGCACACTTCGACGTGAGCCGAAGTGATGACGTGGGAACTTGGAGAGCATGCTGCTTGCACTGCTCTGTATCGGGATCTTTCTGGTTCAGCTGGACGTGACAGTGGTCAACGTGGCGCTGCCGACGATCCGGGTGGATCTCGCGACCAGTCTGGCCGGGCAGCAGTGGGTTGTTGCGGCGTACATGATCGCTCTGGCTGGCCTGCTGCTCTTGTTCGGGGCACTGGGCGACCGGATCGGCCATAGACGGGTGGTTCTTGCTGGACTGGCAGTGTTCGGCGGTGCCTCGCTGGGGTGTGGTGTCGCACCGAACATTGAGTTGTTGGTGGCTGCGCGAGTAGTACAGGGCGTTGGTGCCGCATTGCTGTTGCCAGGCACGTTGGCCGTCATCACAGACCTGTACGCGGACAAGGCAGCACGGGCGCGTGCAGTTGGCATCTGGTCCGGCGCCGGCGCGCTGGCACTACCGTCCGGCCCGTTGCTTGGTGGCGCACTGGTCAGTGGGCTTGGTTGGCGGGCAGTGTTCCTCATCAACCTGCCGATCATTGCCATTGCCCTACCGGTGGCCTGGCGGCTCGTACCACATCAGCAAACGGAGCAGGAGCGTACGAAGACGCGCTTGCGGATCGGACCGGACTTCATCGGCCCCAATGTGGTCGCCGGGCTGATGAACTTCGTCGGCCTGGGCACCGTGCTCGTACTGACGCTCTATCTGCAGGAACACCTTTCCCAGCAGGCGTTCCGGGCCGGGCTGGAGCTCATCCCGCTCTTCCTCCCGTTGGCAGTCCTCGGTCCGATCTCCGGCCGCATCACCGCGCGGTACGGTCCGAAGCTGCCGATGACGATCGGACTGGCTCTCGGAGTAATCGGATCAGCCTTTCTGCTCGGCGTACACGACACCAGCCGGTACGCGGCCGTCGTACCGGTGCAGCTCGGCCTTGGCCTCGGAATGGGCTTCCTGACGGCTGCCGTCGTCCACGCATCCATCGCCGCACTACCGCAAGACCGCGCCGGCCTGGCCAGCGGCGTGAACAACACCTCCCGCCAGGCCGTCGGCGCTCTCGGGATCGGTGTGTACGGGGCCGTGGTCGGTCACGCGCCCAGCTTCGTCAGCGGACTGCACCTGCTGGCGTGGGTGGGCGGCGGACTGTGGGCGGTTGCCCTCGGCATCACCTGGTTGACCGTGGAATAACTGAGCTGTCAGTCCATCGGCCAGATGGTGCGGAAGATGGTCGTGCGCAGGCGGTAGAACCTGCGGCGGGCGGACTGGATCAGCGCCGGCGACGGCCGAAACCGTTCGGTCGGAAAACGCATCGGGACTTCCTCATTCGACGTACTTCACCGAATCGGCGATCTCCGCGGCCCGGTTGACCTCCGCGCCGGGCACGATCACCTGGACGAGCAGCGAGCCGCCGTCCCCGCGTGCGACGACCCGTTGGAAGAGCACCATAGCGGCCGGACCGCACTGGGTGGAAAGCCGGTTGGTAGTCCGCTCGCCACCCTGCGTGAACCCGTTGTACGGCGCCGAGTCCCGGCAGCCGAACTCGGAGCTGTCCGGAAACGCCAGTTTCGAGGCCGATACGCCCACGAAAACACCCGGCGACTGCGCCGACCAGTCGGTGTCCCGGCTGACCCGGAAGGCCGGCAACCGGTTCTTCCCGCCGGGAGCCAGCCAGTCCGAAACCGCTTTCGACTTCGCCCACCCCCGCGGCATCGTCACCTCGAACCGCCCGTCCGAGACGACAACCTGCTTCTTCCCGGCCAAGTACCAGTGCCCGCCATACCCAGCACCCGCACCAACCACCAACGCCACCAACGCAGCCACCACCCACCGCCCCCGCCGCTTCCGCGGCGCTCCAGCAGCTCCCGCAGCTCCGGCCGATCCCGCGGCTCCGGCTGCGGCTCCCGCAGCTCCGGAGGCAGACAGCCCAGCAGCCACGCCCGCCGCACCAGCAGTCCCAGCCGAACCGCCTGCTCCGCCGTCGCCGGTTCCACCCGGCGACTCCCCAGCCGTAGCAGCTCCGGGCGCTGTAGCCGCAGTCGTCGAGTCGTCCGAGCCAGCTCCGGCACCTCCGCGCCCGGTGCCGGCCGCACCCGCAGCTCCCGCGGTTGCCGCGTCAGCGGCGGACCGTGTGGCGAGCCCGTCAGCTGCCTCGGCAGCTGCCTGCGTGGTGTTGCCGTCGGCTACAGACTCAGGCCTGACGACCGTGGGCTGGTTTTCGTCGCTGAGGGCTGTTTTGGCGCCTAGGTCATCGGTGGTGATGGTGAGGCTGTCGCGAGCCGGGGCCGGGAGGTCTCGGGTCGGTTCGTTCACCGCGCCCACCAGCTGCCGGGTGAACGTCTGGATGTCCGGCCAGCGGCTCTCCCGGTCCGGGTGGAGCGCCCGGACGATTGCCGCGTCCACCTGTTCGGGCAGGATGAACCCGAGTGAGCTGGGCGGCGGCGCCACCTCCACGCGGCTCGCGGCGCCGAGTCCGTCGACCTGGTGCGGTGACCGGCCGGTCAGTGCGGCGTACGCGACCGCGCCCAGCGAGTACTGGTCCGCGCGCTGATCCAGCCGCTCCCCCAGCGCCTGCTCCGGCGAAACGTACGAGGGAGTACCGCCCGGCATCGTGATGCGCGACACCTCGTCGAGTGACTTGCCCAGTCCGAGATCCGACAGCACCGCCCGCTCACCGTCATCGGTGCTGCGGAACAGTACGTTGGCCGGCTTCACGTCCCGGTGCAGCAGTCCGCGCCGGTGCAGCGCCTGCAAACCACGCCCGACCTGGACGACCACGTCGACTGCTTCCGGCAGCGGCAGCGGCTCCTCTTTCAGGCGATCGGCGAGCGTACCGCGGTCCGCGTAGGTGAGGACCAGGAACGGCCGCCCGTCCTCGAGTTCGCCGACGTCGTGCACCTGGACGACGTGTTCGGACTCGACCCGGCGCAGGAACCGGCCCTCCTCCAGGAACCGCCGCCGGACCGAGTCGTCGTGCCCCCAGTTGTCCGCCAGCACCTTGATCGCGACCTCAGCGTCCAGCTGCTCGTCATGAGCCAGCCACACGGTTGCGAAACCGCCTGCGCCCAGGCGTCGGCGCACAATGTAACGACCGAGTCTGGTTGGGGCCCCCATACAAGGCATTATGGGTCATTGGAGTGTCCCCTGACCGGGGCCGATCGAGAGCAAAGGCGCAGATGAGCGACAGCACCAGCCCGGCCGACGACCTTGCCACCCTCGCGGAGCGCGCGCAGGCGGGTGACAAGAACGCGATGGACGACCTGTTGCGGCAGGTCCATCCACGCGTGCTCCGGATCTGCCGCAGCGTCCTGCCGTATTCCGCCGACGCCGAGGACGCGGCCCAGGAGGCGCTGCTCAACATCGCCACCAAGATCAACACGTACTCGGGCCGAAGCAGCTTCTCGACCTGGGTGCACTCGGTCGCGGCCAACTCGGCCCGCTCGACCTACCGGAAGCTGAAGCGCTCCGCGCAGGCCGCGCACAATCCGGAGCAGATGGAGAAGCCGGACCCGCGCACCACCAGCGTGATCGCCGGCACCCGCCTGGACCTCCTGGAGGCCCTGGAGACCCTGGAGCGGGACCGCCCGCAAATGGTCACCCCGCTGGTGCTCCGCGACGTCTACGGCCTCTCGTACGAGGAGATCGCCGCCGAGGTCGGCGCCCCGCTCGGCACGGTCAAGTCCCGCATCCACGACGCCCGCGAAGTAGTCCGCCCACTCCTCCGCCCCAAGGACTGACTTGCATCAACCTGCAAGCCGCCAGGCCTGCTCTCTGACCTGACAGCTACTTATCCTCCGGAATATGTCCGCCCGGGGGTTGGCGGCGCTGCCCGCGGGGGCGCTGGCCGACCGGTGGAGCCGCCGGAAGATCCTCATCGGGTACAGCCTGCTCGGCTCGGTCCTGTTCGGTTCGGTCGCGATCGCCGGCTGGGTCGACCACCTGACCCTTCCGCACCTGATCGTGGTCGGCCTGCTGAACGGCGCCGGGTACAGCCTGTTCATGCCGGCCGAGACGGGTGCGCTCCGGCAGATCGTTGCCCCAGAAGACATCAGTACAGCGCTGGCCGCCGCGCACGGCCGCCAGAACCTCGCCAACCTGGCCGGTGCACCGCTCGGCGGTCTCCTGTACTCGATCGGCCGGGTCATCCCGGTAGCCGCCGACGCGATCTCGTACCTGCTGATGACCGTCCTGCTAAGCACGATCCGCCATCCCCTACCAGCCGCGAAACCGGACGGCGAGAAGCACGAGCGGATGCTGACGGCGATCCGCTCCGGCCTGACCTGGTTGTTCCGGCAGCCTTCGCTACGCACGATCGCGGTGGTCGCGACGGTGCTGAACTTCGCCGCGAGCGGGACGATCCTGGTCCTCATCCTGAGCATGCAGCAGCGGGGCGTACCCGCGTCCGTGATCGGGCTGCTGGAGACCGGGATGGGGATCGGCGGTCTGACCGGGGCGATCGCTGCGCCGAAACTGCTGGCCAAGTTCAGTACTGGGCGGATCACCGTGGTCGCCGGGTGGATGGTCGCCGTGGCGTTCTCCTCGACCGCGTGGTCCACTCACCCGGGCGTACTGATCGCGCTTCCGGCCGTCGCGGTCTTTCTGCTGCCGGCGCTCAATTCGGGGCTGTTCGGCTATCAGATGCTGATCACTCCGGACAACCTGCAGGGCCGGGCGCAGAGTGCGGTGATGTTTCTGGCCACCAGCACGACACCGCTGGCGCCGTTCCTGGGTGGGCTGTTCCTGCAGACGCTCGGTGCGCGCGGCGCCCTGCTCGTCTTCGGCGGTCTGCTGGTGATCGGTGCGGTGCTGCTGACCATCAGCCGATCGATCCGGTCAATCCCGTTGCTCGCGGACGTACCGGCGGTCTGAGCGCGCGGGGGCTGCCGTAGCCGTCGGGGATGTGCTCAGATGGGGGTATGAAGAAGCTCATCAACGACCCTGGTGATGTTGTGGGTGAGGCGCTGCGTGGCATGGCCGCGGCGCATCCGGATCGGTTGCGGGTGGATCTGGAGAACCGGATCGTCTATCGGAAGGGCGCGCCGCGGTCCGGGAAGGTCGGGCTGATCTCCGGTGGCGGGTCCGGGCACGAGCCGATGCACGGCGGGTTCGTCGGGGTCGGGATGCTGGACGCGGCCTGCGCGGGTGAGGTGTTCACCTCGCCGGTGCCGGACCAGATGATGGCCGCGACCAAGGCGGTCGACGCGGGCGCCGGCGTGCTGCACATCGTGAAGAACTACACCGGCGACGTGATGAACTTCGAGATGGCCGCCGAGCTGGCCGCCGCCGACGCCGGCACCGAGGTGCTGTCGGTGGTGACGAACGACGATGTCGCCGTGCAGGACAGCCTGTACACGGCCGGCCGGCGCGGTGTCGGCGTGACCGTGCTGCTGGAGAAGATCGTCGGCGCGGCCGCCGAGGAAGGCCGTTCGCTGCAGGAGGTCGCGGACCTGGCCAAGCGGGTCAACGACAACGGGCGCAGTATGGGGATGGCGCTCACGTCCTGCACCGTGCCGGCCGCCGGCAAGCCGACGTTCGACCTGGCCGAGAACGAGATGGAGGTCGGCATCGGCATCCACGGCGAGCCCGGCCGCCAGCGCCTCCCGCTCGCGCCCGCGAAGGAGATCGCCGCGCTGCTGGTCGATCCGGTCGTCTCCGATCTGCCTTACACCCAAGGCGACTCGGTGATCGCGTTCGTGAACGGCATGGGCGGTACACCGCTGATCGAGCTGTACTTGATGTACAACGAGGTCGCCCAGCTCCTGGACCGGGCCGGCCTCACCGTCGCCCGCTCCCTCGTCGGCAACTACATCACCTCCCTGGAAATGGCCGGCTGCTCGGTCACCCTCCTGAAGGTGGACGACGAACTGGTACGCCTCTGGGACGCCCCGGTGAACACGCCCGGCCTACGCTGGGGCTCGTGAGCATGGGAGTGGAGTCCTTCGTCAGTTGGTTGCGGGATGTTGCTGGGGTCATGCATGAGAAGGCGGGGTACTTGACCGAGTTGGACTCGGCGATCGGGGATGCCGATCATGGGGCGAACATGGATCGCGGGTTCCAGGCTGTGGTCGCGGTGCTGGACGAGTCGTCGTTCGAGAGCGCTGACGAGCTGCTGAAGAAGGCCGGGATGACGCTGGTCAGCAAGGTCGGTGGGGCGAGCGGGCCGTTATACGGGACGTTCTTCCTGCGGTTCGGGACCGCGCTGGCCGGGGTCGATCCGATCACCCCGGAGGCGATCGGCAAGGCGCTGCACGCCGGCGTCGAGGGCGTACTGGCGCGGGGCAAGGCCGAGCTCGGGGACAAGACCATGTACGACGCGTGGGCGCCGGCGCTGGATGCGTACGACGCGGCGGTGGCGGGCGGGGCGGACCTCGGTGCCGCGCTGACCGCCGCGGCGGAGGCGGCCGCGAAGGGCCGGGACGCGACCGTACCGCTGGTCGCCCGGAAGGGCCGGGCCAGCTACCTGGGCGAGCGGAGCGTCGGTCACCAGGATCCCGGCGCGACCAGCAGCACCCTGATCGTGGAGAGCGCGGCTCGTACGCTCGCATGATCGGAATCGTGCTGGTGTCGCACAGCCGCGCCCTGGCCGACGCGGCAGTCGGTCTGGCCGCCGAGATGGTTGCCGCGGACAAGCGCCCGGTGATCGCGGTGGCGGCCGGACTCGACGCGACCACGTTCGGGACCGATGCGATGGCGGTCTCGGAGGCGATCACAACCGCGGACAGCCCCGACGGCGTGCTCGTGCTGCTGGACCTCGGGTCGGCGGTGCTGAGCGCGGAGATGGCGCTGGAGTTCGTCGATCCGTCGGTGGCCGAGCATGTGCGGCTGACCAGCGCGCCGCTGGTGGAAGGGTTGGTCGCGGCGGTCGTGACGGCCTCGACCGGGGCGTCTCTGGATGCGGTCGCGGTCGAGGCGCAGCGTGGTTTGGCCGGGAAGCAGGATCATCTCGGCGATGTGGAGGTCGTTGCGGCGACGCCCGCCGGTGAGGCCGATCGGACCGTCGACGTGGTGGTCGGCAACGAGCATGGGTTGCATGCGCGGCCGGCGGCTCGGCTGGTCGGGTTGGTGAACGGGTACGACGCGACTGTCGTACTCACCGATCTCGACACCGGGCGCGGGCCTGTCGACGCGGGCAGTTTGAGCATGGTCGCGACGCTGAATGCGCAGCAAGGGCATCGGCTGCGCGTGGGCGCGAGCGGTACGCAGGCGGTTGAGGTACTGGCCGCGATCGAGGCGCTGGCGGCGGAGAACTTCGGCGACGAACCGGTGCGGAAGGCGCCGGCCGCCGGCGGCTCCGGGCTGGACGTGGCGATCGGGCCGGCGGTGGTGACCGGCGCTCAGGTGGACCTTGGCGATTATGTTGCCGGGGACAACGAAATTGCGCGGCTCGAGGACGCGGTCCGAGCGGCGGGTGACGAGCTGCGCGGGATGCGGGACGGCGAGCATCGCGAGATCTTCGATGCGCATCTCGCGTTGCTGGAGGATCGTACGTTGCGCGGCGAGGTGCGGTCCGCGATCGAGGGTGGGGCGTCCGCGCCGGGTGCTTGGAAGCAGGCGTATGACCGGCTGGCGGAGACGTTCGAGCAGCTCGACGACGCGTATCAGCGGGAGCGGGCCCAGGACGTACGCGCTGTCCGCGACCGGGTCCTGCGCGCGCTGACCGGATCATCCACGACACCTGCTGCCGATGCCGCGCGCTCGGTCGACGCAGCCGGAAGCACAGTGCCGGACCTGGCTGCTTCGATTCTGGTGGTGCCTGAGTTGGATGCGGCGACGGCGGCGACGCTTGAGGTGGCGCGGATCGCCGGCGTCGCGGTGCGGGCGGCGGGGACGACCGGCCACGGGGTGATCGTCGCACGATCGCGAGGGATTCCGCTGATCACCGGGATCGGCGACGTCGACGTACCAGCTGGGACTGTCGTCGCCTTCGACGCGCGGACAGGAACGTTCGACCTCACCCCGGACGCGGACGCGGTACGCGCCACGATCGCGGCACGGAAGGACGAAAGGCGGCTCGCGGTCGAGGAAGCTGATCGGCCGGCCACCACCCGCGACGGTAGAACGATCGACGTACTCGTGAATGTCGGCGCCGTGCAGGACGCGATCGACGTACGCGGTGCGAACGGCTCCGGCCTGGTCCGGACCGAGGTGCTGTTCGGCGATCGGCGTACGCCGCCAACCGTGGACGAACAGGTCGAGGCCTACCGGGCGATTGCCGATGCGCTGGGCAACAAACCGATCACCATCCGCACCTGGGACATCGGCGGTGACAAGCCGCTGCCCTTCCTCCCGCAGGCGAAGGAAGCGAACCCGTTCCTCGGCGAGCGCGGGCTGCGGGTCTTCCGCCGGCGTCCGGAGTTGCTGCGCGATCAGCTCGACGCAATCCGGCGTACGGCGGCCGAGACGCCGGTGCACGTGATGTTCCCGATGGTGACGACCGCGGACGAGGTCGCCTGGGCGCTGACGGAGCTCGGCCCGCGGGATGCGCTGGAGGTCGGCATCATGGTCGAAGTACCCGCTGCCGCGCTCCGGGTCGCGTCCCTTGCGCGGGAGCTCGATTTTGTCAGCATCGGGACGAACGACCTCACGCAGTACACGACGGCCGCGGACCGTACGAACACCGCGGTCGCCGCACTGGCTGACGGCCTGGACCCTGCTGTACTTCAGCTGATCGACCATGTGGTCCGTACGGCCGGTGTGCGGGTGGCTGTCTGCGGTGACCTGGCCAGCGATCCACAGTCTGCGGTACTGCTCGCTGCACTTGGTGTGACCGAGCTGAGCGCTGTCGGTCCCCAAGTTCCGCTGGTGAAAGCACGACTGCGGCAGGCCGACCTCAGTCAGATCGACACTGCCGCAGTGCTAGCTGCCAAGGACGCGGATCAGGTACGCGGCTTGCTGTAGTAGCGCAGCTCGACCAGGTTGAAGCCGGGAGTCTGCTGTGCCTTCGCCGGGAGCGTGTACGTCTCGCCGGGCTCCAGGTACGTGATGTCCGGGCTGGCCTGATCCAGATCGACCACCAGGGCCGGGTACGCGCCGGTGCGCCAGGTGTACGACTCCCCCGCCGCCGGAGTGACGTGCTGGACGCGTACGTCGTCCTCGTCCACGACCACCTTGGTGGGGAGCTCACCGGCCTCTTCGAAACCAGCCTCGGCCGGGATGCCGGCAACGGCGAAGTACGGGTCGCCGGATGCCTCTTCGCCGAGATCGAGCACCTCGATGAGCCGGTTCAGGTACAGCGCGTCGCCGTCGTTGGTGAGCATGTGCACCGGCGACACCGGCCGGTACACGGACCCGCCGACCGTCTCACTGAGGTGCCGGGCCGGACTGCCGTCCAGCCAGTCCATGTGGCACGGCGACGTGGACAGGCACAGCACGACGTAGGGGTTGTGGTGCAGGTGCCAGCCCTGCGCCTCGCCGGGCTGCAGTGACACCTCCCAGACGCGGACGCGGGAGTTCTTCAGCAGCACCCGGGTGCCGATCTCGCCCAGAACGACCTCGGAGCCGTCCGGTGCGGTCACAGTGGTACCTGCAGTCATGCCTTCTCCTCAATCGGTCGTTCCATCGCGACACCGGCGAGCAGAGTGCCGTCCGGCATCGGTAGCTGAGCAGGCTCCACCTCGGTGAAGCCGTAGGCCTTGTAGAGCGGTACACCGGGCAGGGTGGCCATCAGCGCGAGTCTGGTGAACCCCTCTGCACGGGCAGCGTCGGTACAGGCGTTCAGGATCGCCCGGCCGAGCCCACGGCGGGTCCAGTCCGCGCGGACGAACATCGCCCGGATCCGCGCTGGTTCGGTGGCCGGGTCCAGCAGCCGGGCGTCAGCACCAGCCGTACTCGCGTTGAACAGCTTGTTCCGCCGGCTCCACCCACCACACGCGACGATCTCACCGCCTGCGTCGTGTACGTAGTAGGTGCCGTCGTCGATCAGTGCAGTGTCCAGCGCGGTGATGTGCTGAGCCGCACTGGCCGTCTGCACCGCGTCGTAGTACGCCGGAAACTGCTGCTCCACCGCGCCACGTGCCAACTGGGCGATCGCAGCACCATCCGACTCCACAGCCAACCGCAACAGTGCCTCCACACCGCAGAGACTAGTTCAGGTCACTGTAAGGAGCAGGAGGCCTCCCGAGTACTCCGGCTGCAGCACAGCTTCTACTCGGACGTACTGCGCATGGACTGGGGTGAAGGTGGTGGTGTTGAGTCGATCGGCTGCCACCCCGTACGGCGTGCTGTTGTCGACTGGACGCCACGTTTCACCATCCAGCCAGAGGACCCGCCACGACTGCGGTACGCGGCACTGTCCGGTGCCGGTGTCGTCGTACCAGTACGTTGACGCCTTGGAGAGCATGCGTACGGAGCGCAGGTCGTACTCGATCCACTCTGTTGTGCCTTGGCGGTCCCACCAGGTGAAGCGCGGGAAGGACGTGTCGGCAGAAGACTCTGGTACGCGGCCGGAGTCAGGTGCTTCCAGTGAATCGCCGTCGTTCACGTGCGACGCGGTGATCCGGGTCCGGTAGCTCCAGGCCCCACCACTCGGTGACACCTGCGGGAACGAGGTGACTCGCAACCGCGCCGCACCCATCGGGATCAGCGTCACGGTCTCCACCGGTTCCGCTGACCGCACTGGACTGGGCTGAAGCAGTCCGACCACGTCCTCGGTGTCTGTTTCCCACTCCGGAATCCGCTGCGCCTGCGTGGTGAGTGCAAGCGGCACTCCGCCAGTGGTGAACGGGTTGTCCCCCGCCTCACGCTCTACTACTTCGAACGGCGCACCGGCGACCAGCCCGTAGTTCCAGGGCGACTCTGGATAGACCGCAAGCTCCCCAGCGTCCCCAATGGGTTCGTACCGCTCGTCAATGGCCAGTGAGTACGTCAGCGGCCCACGGTCCACGGACACCGAGTGCTGGTTGTCGGTCCAGACCCGGGTGGTCGTACGCATAGGCAGTACGAGCTCGACGCGGTCGCCTGAGTGCCACCTACGCTCTACCTTCAACCAGTCGCCACTGACCTGTACCGGCTGCCCGTTGACCTTCAGCGAGACCTCCTCAGCCCACCCAGGACGCCTTAGATAGAAGGGGAATTGGACAGCACGAGAGGTCTGCACAGTGAACACGATCGTGTCCGAGAACGGGTAGTCGGTGTCCTGCACCACGCTGACGGTCTCACCCGGACCGACCTTCGCTGTCACCTTGCTCGCGGCATACATCGATGCGGCCAAGCCGCTGTCAGTGGTTGCCAGCCAGAGCTCCTGCGCGTAGTACGGCCAGCCCATGCCGTAGTTGTGCGGACAGCACCGGTACTGACGTACGCCGTACTTGTACGCCTGCATAGCGAACGGGTTCTCGAACTGGCCGTGCTTACGTCGATCGTCGAGCTGCACGCTGTTCGCACAAGTGATGTAGTGCATCACCTTCTGCTGCGGGTCGTACGACGCCGGCAGTGAGTTGAACGCCAGGTCCTCACACCTGTCCGTCCAGGCCGTGTCAGCGGTGAAGCGCGTCAGCAGCTCGCAGCTGTGCATCAGCTCGACGATGCCGCAGGTCTCGAACCCCTGCCGCGGATCGCTGAACCCAGGTCGCGAGTTCTCGTCCCCAGCGAACCCGCCACCAGGGAACTGCCCGTACAGGTCCATGAAGGTGTTGTAGTTCCGGTACGTCGCCGCGTGGTGCTTCTCGTCACCGGACAGCAGCCAGTACTGCAGCGGCTCCCGGAACCCCTGCGCCAGGTTGACGTTGTGCCAGGTGGGGATGCCGTTGACGTAGTCCGCCGAGCCGCTGTGCATCTTGGTCACCAGGTCGAGCAGCCACTCTTCACCGGTGCGGTTGTACAACCAGTACGCGCTGTCGATGTTGTCGCCCCAGCGGAACGCACCCCACGACCGGTTGAACACCTCCGGCGGCTGCGTGTTCTGGAACCGCAGGTACTTGGTCATGAACGGAATGACCCGCTCGTCGCCGGAGTACTCGTACCAGGACCGGAACGCGGCCAGCAGCGGCATACCGGGCCAGAAGTCCGGACCGCCCTCCAGCGAGGTCCGCAGCCGCTCCGGGCCGAACCAGCCATCAGCCGCTTGCGTCGCGAGGATGCCGTTCATCCAGCGCTCGGTCCGCGTCAGTACACCGGTGTCGCCGGTGACGTACCCGAGGTCGGCGAGACCACGCAGCCAGTACGGCAGCTCCTCCCACGCGTCCTTCGCCGGATCCACCCAGCCGTTGGTGTCGTAGACCAGGAAGTCGGAGACCTCGTCGTACGCACCGCACAGCCCGTGCACTTGCAGCTCGAGCTGCTGCGCCAGCCAGCCGCGCGGCTCGATCGCACCGGGCGGCAGCTTCTGGAACGGCACCGGCCGCAGCGGCGCGCGCTGCGGTACATAGTGACCGCCGCGACCGGCCGGGGGCATGCTGGGTTCGGGCATGATGACGCCTTTCGGGTGACCAGGGACCGACGGAAAGACGGCACACGTTTTCCGGTGTTGACAACGTAGGACTGGAAGCGGTCTTGGTCAAGATCAAAGCGCAGGTCACCAGGGTTATCCGGGGCTTGCTGCTAAGCTGCGCCCGACGAGCGGAAGGAAACGAATGATGCGGTCAGCAGTGCGGATGGTCGACGTCGCCGCGCTGGCCGGTGTGTCCGCCGGGACGGCGTCGAAGGCACTGAACAACACCGGTCAGCTGAGCCAGGACACCCGCGACCGCGTCCTCCGCGCCGCCGCACAGCTCGGCTTCACCCCGGACGCCCGCGGCCGCGCCCTCTCCTCCGGCCGGACCTACACCGTCGCGCTGCTGACCAGCGACAGCACCGGCCGGTTCAGCATCCCGATCATGCGCGGCGTCGAGGACGTACTGAGCGCGGGCGAGCTCGCGACCGTCCTCTGCGACACCCGCGACGATCCGCTCCGCGAGCGGACCTACCTGCGGTCCCTGGTCGCGCGCGGGGTGGACGGCATCGTCGTCACCGGGCGCCGGACCGATCTGCGGCCGCCGATCGATGTGCCGCTGCCAGTCGTGTACGCGCTGGCGGCCTCGACCGATCCGGCCGACGGGTCCGTCATCATCGACGATGCGGGCGGCGCGACCGCGGCGATCAAGCATCTGCTGGCTCTCGGCCGCACGCGCATCGCGCACATCACCGGCCCGTCCGACCACCGGTCCGCGGCTGAACGCGCGCAGGCGGCCGTCACCACCGCCGGCGACGCGCTCTGCGGCGACCCGCTGTTCGGCGAGTGGAGCGAACGCTGGGGCCGTCAAGCCACCGACCTAGTGCTGCGGCAGCGCCCCGACGCGATCAGCTGTGGCAGCGACCAGATCGCGCGCGGCGTCTGCGACCGCCTTCGCGAGCTCGGCCACTCGGTCCCCGAAGAGATCGCGGTGACCGGCTTCGACAACTGGCCGGTGATGGCCCTCGCCAGCCGACCACCTCTCACCACGGTGGACCTCGGCCTGGAAGACCTCGGCCGCCGCGCCGCCAGTCTGCTCCTGGAGTCGATCGCCGGCACACCACATCACGGCGTACTCGAACTCCCGACCCACCTGATCACCCGCGAGTCGACGCTAGGGTCCTGACTGCCGACGCTCTTCTCGTCGCGGGCGTGACGCCCAGCGGTAGGTGTACGCGATCGCTGCCACCGCTGGAATCCCGAAGATTGCCGCGGCGATCTCCCGGCCGAACACGAGTAGCAGCAGCCCAGCCAGTACGAACGGCACCGCCAGCCACACCGCCCCGATGAACGCGGCCCACCGCCACTTCGACGACGACCGCGCCACCGGCTGGTACAGCGAGGACACCGGCAGGCCCGCGAGGATCGGCTGCAGATCCGCGTGCGTGAGCGCCTGGTGTACGAGGTCCACGCGCCGATGCAGCTCGTCCTCGTCCAGCCGCCCGACCGCGAACTGCTCCGACAACTCGTCCGTGACCACGCGCCGGTCCTCATCGGTGAGCCGTACTTGAGCGAGCCGACGCCGGGCAGCCGCGATCCGGGCCTCCTGGCCGGCCGCAGCCGCCAGGCCCATCAGCTCCCCCGCCTTGCCCGGCCGCCGCTCAACCATCCGTCACCTCACTCCTCCCCACCGAGTGTGCCAGACGACCGAACCCATTCCCCCAACCCCGACCGCGCCACCCGCACCGCCCGCCCCAAACCGGTTTGGGGAGTCGCGCCCTCCCAAACCAGGCAGCAAACCACCCCGGTCGCCTTGAAAAACCGCCCCAAACCGGTTTGGGGCGGCTCTTGGTGAACGTCAGGCGTTGAGGACCGCCGGGAGTGTCGCCGTCCAGGCCGCCCGGAGCTCCGTCAGCGGCACCTCGAACTGGTCCTGCACGTCGAGGGTGTCACCGGTGATGACGCCGATCTTGGCGTGCGGGAAGCGGCGGGCGGTGCACATGTCGGTGAACCGCACCTCCTCCGTCCGCGGCACCGCGACGACCACGCGTCCCGTCGACTCGGCGAACAGGAACAGGAACGGGTCCAGCCCGTCCGGCGCCCACACCCGCGCGCCGACGCCACCGCGCAGCGCCGACTCGACCAGCGTCTGCGCGACGCCGCCGTCGCTGACGTCGTGCGCCGCGTCGATCAGGCCGTCGCGGGAGGCGTTGATCAGGATGTCCGCGAGCTGCTGCTCGGCCGCCAGATCGACCGCCGGCGGGCGGCCGCCGAGGTGACCGTGGACGACGTGCGCCCACTCGGACCCGGACAGCTCCTCCTCGGTCGCACCGAGCAGGTACAGCTGGTGGCCCTCCATCTCGGGCGTGAACCCGATCGGCGTCCGCCGGGTCACGTCGTCGATCACACCCAGCACGCCGATCACCGGGGTCGGCAGGATCGGCGTGTCACCGGTCTGGTTGTAGAACGACACGTTCCCACCGGTGACCGGGATACCGAGCTCCTTGCAGGCGTCGACCAGACCACGGATGGCCTCGGTGAACTGCCACATCACCGCCGGGTCCTCGGGCGAGCCGAAGTTCAGGCAGTCGGTGACCGCGACCGGCCGGGCGCCGGTGGTCGCGACGTTCCGGTACGACTCCGCCAGCGCGAGCTTCGCACCCGTGTACGGGTCCAGCTTGGCGAACCGCCCGTTGCAGTCGGTCGACACCGCGACGCCGAGGCCGCTGGTCTCGTCGACCCGGATCATCCCGCTGTCCTCGGGCTGCGCGAGCACCGAGTTGCCGAGCACGTACCGGTCGTACTGGTCGGTGACCCAGGACTTGTCGCACAGGTTCGGCGAGGCGATCAGCCGCAGCAGGGTGTCCCGCAGCTCCGCGCCGTTGCTTGCCCGCGGCAACTTCTCGGCGGCGTCCGCCTGCAGCTCGTCCTGCCAGTCCGGGCGCGCGTACGGACGCTCGTACACCGGGCCTTCGTGCGCGACGGTCCGCGGCGGCACGTCCACCACCCGCTCGCCGTGCCAGTCGATCTCCAGCCGGCCGGTGCCGGTGACCTCGCCGATCACGTCCGCCTGGACGTCCCACTTCGCGCAGATCTTCAGGAACGCCTCGACGTTGTCCGGCGTGACGACCGCCATCATCCGTTCCTGCGACTCGCTCATCAGGATCTCTTCCGGCGCGAGCGACGCGTCCCGCAGCGGCACCTTGTCCAGGGACACGTGCATGCCGCCGTCACCGGCGCTGGCCAGCTCCGAGGTCGCGCAGGACAGGCCGGCGCCGCCGAGGTCCTGGATACCCTCGACCACGCGCGCCTGGAACAGCTCGAGCGTGCACTCGATCAGCAGCTTCTCCATGAACGGGTCGCCCACCTGGACGGCCGGCCGCTTGGTCGGGCCGCCGTCGGCGAACGTCTCCGAGGCCAGCACGGACACGCCGCCGATGCCGTCGCCGCCGGTCTTCGCGCCGTACAGGATGATCTGGTTGCCGAGGCCGGTCGCGTTCGCGAGGTGCAGGTCCTCGTGCCGCATCACGCCGACGCAGAGCGCGTTCACCAGCGGGTTCCCGGCGTACGTCGGGTCGAAGACGACCTCGCCGCCGATGTTCGGCAGACCGAGGCTGTTGCCGTACCCCCCGACGCCGGAGACGATCCCGGGCAGCACCCGCTTGGTGTCCGGCGCGTCCAGCGGGCCGAACCGCAGCGGGTCCATCACCGCGACCGGGCGGGCGCCCATCGCGAGGATGTCGCGGACGATGCCGCCGACCCCGGTGGCCGCGCCCTGGTACGGCTCGACGTACGAGGGGTGGTTGTGCGACTCGACCTTGAAGGTGACCGCGTACCCCTCGCCGATGTCGATCACGCCGGCGTTCTCGCCGATCCCGGCCAGCATCTTCCCGGCCGGTGTCTCCTGCGGGATCTCACCGAACTTGCGCAGGTGCACCTTGGACGACTTGTACGAGCAGTGCTCGCTCCACATCACCGAGTACATGGCCAGCTCGCAGCTGGTCGGGCGCCGGCCGAGGATGTCCCGGATCCGCTGGTACTCGTCCGGCTTCAGTCCGAGCTCAGCCCAGGGCTGCTCGACGTCCGGCGTGTTACCGGCAACTGACACGGTGTCTGTCGACATCAGGACTCCTGCACTAGGTGGGGCTCAGGTGAAACGGTAGCTGGCTGGTGGGAGGCCAGGAGATGGGCCACCAGCAACGGAACGGCGAAACCGAGCATGATCGCGGGCAGGGCGATACCGGCGTCGTTGAGGAGCATGCCGGCCAGACCGCACAAGGACAGGGCCAGCAGGGTCGGCCGGACCATCTGGTGGCTCGAGTAGAAGTCGCGGTAAGCCTTGGAGGGCACGCGGTCCGGCCAGACCGTGGCGACCATGCAGAACACCACGGCAAGCAGCATCAGCCAGCCGGCCGGTCCGCTGAAGAACTGCACCGCCATCTGCAGCTTGCGGATGAACACGTCGCTGACATCACCGTCGAGCACCCGCGCGAAGAACGTACCGAAGTGGGTCCGCTGGTCCGGTGGGCGCCGGTAGTCGAGGTACGAGACCCCCGCCACCAGCAGTACGACACCGACGCCGGCTCCGATCAGTACGCGCAGATAGAGGCGGTCTCGCCACGTCAGCCAGGCCATCAACAGGACCGCGGGTGTGAGCGCGAGGAGGCCGCCGAAGTCGGTCCCCCAGCCGGGCTTGCCGTCCACGATGATCGCGGCGCCACCGATGACCAGTACGGCAACCGCGGCCTGGAGCCTGCTCTTGCCATACAACTTCTGCGCGGCCCACGCGGCTGTGACCAGTCCCCCGACCGCCAGTGCCGCGAACGTCGAGTTGCCGAAGCCGTAGAACCGTCCACCGATCACCGGGCCGTCGGCGAACAGGCTGCCGAGCTGCATCGGCGTACCGAGCACTCCGTCGATCAGCAAGAGCAGGTACGCGGCCAAGGCCAGCCCGAAGTACGCGTACTTCTTCAGCAGGACCTGTGCGATCACTGCGGAAAGCACGCTGATGCCGATGGTCACCGCGTACAAGGAGAACGCGGGAGACGGCCAGCGCCACCAGACTGTTGCCTGGGCCAAGAAGGCGGCGATGAAGAAGCCGCCCTGCACCAGCAGCGTGAAGATGGTGACCCGACGCGACAGTGGGCTGCGCCGGAGCAGGAACCACAACAGCGCGAGTACCTCAGCGCCGACGATGGTCAGGGCCACAGCGAACAGCACTGGTCGCGGCTGCTCGAACCGCTGGTTCGCATCCAACCGGTCGTCGATAACGGCTGCTGCGCTGGTGTGGCGATCACCGGTGGAACGGATCTCACTACCGTCGAGTGGGCCGGCCTTCTCCGGGCCGGCCGGGTCGACAGTCGCAGCAGTGCGGCCGCGGAGGATGGTCGCGGTGATGTCGGTCAACTGGATCAGTCCAGGCCGACGGGTGCTGTCACTGGTCAACCAGCGCGGTCCGTCGTCCGGAGGGAGCTGCATTACGACCAGCGTCTGCTTGTGGTCGTTCGTCGTCACCTGGCTGATGCCGGTCAGCAGTACCCAGCCGTCGGCGGCCCGCACCTGTTTGACCAGCTCAGCGACCTTCTGCAGCGCTTCCGGCCGGCCCTCGCGCAGCGGCAGTGCACCGGCGTCGACAATCGCGTCACCGCACTCAGGGCTCGCCAGCTTCGCCTGGTCGAACTGCGGCTGCCAGTTGGACACTGAGCCGTCTGTACGCGCCAGGGCGACCGCTGCACCCGGACCGAACCCGCACATCGGGTAACCGGTCTGACCCAGGCGGCCGATCGGTGCGCCGGTGTGGTGCTCGGCCTGCCGGTCCACGTAGGTCTGCCAGCCGGTGACCTTGCCGTCACTCACTGCGGGCAGGTCACCGCATGGCTGGTTGGGGTCACTGCCCCAAGCGCGAGTACCGGCGCCGATGGTCAGCCAGCCGTCGATCGGGCAGGTGTGCGGTCCGGCCGTCTTCACGGAGATCGAGCCGACGCTGGACTGGTCCACCAGCGCAGTCAGCTCGGGGGACGCCTTCACATCGCCCCACGTCAACCCGGGTACGCCGATCACCACGACCTTGGCCAGCAGACCCGCCGGGCTCGCCGGACTGGCAGGGCTGGTCGGACTGGTGGGCGGCTTTGTGGCCGGTGCGGCACTTGCCTGGAGTGATCCAGTGGCCGCGGCCACGACCGCGGCCACCACTGCGGCAGCACAGACCGACCACCTCATCAGGAGGCGACGACGGCCTTCAGCACCGAGGTGAAGAAGCCCAGGCCGTCCGTGGTCGGGCCGGTCAGTGTCTCGACGGCGTGCTCCGGGTGCGGCATCAGACCGACCACGTTGCCGCGCTCGTTGGTGATACCGGCGATGTCGCGGTACGAACCGTTCGGGTTCTGGTCCAGGTACCGGGCGACGACCCGGCCCTCGCCCTCCAGGCGGTCCAGGGTCGCGTCGTCCGCCACGTACGAGCCGTCCTGGTTCTTCAGGACGATGGTGATCTCGTGGTTGGCGTCGTAGTCGCTGGTCCACGCCGTGCGGTTGTTCTCGATCCGCAGCGGCTGGTCCTTGCAGATGAACTTGCGGTGGTGGTTCTTGATCAGCGCACCGGGCAGCAGGTGCGACTCACACAGCACCTGGAAGCCGTTGCAGATCCCCAGCACCGGCAGGCCCTCGCCGGCCTTCTTGATGATGGTGTCCATCACCGGGGCGAACCGGGAGATCGCGCCGGCCCGCAGGTAGTCACCGTACGAGAAGCCGCCGGGCAGGACGACCGCGTCCACGCCCCGCAGGTCCGCGTCACCGTGCCAGAGCGCGACCGCCTCGGCACCGGCGACGGCAGCCGCGCGGCGGGCGTCGGCGTCGTCCAGCGAACCCGGGAAGGTGACGACCCCGATCTTCACTGCTCGTCCTCGACATGCAGCGTGTAGTCCTCGATCACCGGGTTGGCCAGCAGGGTGTCCGCGGCCTTCCGGATCTCGGCGACGCGCTCCTCGGTCGCCGCACCGTCCAGGGTGATCTCGAAGCGCTTTCCCTGCCGGACGTCGGCCACGCCGTCGAAGCCGAGCCGGCCGAACGCGCCGTGCACCGCCTTGCCCTGCGGGTCGAGGATCTCGGGCTTGAGCATGACGTCGACGACAACGCGAGCCACTGATTACTCCAGAGTTCGTTCCGGGGTGACGCCTGAATTCTAGCGACGGCGGCCGAGAACACCGCATCGTGGGGCTATTCACTCAGTATATACACACAGTGTATAGTCCTTTCCCATGGCCACTGCGGAGCTCGTTCTCGGACTGCTGTCCGCCGGACCGGCACACGGGTACGACGTCAAGCGCGGCCACGACGCCTGGTTCCCGGACAGCCGGCCGCTCGCGTTCGGGCAGGTGTACACGACGCTCGGCCGGCTGGAGCGGGACGGACTCGTCGAAGTGGTCGAGAAGACCTCCGGCGGCGGCCCGGACCGCACGGTGTACGCCCTGACCGGAAAAGGCCGCGACCACCTCTCCGACTGGCTGAACGACCCGGTGGCTCCGGCCTGGGGCAGCGCCGACGAAATGCTGCGCAAGCTCGTGGCCGCGATCCGCACCGGCAAGGACGCGGCCGGCTTCCTGGCCCGGCAACGCGCCAGCCACCTGCGCCGGATCCGCCAGTTGCGCGAGACGCCGGCCGAGGACGATCCGACCTCGCCACTGGTCCGCGAGTACATCGTGGCCCATCTCGATGCTGACCTCCGATGGCTGGACAGCGCTCTTGACCACATCTCCGAGCAGGAGCGGACTCTTTGATGAATGCGGCACTCCAACTCGACTCCGTCGAGTACTCGTACCGACGGAACACCGCTCTGCGCGGAGTGAGTCTGCGGCTCGAGCCCGGCGAGGTAGTCGCGGTGACGGGCGCGAGCGGGTGCGGCAAGTCCACTCTGTTGCACTGTGCGGCAGGCATCCTCACTCCGGGCGCGGGGCAGGTTCGCGTGGCCGGACAGGACCTCGCTGAGCTGCCCGAAGACCAAAGGGCACGACTGCGGCGTACGCAGATCGGCGTCGTGCTCCAGTTCGGTCAACTGGTGCCTGACCTGCCATTGATCGACAACGTCGCGCTACCACTGCTGCTGGACGGGCATGACCGCACTGACGCACACAACTCGGCCATGGGCTGGCTGGAGCAGGTGGGGATCGCGGACGACGCCCATACGGTTCCAGCTGAGCTGTCCGGCGGTCAGACGCAGCGCGCCGCGGTTGCGCGCGCACTGGTCACCGACCCGGCCGTCGTACTCGCGGATGAGCCGACCGGCAGCTTGGACAGCCGCTCCGGCCAGGAGTTGCTCGACGTACTGCTTCAGGCTGCCCGGTATCGCGGGGCCGCGCTCCTGCTCGTCACGCACGACAACCTGGTCGCCGCATCGGCGGACCGCGAGGTCCGGTTGCGCGACGGCCTGGTCCAGCACGTGGTTGCGTTCTGATGACGCCCAAGACGCTGGTACTACTGGCGCGGTCCCGGACGCCCGCGGATCGCGGTCGCGTCCGGCTGGCCACCGCGGCGTTCGCACTCAGCGGAGCCCTCCTGATCAACGCTCTGCACGTCGCTCGCCTCGGCGGAGGCGAGCTCAGCAGGCAGGTACACAGCGCGTACATCGCGCAGAGCGGACTCCGGCCGGGCCTGATCGCGGTGCTTGTCGTGCTGGCACTCTCCACGGCCGGACTCGCGGTCCAGGCACTGCGCCTGGGTACGGCGGCCCGCGAACGCCGACTCGCCGCACTCCGGCTCGCCGGCGCCTCCAGCAGGCAGGTCAGGCAGCTGTCCGTGACAGACACGGCCATGGCCGGCCTGGCCGGCGGACTGCTTGCCGGACCGGTCTATCTGCTGCTCAGCCTGGTCTTCGCCGCACTGCCACAGGTGACCCGCGTCTTCCCCGGCTTGGAGCTTCTGGACGCCGCGCTGTGGGCTCCAGTGGTTGCGACGACGACGGCAGTCGCCGCGTTGACCGGGAGCCTGCTCCATCACGTCGGCCCTGGGCCGCACCAACCACAGTCGAGGACACGGTGGCGTAGCAGTCTCGTCGCCGGCCCGTTCTTGATCGTGCTCGGACTGCTGAGCTCGACGTACCTGGGGCTGCTCGCCTCGCCGATCACGCTGGCCGGGATCGCGGTGCTCGCCGGGATCTCTACCCGGCGATGGATCCGCGCGGTAGGAAGGTGGCTGCAACGGTCCGGCGATCCCGCCAACCTGTTGACCGGTGTCCGGCTCACCAACGCCGAACGATCCGCTACCCGGATGTGCGTGCTGCTGGGCCTCGGCGGCTTCGTGATCGGCGCACTCGCCGATGCGATCGTCAGCATGCTCGCGGACAACCAGTACGCGGCCGATGCGACTTTCTACGCCACCGGGTACGGCCTGGCCATCACCGGGATGCTCCTGATCACCCTGACCGTACTCGCCACCATCATCGTCGGCGTCGCGGACCAGTTGGTCGATCAGCGCCGCCAGCTGGCCGGCCTGACCGCGCTCGGCGTCGACCTGCCGTTCCTGCGCCGGGTGATCCGCCGCCAACTGACAGTGGTGGCCGCACCGGCACTGTCAGTTGGCCTGCTGCTCGGAGTGGTGACCGGTATGAGCCGGATGACCGTCGGCATTACCAGTCAGCTCGGGCTCACCAAGCTGCTCGTCGCGGTCGCACTCAGCGCCCTCGGCTGGCTGATCGGCCACCTCGGCGGCGCCGCTGCCTGCTACCTGCTCCGCAACCAGCTACGGGACGCCCTCGCCCCGGAGAACTTGAGGGCTGCCTGATGACCTCGATCAGCCTCACAGCCCGGCCTGACCAGCTCCTGGGCATCCCCAACCGCATCACACTGGTCCGCACCGTCGCGGCGATGACAGTCGCCACCGTCGCCTTCCACACCGGAGAGCTCAGGTGGTTGCTGGCCGGTTACGCCGCGTACTGGATCGGCGACATTCTCGACGGAGCAGTGGCCAGGGCTCGTGGCGAGGAGTCCCTGTCCGGTGCGGTGCTCGACGTCGTCTGTGACCGGGCCTGCGCCTTCTTGCTCGCGGCCGCGTTCATGGCCACGTTCCCGTCGACCATCGGGCCGCTGGCGATCTACTTGGTGCAGTTCGGCGTACTGGACACCATGCTGACGCTGTCGTTCCTGCTGTGGCCCTGGACGCTCAGCCCGAACTACTTCTACAAGGTGGACCGCCCGATCTACCTGTGGAACTGGTCCAAACCGGCCAAGGCGCTGAACACCGCCGCGGTCGTGATCTCGCTGGTCGTAGCCCATCAGGCCGGCGCCCTGTGGACGCTGCCGTACGCGGTGGCGATCGCCGCCTGCCTGGTGAAGGTCGTCTCGGCGTATCGGCTGATCGAGATCCTCTGTGACCGCCGGCCCGCGGCGCCGGCCCTACCGGAGGGGGTGGACCCTGGTCCCGCCCGGAAGTAGACCTGAGTTCCCTGGCATCGGCCATGATCGCGCTTAGCCTCGATGACATGTGGGCGTGGCAACTGGTACTCGCGGTGGGCTTCGGTATCGGCTCAGCCGTGATACCGGTGATGAACGCCGAGGCGTACGTCCTCGGGGTCGGTGTCTCCGGTGCGCTCGACCCGGTGGTGGCGGCGATCGGGGTGTCGATCGGCCAGACCATCGGCAAGGTGGCGATGTTCCTGGCCGTGCGCTATCGCCCCGGCTATGCCGATCGGAAGTCGAAAGAGCCCAAACCGGTCAACCTCGACACCCGCTGGGGTCGCTTCGTCCAGTGGAACCGGGGCGTCAGCAAGCGGCTCCTGGACGCGATGAGCGACAGCCGCTGGGGTGCCCCGGTGACGTTGCTCAGCGCCTTCATCGGCATCCCGCCGCTGTACGGGGTGGCGCTGATCGGTGGTGCGTCCCGGATGAAGACAGTCGTCTTCACCCTGTCCGTACTGGTTGGGCGTTGTGCCCGCTTCGTACTGCTCGCGCTTGGGGTGAGTGGGTTCTAGAACTTCCGGCCGGTCAGTTGCTCGTACGCGCCGATGTACGCCGACCTGGTGCGCTCGATCACCTCGTCGGACAGCGGCGGCGGGGCCTCGCCGGACGCGCGATCCCAGCCCGACTCGAACTGCAGCCAGTCGCGGACGATCTGCTTGTCGTACGACGGCTGCTGCTTCCCCGGCGCCCACTGCTCAGCCGGCCAGAACCGGCTCGAGTCGGGCGTCAGCACCTCATCGGCCAGTACGAGCGTCCCGTCGGCGCGGGCACCGAACTCGAACTTGGTGTCCGCGAGGATGATCCCGCGCTGCTCGGCCATCGCCCGGGCAGTCGTGTACACGTCGAGCGTGGTGTCGCGCAGCGCGGCGGCCGTCTCGGCGCCGACAGTCGCGACCACCGCCTCGTACGAGACGTTCTCGTCGTGCTCACCGAGCTCCGCCTTGGTCGCCGGGGTGAAGATCGGTGTCTCCAGCCGCGAACCCTCGACCAGGCCGCTCGGCAACGGGATGCCGCAGACGGCGCCGGTCGCGTTGTAGTCGAGCAGGCCGGAGCCGCTCAAGTACCCGCGGGCGACGCACTCGACCGGGTACATCTCCAGCTTCTCGCAGACCACGGCGCGGCCCGCGACCTCGGCGGGGACGTCGGTGGAGATGATGTGGTTCGGCACGTCGAGCTGCTCGAACCACCACAGGCTCATCGCGGTCAGCACCTTCCCCTTGTCGGGGATCGGCGTCTCCAGAATCCAGTCGAACGCGCTCATCCGGTCGCTCGCGACCATCAACAGGTCGCCGGACTCCAGTTCGTACAGGTCCCGGACCTTGCCGGAGTGGATGTGCTTCGCGCCCGCAATCTCCGGCGCCTGCGGCTGAGTGGTCACGACCCGGATTCTTTCATCCGGTCAGGTGCGGGCGCGCAGGGACATCAGTTTGCCGCCGATGCGGAACACTCCGTCGCGGAGCGTACACAGCAGTTTGTTCTCGGTTTGGGACAGGCGGCCGATGCTCCGGGAGCGTTTCACCAGCTTGGTGGTGGCGGGGCGGCGCTCGGCGTCGTACGCGGTCAAGGCTGCGGTGAGGTCGGGGGTGCTTTCGAGGTGGCGGGCCAAGGCGCCGGCGTCCTCGATTGCGGAGCAGGCGCCGCGACCGAGATAGGGCGTCATCGCGTGCGCCGCGTCCCCCAGGAGCACAATCCGGCCCTGCACGAACGGGACCAGCGGGAGGGTGAGGTCGTAAATGTCGTTCTGCAGAACTGTTTCGGTGGCGGAAATCAGCTGCGGAATCGGCTCATGCCAGCTGGTGAAGGCGGTCGGCTCGCCGGTGGTGCCTGGCGGCTGGTTCGCGGTTCCGTACCAGTAGAAGCGGCCGTCGATCAGCCGGGCGAACCCGAACAGTTGCCCACGGCCCCAAGTCTCGCCACCGCCGTCGTCCACCGCGACATCCGCAATCCCCCGAAACGCCGATACTCCTGAGTACCTCGGGCCTTGGTAATCCGGGTACAACCCTTGCCGAATCACACTGCGAACCCCATCAGCCGCTACCAGCAGATCCGCCCTCAGCTCCCCGTTCACCACCACCCCATCCCGATCCTGCTGAACATCCACCACCTCGTACCCCGTACACACCGTCACCCCACCGCTCTCCGCTGCGGGGTTGCCGAACTCAGCGGTGATCAAATCGTGCAGTTGCGCGCGGTGGATCATCACCGGAATCTCCACACCGAGCTCCGCCGCGCCGACAACCCAGCGCCCGTCCGGCTTCCGCATCCCGGCCGGCTTCGCCCGTACCGACGCCTTCTCGACGCCCTTCACCCCCAGCCCCTCGAGCACGGCGACCGCCGACGGCCAGACCGAGATCCCCGCGCCGACCTCCCCCAACTCCGGCGCCCGCTCCAGCACAGTCACCCGCCATCCACACCGCCGCAACGCGACAGCAGCCGTCACCCCACCAATCCCCGCGCCCACCACAATCGCCGTCCGCATAATCAAAACTCTACACCTGTAGAGTCCACCCCACCAGTGCAAGACTGTCCCCCGTGACTGGTGACCGGCAGCCGCGCGGAGCCGATGGGCGGGCTCCCCGGGGGATGGGGCGGCGGGAGGCGATTGCGGATGCGGCTATCCGGCTGGTTGCCACTCGTGGGCTGCGTGGGTTGACGCATCGGGCGGTGGATGCCGAGGCGGGGCTTCCGCCCGGTTCGACGTCGTACTACCTGCGTACCCGCGACGCGCTCCTCGCCGCCTGCGTGAATCGGATGCTGACCCGCGACGTCGGCGGCATGCCACCCGCCGGCGGCGACCCGCTCGACCTGATCGTGACGATGACCGTCACCCTCGCCCACACCCGCCCGGACGACCTGATCGCCCGCTACGAACTCTCCCTCGAAGCCGCCCGCCGCCCCGAACTCCGGACCGCGATCGACGAAGGCGGCCGCCAGCTCCGCACCATGCTCGCCCAACTCCTCGCCGCCCTGGACGTCCCCACCCCGGACCAGGCCGCCTGGCCGGTCGCCGCGATGCTCGACGGCCTGATGTACGACCGCGTGGCCGGCGTCGGCGCCACCCTCACCCCAACCGCGTACGAGACCGCCGTCCGCCGCGCCGTCACCGCCCTGATCACCGGCCTCAAAACCACCAGCGAGCCGAACCCCGGCAGCTGAACTACCAGTTCACAGCCGATCGGCGAACGACACGTAGGTGAAGTAGCAGGCCCCGATCAGCATCCCGACATGCCCAAGCACCGACAGTCCCGCGCCCGAACCCCACGCATCCGCCTTGCTGTCCTCGGAGTGCCTTCCACCGCTCGGCAACCATCGGGCCAGCAGCAACAGCCCGATGACAGTCAGCACCCACCACCCGGCCAGCATCCCGATCGCGATCTCGCGCCGGCCGGTGACCAGGGCAACGATCCACCCGACCAGCGTGATCACACCCACAAGCGTGTGCAGCCGCAACAATCCCGCCGAAAACCCCTGCCGGCCGGCGCCGTGCCCGGTCCCGTCCACGACCGTCCCACCCAGCCGTACCCGCGTCAGCAACACCACAACCGCACCAAGCGCGGTCAACACCCAGGTGAGGTTCGACAGTTCCACGCCCCGATCCATACCCCACCCGACCCGCTTCCCAACCCTCCCGCATCACGATCCGGTTTTGTGTACCGAAGAACAGGTAGTGGTCGGGCGGGACTAGTACACCTGAGCGTGAATGCTCCCGTGCGTACACCGTCCCGCCGGTGTACTACCTGTCCTTCGGTCCCCATCCACCCGTTTGGCGGTGAGGGGCAGCGGATTGGTCAGCCGGTTTGGGCCTGCCCCTGCGGACTTCCCTGACCAGTCGATCCCTGACCCTGGCCGGTGTTGCCCTGGCCTTGGCCGGTTGATCCCTGGCCCTGGCCGGTCGATCCTTGACCTTGGCCGGTGGTGCCCTGTCCTTGGCCGGTTGATCCCTGGCCCTGGCCGGTGCCCTGGCCTGGGAAGGTGCCGTTGCCGTTGCCCTGGTTGGGGAAGCCGCCGCGGAAGCCGCCGCCGGGGCCGCCGAACTGGCCCTGCTGGTTGCTGGTGCCATCCCAGGAATGGCCGACCGCCATCCCGCCCAGGAAAGCGAGCACGGCTAACACGGAACCAGCGCCGGCCAGGACCACGGTGCTCGGGCGCTTTCCGGTCGCCCCACCAGTGGGTGCTTGGGTTGGCGCGGAACCACCCGCTTGAGCAGCTGCACCCGACGGCGCGGCAGGCGCGGCATACCCGGACGGCACGGCATGTCCGGAAGGATCCCCTTGGACACCCTGGTTGACCTGCGGAGCGGCCGGGTGCGGGGCGGTCTGGTTGGAGGGGTCAGGGTGGTTTGACATATCAGGCTCCAGCCTTGGTGGTCAGGTCGTAAACGGTGGTGCTGCCTACAGCTTGGGATTGGAAGTTCTGCGCTACCCAGGCGGCGATCTCGGCGGTGGTGCCGTCGCGACCGCCAGGCCCGCCGAAACCGGACGAACCGATGAAGTAGTGGACTTTGCCTTGGGCAACCAGTTCTTTGAACTCGGCCAGCGAGGGCGCAGGGTCGGTGCCGTTGAAGCCGCCGATCGCCATGATCGGCTGGCCGGAAGCGATCTGAAGCGGAGCGGCTCCGTTGGCGGTGACCGCGGCAGCTGCCCAGGTGTAGCCCTTGGCTCCCTGCTGCAACAGAGTCACCAACTCACTGGACACGCTGCTGATCCCGCCGCCCCCAAGGAACCCACCCATCCCACCGATACCGCGGCCAACCCGCCCAGTCCCGTTCTGCCCCCCAGTCCCGTTCTGCGTACCAGTCCCGTTGGATGTGCCGGCCCCGTTCTGTGTGCCCAGCTGGCCGGGTGGCATCCCCATCCGCCCGAAGCCGCCCATCCCCCCGGCACTGGACGGACCAGCCGACGGCAAAGCACCGGCGTGCGCACTGCTGATCGTCTCGACGGAGTACGCAGTAGGTCCGGCCAACGCACTCACAGCCAGCACAGCCGCCGTGAACAACCCCGCCCGCCGAGCCGCAACCCGATGCAGCTTCAACTCCGGCAGCAGCATCAGCAACCCAGCAGCAAGCACACCGGTGATCAGCACAACCCACCGCAACCAAGGCTGCCAGCTCGGCGTCTGCCGAAGCAGCGCGAACCCCCACCCAGCGGTCAGCAGAATCCCACCAGCAAGAGTTGCCCGAGGCAACCACTCGTCGCGTCGCCACCACAGTACGAACATCGCCGCGCCGATCACCGCACCGATCGCCGGGGCCAGCGCGATCATGTAATAGCTGTGGATGATCCCCTGCATGTAACTGAACACCAGCCCGGTGACAACCAGCCACCCGCCCCACAACAACGCGAACGCACGCTTCCGATCCGTCCGCGGCGCCTTGCCCGCGGCAACCACCAACACAATGGTCGCAAGCAACGCAGCCGGCAACAACCAGGCGATCTGGGACGCGAACTCCCCACCGAACAACCGCTGTACGCCGGTGGAACCGCCCCACCCAGGATTCCCGACGCCGCCACCAACCGACCCGGTTTCATTGCCGTTCAACCGACCCAGCCCGTTGTACCCAAGCGTCAACTCAAGAATGCTGTTGTTCGACGACCCACCAATGTACGGTCGCGCCGAAGCAGGTAGCAGTTCGACGATCGCGACCCACAACCCGGCGCTGACGATCAACGAAACAGTGGCCAGTACGAGGTGCAGGATGCGCTTCCCCAACTGTGGCTTGCCGGCAACCAGGTACGCCAGCCCGAACGCCGGCAGGATCAAGAACGCCTGCAACATCTTCGTCAGGAACCCGAACCCGACCAATGCACCGGCCAGCATCATCCACCGCGCGGCGTGCGTCGACGAGTCGATCGCCCGCGTAACCGCCCAAGCCCCCGCGCACAACAGCAGAATCAGCAACGCATCAGGATTGTTGAACCGGAACATCAACACCGCGACGGGCGTCAACGCGAGGATCGCCCCCGCCAGCAGACCGGCATTCGCGGAGAACCATCGCCGCACCGACACGTACACGAATCCGACGCTCGCAACGCCCATCAACGCCTGCGGTACGAGCATGCTCCAACTGCTGAAACCGAAGATCCGCGCCGACAATCCCATCACCCACAGCGAGGCGGGCGTTTTGTCGACGGTAATGAAACTCGAAGCGTCCAAGGACCCGAAGAACCAGGCTTTCCAGCTCGATGCCCCGGCTTGTACGGCGGCCGCGTAGTACTCGTTCGCGTACGCGTTCTTGGAAAGGCCCCATAAATAGGCGATCGCGGTCAGTACCAGCAATCCGCCGTACAGGATCTTGTCTTTGCCCAGGGTGTACTGGGTGGTGATCGCCCGTGGCCGAGTCGCCTCGACGGGATCGGATAATGTGGTCATTCAGTTGCTCCGGGTTTGATCGAGAACCGCCGGCGATTCGAAGGCGGGCAAGGTAGGCGCGTCGTCGTCGAACACCCACGTCTGGAAGAGGCTGAAGCGGACCACCGTGGCGGCCAGGTTCGCGGCGGTCAGGACGGTGATCTCGACCGCTTGGTGCGGCGCGGCGACGGCGGTGTGCAGCAGCCAGAGCGACGCCGCGGTCAGGCTCCAGCCGATGCCGAAGGTGACCAGGCCGCGGAGCTGATGCCGCCACCGGCCCTCCACGCCGCGGACGCCGAACGTGATCCGCCGGTTGAGCGCGGTGTTGCCGACCGCGGTGATCAGCAACGCCAGCAGGTTCGCGACCTGGGCCGGCAGGCCCTGCCGCAGCACGAGATAGAGCAGCGCGTACGCCGCGGTGCTGAGCACGCCCACCGCGCAGAACCGCAGGACCCGCGCGGCCATGGCGGTCCGTGGATCGAGGATGCGCGGCCGGCCGAACTTCTGCCGCACCGGTTCGAGATCCGCCCGGCTGCGCATCAGCCGGGCGATGCCGCGTAGATCCTCGCCGACCGTCTTCGCGATCGCGACCCGCGAGTCCAGGTCGTCGATCCAGTCGACCGGCACCTCGTGGATGCGCAGGCCGGCCTTCTCGGCCAGCACCAGCAGCTCGGTGTCGAAGAACCAGCTGGTGTCCTCGACCAGCGGCAGCAGCTCGCGGGCGACCTCGGCGCGGACCGCCTTGAACCCGCATTGCGCGTCCGAGAAATGCGCGCTCAAAGTTGCCCGCAGCAACAGATTGTACGAGCGGGAGATGATCTCGCGCTTCGGCCGCCGGACCACCCGGGAGCTCTTCGCCAATCGGGTGCCGATGGCAACATCACTGTGGCCGGCCAGCAAGGGTGCGACCAATGGAAGCAGCGCGTTGAGGTTGGTGGACAGGTCGACGTCCATGTACGCGAGCACCTCGGCGTTGCTCGCGGACCAGACCTGCTTCAGCGCCCGCCCACGCCCGGACTGCTCCAGCCGCACCACCCGCACTCCGGGCAGTTCGGTGGCGAGCAGCACGCCGATCTCATAGGTCGCGTCCGTACTTCCGTTGTCCGCGATGCAGACCTCGGCCGAGAACGGGAAGGCGGCGTCGAGAAACTCCCGGAGCCGCCTGATGTTCGGTCCGAGGTCGTTCTCCTCGTTCTTGACGGGTACGACGATCTCGACCCGAGGATGCCCTGGAATCTCCATGGCACCGATGCTGTCCGGCGAACCTGAGCCAGCCCCTGTGCGTGGCTGGCAGTTTCCTGGCAGTTACCGGGTGCGACGAAGCCAGAGCAGGCCGAGCACGGGCAGCACCAGCGGGACGAACCCGTAGCCCTGGCCGAAGTGCGACCACACGGTCGCGTCCGGGAAGTCGTCCGGTACGGCGTAACTGAACGCGCCGACCCCGATCACCCCGACGAGTTCGATCGCGATCGCGGCGGTGGCGACCTTGCGCGACACCGTGGTCGCCTTGGCCAGCGCGAACGTCGCCGCGCAATAGATGATCGCGGCAACGGCCGACAGCAGGTACGCGATCGGCGCATCGTGGAACTTGGTGGCGATCTGTACGGCGGCCCGGGCCGTCGCGGCCAGCGCGAACACCCCGTACACCGCGATCAGGATCCGGCCCGGACCATGTTTCGTCGCCGCGGGATCGGCCATGTCACGCCGTCCAGACTTCGTGCAACCGCAGTTCCAGAATGGGAACGACCAGGCACGCGACCGCCAGCGCCCCGGCACCCCAGCGGCTGCTCTCCGCCAGCGCCCAGAACGCACCGACCGGCAGTACGAGCAGCGAACCGATCAGATAGCCGATGAAGAACGGCCCGGACACATCCCGCTCGGTGCCACTCAGTTGCACGATGCCGATCACCAGTTGGGCGATCAACGCGACCTCGACCACGCCGATGATCCCGAGCACGGTCCAGTCGATCCGCTTGTTCCGCGCGGCCAGCACGACGGCGTACACCATTGCGGCCAAGGACAACGCGACCAGTACCCAAGTGAGCGGCGTGAACACGGTTAGAGAATGTCACCCGGGGTGTAGGCGGCTGCTTCCGGGTGGCGCTTGGCGAGCTCGTCGATCTTCGCGACGACCGCGCCGACCTGGGCGACGGCCGCGCCGGTGAAGGACAGCGGTTCGCCGACGATGCCGACGATCTGCTCCTCGGTCAGCCCGAGCCGGCCATCGGCCCCGAGGCGGTGGAACAGGTCGTTCGCGGCCAGGCCCTCGCGCAGATCCAGCGCGGTTGCGACCGCGTGCTCCTTGATCACCTCGTGCGCGGTTTCCCGGCCGACCCCGTTCTTCACCGCGGCCATCAGCACCTTCGTGGTGGTCAGGAATGGCAAGTACCGCTCCAGCTCACGGGCGACCACCGCCGGGTACACCCCGAACTCGTCCAGCACGGTCAGGAACGTCTCGAACAGTCCGTCCAGCGCGAAGAACGCGTCCGGCAGCGCGACCCGGCGGACGACCGAGCAGAAGACGTCACCCTCGTTCCATTGCGTACCCGCAAGCTCGCCGGCCATCGACGCGTACCCCCGCAGGATGACCGCGAGGCCGTTCACCCGCTCGCACGACCGGGTGTTCATCTTGTGCGGCATCGCCGAGGACCCGACCTGGCCCTCCTTGAACCCTTCGGTGACCAGCTCGTGCCCGGCCATCAGCCGGATCGTGGTGGCCAGGCTGGACGGCCCGGCCGCCAGCTGGACCAGCGCGGACACGACCTCGTAGTCGAGCGACCGCGGGTACACCTGGCCGACGCTGGTCAGTGTCTGGCTGAACCCGAGATGCTGAGCGATCGTGGTTTCCAGCGTCGCCAGCTTTTCCGCGTCACCGCCGAACAGGTCGAGCATGTCCTGCGACGTGCCGACCGGGCCCTTGATGCCGCGCAGCGGGTACCGCTCGATCAGCTCCTCGAGCCGCGCGACCGCGACCAGCAACTCGTCCGCCGCGGAGGCGAAGCGCTTGCCGAGCGTGGTCGCCTGGGCGGCCACGTTGTGCGAACGGCCGGTCAGCACCAGCGCCGCGTGGTCCGCCGCCAGCTGACCGAGCCGGACGGCAGTCGCCACCGCGCGGTCCCGGATCAGCTCCAGACCGGCGCGGATCTGGAGCTGCTCCACGTTCTCGGTGAGGTCACGACTCGTCATCCCCTTGTGGATGTGTTCGTGCCCCGCGAGCGCGCTGAACTCCTCGATCCGCGCCTTCACGTCATGCCGGGTGACCCGCTCCCGGGCCGCGATCGACTCCAGGTCGACCTGGCCGATCACCCGCTCGTAGTCCTCGACGACCCCGTCCGGCACCGCGACCCCGAGCTCGCGCTGGGCCCGCAGCACCGCTACCCAGAGCTTCCGCTCGAGCACGATCTTGTGCTCCGGTGACCACAGCTCCGCCATCGACAGACTGGCGTAGCGCGCGGCGAGAACGTTGGGAATCCGGGGTTTGGTCACGAACCCCATCCTCCCAGACGGCCGTCAGCCGACCGTCAGCAGACCACAGAGCTTGGCGCCGGACAGCGTGCAGACCTGGTACGAGCCCGCGGCCAGGCCCTTCGGAACGGCCAGCGTGTACGGGCCGGCGCTCTGGTACGACGGAATCGCCATCCCGGCCTCGCCCTGGATCGCGCGCCACGAGTGCGGCGTGGTCGCGTCACCCGGGATCTTGGCGACCAGCGTGTACAGCGGCACGTCCGGCTTGGCCGCCGACGCCAGCGTGAACGTCGCGGCCCGGACCTGCTTGTCCCCGAAGGTGGCGACGAACTGACCGCCGGCCGACTTCGACAGCAGCTTGATCCCGAGCGGACCGGCCTTCACCGCCGGCTGTACCTTCGGCTGCACCTCGACCTCGGGCGGGGCGACCGCGTTCGTCGGCACCGGGCTGTTCGCCACCGGGGTGTCGTTGTGCACTGGCCGGAGCGTCGGCACGATCGCGACCGCGCCGACCACGACGGCCGCGCCGATCACCGACAGGCCGGCGGTCCGGCGGCGCTTACGGGTCCGGGCCGTGGTCAGCACGGAGTCGAAGTCACCGGCCGACTCGGCCGCGCGGCGGTCCGCCAGGGCCTGCAAGTCCTCCTGCAGATCAGGCATGGTCGTCACTCCTCAACAGCAATGATGCGGACAGGGTGTCCCGGGCGCGGGACAGGCGCGACTTGACCGTGCCCTCCGCGATCCCGAGCGCGTCCGCGACCTGAGCCACGCTCAGGTCGCAGACGTAATGGAGGACGACGGCCTGCCGGGTCGGGATCGGCAGGCCGGCGAGAGCCTGCTCCAGATCACCTGCGTAACCGTCGGCGGGGTCCGCGACATGCTCGGCCGGCAGCCGGTGGAACAGCTGCCGGAACCGGTTGCCGTCACGGTGCCGGTTGGCCGCCAATCGCACGGCCACCAGGCGCACCCACGCTTCCGGAGAGTCGTACCGCGAGACCTTCTGCCAGCGCGGCACCAACCGGACGAACGCTTCCTGGACGATGTCCTCGGCCTCGGCGCGCGACCCGGTCAGCAACGAGATCACCCCGACCAGCCGTGGCTGGTACGCGCGGTAGAAATCCCGCAGCCCCTCCGTCTCCATACCCATCTACACCCCCGACCCCTGAATCCGGTTCCATCGAATTTCCCGACTGTATCGGGAGCAGGCCGCGGAGCCGCCGGCGTCGGTGGGCCGTCCGTGTCGTTGGGGCCCTTGATCAGAGGGTGATCTCGCCGCGCTCGGCCTTCAGCGCGATGTCGGTACGGTGCTGGGAGCCCTTGATCCGGATCTGGCCGACGGCGGCGTACGCGCGCTGCCGCGCCTCGGCCAGGTCCTTGCCGACGGCGCTGACCGCGAGCACCCGGCCGCCGGCCGTGACCAGTTCCTCACCGTCCAGCGCGGTCCCGGCGTGGAAGACCCGTACGTTGTCGTTCTCCGCCTGCTCGACACCGGCGATCACATCACCGCTGCGCGGGCTCGCCGGGTACTTCTTCGCCGCCACCACGACAGCGACCGACGACGCGTTCCGCCAGCTCAGGTCACCGTGATCGCCGAGCTTGCCGGTCGCCGCCGCGTACAGCAGTCCGCCCAGCGGGGTCTTCAGCATCGGCAGCAACGCCTGCGTCTCCGGGTCACCGAAACGGCAGTTGAATTCGATCACCCGGACCCCCCGGGAGGTCAGCGCGAGACCGGCATAGAGCAGTCCCGAGAACGGCGTACCCCGGTGCCGCAGCTCGTCGACGGTCGGCTGCAACACCTTCTCGGTGATCTCGGCGACCAGATCATCCGGTGCCCAGGGCAACGGTGTGTACGCGCCCATGCCGCCGGTGTTCGGCCCTTCGTCACCGTCCGCGAGCCGCTTGAAGTCCTGCGCCGGCTGCATCGGCAGCACGGTCGTACCGTCCGTGATCGCGAACAGCGACACCTCGGGACCGTCCAGGTACTCCTCGATCAGCACCTGCTCACACCCGGCCGCGTGCGCCAGCGCCGCGTCCCGGTCCTCGGTCACCACCACGCCCTTGCCGGCGGCCAGCCCGTCGTCCTTCACCACATACGGCGGCCCGAACGCGTCGATCGCGGTCGCTGCCTCCTCCGGCGTCGTACACACATAGGCGCGGCCGGTCGGTACGCTCGCGGTCGCCATCACGTCCTTCGCGAACGCCTTCGACCCCTCGATCCGCGCCGCCTCGCGGGACGGCCCGAACACCGCGATCCCCGCGTCGCGCAGCGGGTCGGCCAGCCCGGCCACCAGCGGCGCCTCGGGACCGACGACCACCAGGTCAGACTCCAGCTCCCGCGCCAGCGCCACCACGGCGTCATGGTCCGAAACATCCACCGCCCGGCAAACCACCGTCTGCCCGTCGAACACCGGCCGCAAAGCCGCAATCCCCGGATTCCCCGGCGCCGCCACGACCTGCTCCACCTCCGGATCCTGGGTCAACCCCCAAGCCAGAGCATGCTCACGTCCACCAGACCCGACCACCAAGACCTTCACAGGCCCCCACCCTAGCGTGCCCAACACACCCTCCCGGCCCAGCACCGCTTACAAGCAAGAGCCACCCTCACGTACTCGACGTACAAGCAAGAGCCGCCCTCGCGTGCTCGACGTACAAGTACTCGCGTGCTCGGCGTACAAGTACTCGCGTGCTCGGCGCACAAGTAACAGCAGCACCTCGCCTACTCCGCGTACAAGTAACAGCAGCACCTCGCCTGCTCCGCAGGCGCCCCCTTCGCCCCTCCACTCCTCACCACACCCACTCCGCGCGCTACCCACCCACCCCCGGCTCAGCGCCGCACCCCTCTCCGCCTCCCGCCCGACCTCCCGACTCCCGCCGGCCCCTCGCCGGATCGGCGAGCCGCAGCCCGCGGTCAACTCGCCGGCGCCCGCGATCTACTCATCCACGTCCACCGGCGCACTCAGCACAAACACCAGCCACAAACCAACGCCCGGCTCAACCGCCTCCGCCCGTGGTCCACTCGCCCGCGCCCGCGGGTGCGCTTGGCGGATGCACCCGGCGGTAGGCCGATGTCCGGCTGAGCCGCGTCCGCCGAGCGTGCTGTGCGGGGGATGGCCCCTCAGGTGGTGGGTTGCCCCCTTAAAATACGAGGGGGCAACCCACCATCTGAGGGGGCAAGCTCCGCGGCGCCGCGGAGGTTGCGGGCGCTACCCGCTGGCAGTCTCGCTGGCGCGCGTGGGTGAGCGCTCTCTCGCCAGCCACCGCTGGAACAGCGACCTTTCCGGAACATTTCCGGCACTATCCGGCAGAGAGTTTCCAGAAACCCGCCACCTCGCGGGGATGCCCCAGCCGCAGACCGACGCCCTGGCTCAACGCCGGTTGTCCCCCGCCTGCTTGCAGGAGGAGCGCTGCCCCCTCGATGGAGGGCCGGCCCCTGAGATGCAGGGTTGCCCCCTGAAAGTACGAGGGGGCAACCCACCATTTGAGGGGGCAACCTCCGCGTCGCGCGGGTGGGTTGCGGGGGTCATCCCGCGGGTCGGCGCCGGTGCAGCCTCCGGCGATTGCCGGCGCGTGTTGGCCGGCACCATCAGCACGCTCCGCGCCAGGCGCTGTCCCGCCCAGTGCACCGCGGCTACCGCCGGTTCAACGCCGTGCATCCGCCAGCGATCGCCGGCGCTGTTGGCTGGCACCAGCAGTACGCCCGCAGCAGGCGCTTTCCGCACGGTGCACCTCGGCTACCTCCCGGTTCAGCGTCGGCATGGCCGGCGGGGCCGGACGGTGATGCGCTGAGGCGGGCGGTAGTCAACGGGGCTGGAGGCGGTGCGCTGACGCGGGCGGTAATCAACGGGGAGGCGGTGCGCTGACGCGGGCGACGGTTAACGGGGTGGACCTGATGCTGGTGCCGGTCAGCGGGGGCTGGATGGTGATGCGCTGACGCGGGCGGTAGTCAGCAGGGCGGATGGTGAGGCGCTGACGCGGGCGACGGTCAGCGGGGGTGGATGGTGATGTGTTGAGGCGGGGGATGCGCTGGCGCGGGCGGGGGCAGCGGGGCGCAGGGGGGTAGCGGCCGAAGGGATCGGCGAGCGGGGGTGGATGGTGAGGCGGGTCGGGTCAGCGGGGGAGGGTGAGGATTTGGGGGCCGGAGGTGGTGATGGCGATGGTGTGTTCGCTGTGGGCGGTTTGGCAGCCGGTGGAGCTGCGGAGGGTCCAGCCGTCGTTGTCGGTGGTGAGGGTGGCGGTGTCGGTCATGATCCAGGGTTCTAGGGCGAGCAGGAGGCCGGGGCGGAGTTTGTAGCCGCGGGCCGGGCGGCCGGTGTTGGAGATGTGGGGGTCCTGGTGCATGGTCGAGCCGATGCCGTGGCCGCCGAAGTCGGTGTTGATTTGGTAGCCGTTGGCGCTCAGGACCGTACCGATCGCGTGCGAGATGTCGCCGATCCGCGCCCCGGGCTGGGCGGCCTCGATGCCGGCGGCGAGGGCCTGTTCGGTCGCGTCGATCAGGGCGACGCTCTCCGCCGGCCGGGATTCGCCGACGATGAAGCTGATCGCGGAGTCGGCGGCGATACCGCGCTTGAGGACGGCGAGGTCGAGCGTGAGCAGATCACCATCGGCAAGGGCATAGTCGTACGGCAGGCCGTGCAGCACCGCATCGTTCACCGACGTACAGATGTAATGCCCGAAAGGCCCGCGCCCGAACGACGGCTCGTAGTCGTAGTAGCAGGACTCCGCACCCAGCGCGGTGATCATCTCCGCGGCCCAGCGGTCGATGTCGAGCAGGTTCGTACCGACGGTGGCGCGGTCCTTCAGCGTGTACAGGATGTTCGCCACCACGGCGCCGGTGTCCTTGGCTCGGATCAGCTCGGCAGGGGTCAGGATCTCGATCACGTACAGTCCTTCTCGGCAGGCCTTCTCGACACGTTCACCAATAACTATACCGGCCATATTATCCCGGTATTAGAATCGGGTCATGGTCAGGTTGCCGCTCAGTCCCGCGGAGGTCGAGCGCGGGCAACGTCTCGGCGCCCTGCTGCGCCGCGCCCGGGGAGAGCGTTCGATGCTCGAGACCGCGCTCGATGCCGGGGTTTCGCCGGAGACGCTGCGCAAGATCGAGTCCGGCCGGGTGGCGACGCCTGCCTTCTCGACCATCGCCGCGATCGCTGACGTCCTCGACCTGTCCCTCGACGAGGTCTGGATCGCGATCAACCAGCCGGCCCGCGGCCGGCGGCTGGTCTCCTAACCCAGCACCCGGCAAACCAGCACAGTCTCAGTACTGCCAGTAGTACCGCCCGTCCGCATTCCAAGCGACCGGTACGGTGGTGCGGTTGGTGAACGCCATACCCAACCCCTTGGCGATCTCAACCGTACGGGCGAGCTGCAGTGAGTACGGATGTTGATTGTCGTCCCACCACTGCTCAACCTGCGTAATACACGTCTGACCCGAGAAATAGGGGTTGGAGCACGAGTGCGGCGGCAGCCACTTCTGCAGATGCCGGAAGTTCACGGTCGTCGACCCGTTCGGCGACTTGATCGTGCCGACGGCATCCAGGCAGTACCCGGCCGCGGGAATGTTCCATTTCACGTAATGCTGACGCCCACCCGCCGACGGAAGCGCTTGCAAACCAGCGCAGTTGGCGTCACCGATCTTCTCGCTGGTCACCCGCTGCACCTGGGTCAACGGCCGCCCGGCACCATCGTTGTACCCGTCGAGCAGAACCCACTCGCCGTCGTGGATGAAATGCTCCGCGGACTTCGGCGGCCACGCCTTCGGATCGCCCCAGGAAATGTCCGATTCGGTCGCACTGAGCGGAGTCCACGCCCACTGCCCGGCGGCCGATCCACCCGCGAAGTACTGTCCGGCCGACTTCTCGAACATCAGCGAGTACTGACCGTACGTCGGCGGGGGCGTACTCGCACCGGCCACCGGCGGCGCCGCCAAACCGGCCGCGGTGATCAGCCCAATTACCAGAGCGAGTCTTCTCATCACGGACAGCAAATATAGTTCCCGCGCGGATTACGATCACGAGAAAGGGCCCGGCCAATGGGGGTGGGGCCGGATTCAGAGGAGCTGCGCGATGCCCGATCCCGTCACCCGAACACTCGACGTACCAGGCGCGACGCTGACGTACGACATCCGCGGCGACCTCGCGAATCGACCCCTTCTGCTGCTGATCGGTTCGCCGATGGGCGCCGGCGGATTCGGTACCCTGGCGTCGCATTTCGCCGACCGGACAGTGGTCACGTACGACCCGCGCGGCGTCGACCGGAGTACGCGCACCGGTGAGCTGACCGAGCTCTCGCCGGACGACCACGCTGCCGATCTTGTCGCATTGATCGAGCATTTGGACGCCGGCCCGGTCGAGCTTTTCGCCAGCAGCGGTGGCGCGGTGAATGCGCTGGCGCTGACCGCGAAACGTCCGGATCTGATCAGCAAGCTGGTCGCCCATGAACCGCCGCTCGCCGCGATCATTCCGGACAGTGCCGCCGCGCTCGGGGCGGTCGAGGACATGTACGCGACGTATCAGCGGGACGGCATGGGCGCCGGGATGGCGAAGTTCATCGCCCTGGTCGGGTACGACGGCGAGATCCCGGCCGGCTACACGGATCAGCCGGCGCCGGACCCGGCGATGTTCGGGCTGCCGACCGAGGACGACGGCACGCGGACCGATGCGCTCCTCGGGCAGAACCTTCGCGGATGTACGTCGTACCAGCCGGACTTCGACGCACTGGCGAAGGCGAAGGACCGGATCGTCGTCGGGGTGGGCGAGGAATCCGCGAACCAGCTCGCGGCGCGAGGCGGCAAGGCCGCGGCGGCGCGGCTCGGGCTGACTCCGGTCACCTTCCCCAGCAACCATGGTGGTTTCCTCGGCAACGAGTACGGTCAGCCCGGTAAGCCTGAGGAGTTCGCCTCCACCCTCCGCGAGGTGCTCGGCGACCGCACTCCGTGACCTCACCGACCCAGGGCGTGTCCATCGGGGTGGGCTGGACGGGACCGGGCCGGGCATCTGCTTAGCTGGAGTTATGACTGACAAGCCAGAGATCGACTTCCCGGACGGTCCGCCGCCGGCGGATCTCGAGATCACCGACATCACCGTGGGCGACGGCGACGAGGCCAAGGCCGGGTCGCGGGTGAACGTGCACTACGTGGGCGTGGCCCACTCCACCGGCGAGGAGTTCGACGCGTCGTACAACCGCGGCGCCCCGCTGGCCTTCCAGCTGGGCATCGGCCAGGTCATCCAGGGCTGGGACACCGGCGTGCAGGGCATGAAGGTGGGCGGCCGCCGCAAGCTGGTCATCCCGCCGCACCTGGGCTACGGCGACCGCGGCGCGGGTAGCTCGATCAAGCCCGGCGAGACCCTGATCTTCGTAGTGGATCTGCTCAGCGTCAGCTGATCGGTCCGGAACAGCAGCCGGCGGCGGCCAGGAGTCTCTGGCCGCCGCCAGCTTTTCAGTGCACTGTTGGGCAGATGGATGTGACAGTGGCCGGCAGTGGGGACGCGTTCGGCTCCGGTGGGCGGTTCCAGACCTGCATAGCGGTCGGTACTCACACGCTGATCGACTGTGGCACCACCAGCTTGACCGCACTTCGCCAGCAGTCGCTGGACCCGAACGAGATCCGTACTGTCGTCATCACTCATCTACATGGCGACCACTTCGGCGGACTGCCGTTTCTGATCCTTGACGGGCAGTTCCGTCGCCGTACCGAGGATCTGACCGTGATCGGTCCGCCCGGTACGCAGGCTCGGCTCACTGATGCGATGGAGACGCTGTTCCCCGGTTCATCCCAAGTACAGCGCCGGTTTGGCGTACACGTCCTTGAACACGCTGATGGGCGTACGCGGCAAGTGGACGAACTAGCGGTCACACCGTACGAAGTACGCCATGCTTCCGGTGCACCGGCGTACGCAGTGCGACTGCAAACGCCGGGCCGGTCGATCACGTACTCCGGTGACACCGAGTGGACCGACGCACTGCTCCAGGCAGCAGACGAAGCAGACCTGTTCCTCTGTGAGGGCTACAGCACCACTCCGGTCCGTTGGCACATGGACCTGGAGACACTGGCCCAGTACAGAGACCGCTTCACCTGTCGGCAGCTAGTACTGACCCACCTGTCGCCCACAGCACTAGCAGCGGACCTCAGCGACTGGTCCGTTGCTAGTGACGGCATGCGCCTCTAGCGGTCGATCGGCCGGCAAACGCCGTTGGCCGCGGCACTGGCGGCAAGAGCGGCCGCGGCACTCCCGTTGGCGGACGGAGAGGTACGAGCCGTGTGCCGGCCGATCGGTACGACCATCGGACTTCCGGCGACCGGATCCGGAATCACCTTCACCGCTAGGCCGAACACCTCCTCGACCACCTCTTCGGTGATCACCTTGCGCGGGTCGCCCTCGGCAACGATCTCGCCGTTCTTCATCGCGATCAGGTGGTCGCCGAAGCGGCAGGCCTGGTTCAGGTCGTGCAGTACCAGCACGATCGTCCGGGACTCCGACTTGTTCAGGTCCACCAGCAGGTCCAGCACCTCGAACTGGTGTGTCAGGTCGAGGAACGTGGTCGGCTCGTCCAGCAACAGGATGTCGGTCTCCTGCGCCAGCGCCATCGCGATCCAGACCCGCTGCCGCTGACCACCGGACAGCTCGTCGATCGGCCGGTCCGCGATCGAGAGCACGTCCGTCGACGTCATCGCGGCCGCGACCGCCTCGTCGTCCTCCTTCGACCACTGCCGGATCCAGCGCGTCCGCGGGTACCGGCCCCGGCCGACCAGGTCCGCGACCGTGATCCCCTCCGGAGCGGTCGGCGACTGTGGCAGCAGCCCCAGCTTGGTCGCCACCTCGCGGGTCGGGATCTGCTGGATGCTCTTCCCGTCCAGCAGCACAGTGCCGCGCGACGGCTTCAGCAGCCGGGCCAGTGTCTTCAGCAGCGTCGACTTGCCGCATGCGTTGGCGCCGACGATGACAGTGATCTTCCCGGTCGGTATCCGTACCGACAGGTCGTGGATGATCTCCCGCTGGTCGTAGCCGACCGCGAGCCCGTCGGCAGCCAGGCTGTGCTGTGTCACGGATTCCACCGGGTTCTCCATATCTCAGCCACCACTCCCGACCCGGTTGGCCCGAGCCAGCAGGAACATCAGGTAGGGCGCACCGACGACGCCGGTCACCACTCCGACCGGCAACTGCGTTTCGCCGAACGCATGCTGCGCCACCAGGTCGGACAGGGCCACCACCAGCGCGCCCAGCAGCCCGGACACGATCATCGCGGGCCCTGGCGACCGGGTCAGTCGCCGCGCGATCGGTGGCGCGACGAATGCCACGAACCCGATCGGCCCGGCCGCGGCCGTCGCCACCGCAGCCAGCAGCACCGCGATCACGATCAGCCCGAGTCGCGACACCTCCACCCGCAACCCCAGCCCGTACGCCGTCTCGTCGCCGAGCTGCAGAATGCGCAACTGCTGCACGAGAAACACCATCAGCGGCAGCAGCACCACCAGCGTGACCGCCAGCGACCGTACGTTCGACCAGTCCCGTCCGTTCAGGCTACCGGTCAGCCAAACCAGCGCCTGCTGGGCGATCTCGACCCGTGCCTTGGTCAGCAGGTACGAGGTGACGCTGGTGGCCATCGCACCGATACCGATGCCGATCAGGATCAGCCGGTAACTCGAAACACCGTGCCGCCACGCGAGGACGTACATGATGAACGCGGTCAGCACCGCGCCGGCGATCGCGAACCCGGACACCGCGACACCGGTCAGCCCGAGCGTGACGATCGCGAACACCGCGAACGCACTGGCGCCGTACGTGACACCGATGATGTCCGGGCTGGCCAGCGGGTTGCGGGCGATGCTCTGGAAGATCGCTCCGGACAGACCGAGTGCCGTACCGACCAGCAGGCCCGTGAGCGCCCGGGGCAGCCGCAGCCGGTTCACGATGAACTCGGTCGCCTTGTCGCCGCCACCGAACAGCGTCTTCACCACGTCGATCACCGGGATCTTGAAATCACCCAAGGACAGTGAGACGCAGAAGGTGGCGAACACCACCACAGCCAGTACGGCGATGACGACCAGTGAACGCGTCTGCCGGGCCGCACGGGCCCTGCTGATGACCTGTACCGCTTCCGCTGTCGTCACAGGTCGGCCAGCTTCCGTCGGCGCACTAGAGCGATGAAGAAGGGCGCCCCGAGTACTGCGGTGACGATGCCGACCTGCAGCTCACCTGGCAGGGCTACTACTCGGCCGATGACGTCGGAGCCGAGTAGCAGGATCGGTGCAAGTAATGCCGAGTACGGGAGGATCCACCGGTAGTCCGGTCCCGTCACCAGTCGAGCCACATGCGGGATGGTCAAGCCGACGAAGCCGATCGGTCCTGCAGCAGCGGTGGCGGCGCCACAGAGCAGTACTACGACCACTGCGACGAACACCCGGGCCAGTCCGACCCGTTGACCGAGTGACTTGGCCACGTCGTCTCCCAGGGACAACGCGTTCAGTACTCGGCCGCAGAACAGCGACAGCACGATCCCGGCCAGGATGAACGGGGCCACCTGCTGCGCGATGTCCGCTCCGCGACCGGCGAACGAGCCGACGGACCAGAACCGGAACTGGTCGAAGGTGTCGACGTCACCGATCAGCAGTGCGGTCGTCAGCGAGCCCAGCATCGCAGTGAGCGCGGCACCGGCTAGTGCGAGCTTCACCGGTGTCACGCCCTCTCTGCCGAGCGACCCGAGGAAGTAGACCGCGACCGACGCGGCAGCAGCTCCCAGGAAGGCCAGCCAGACGTACGCAGTCAGTGTCGACAGCCCGAACCAGTAGATGCCCCCGACAACGAACAGGGCGGCGCCGCCGTTCACGCCGAGGATGCCCGGGTCGGCCAACGGGTTCCGGGTCACGCCCTGCATCAGCGCGCCGGACAGACCGAGCGCGGCGCCGACCATCAAGCCGATCAGCGTCCGCGGGACGCGCAGTGAGCGGACGATCACGTGGTCGGTGTTCGCCTCGTTGTAGTGGCGCAGGGCATCGATCACTGTCGACAGTGGGATCTGTTTGGACCCGACCGCGATGCTGAGCAAGCACACCACTGCCAGCAGGACGACGCCGCCGACCAGGCCGAGGACAAGGGTGGTCCGCCGGGCGCGGCGCCGCGGACGCGCGGGGGCGGCGGGCTCCAGATCAGGCTCGGCGGAAGCGACTGCACTGGGCGGGGGCATTGGACTTTCCAGATCCTCTTAGGTAAGGCTAACCTCTAGACGCCACAGAATAACCCGGCCGCCCTCGGGTCCGCACCTGCGGCTCCCCCTGCGAAGTTTATGGAGAAACCCCAGCATGACGACTGTGCTCGAGCGGCCGATCGTGTTCGACTCGCTGCTGGCCACCGTGGCGGCCGTAGTGGATCTGAGCCCGCACCTGCGCCGCGTGACGTTCGTCGCACCGCGTATCGCGGAGGCGGTCACCGCCGGCCCGGACCAGCGCATCAAGGTGCTGTTCACTCCCCCGGACGGCAGTACGATCCGGTTACCGGCCGGGCCCGAGTGGTACGCCGACTGGTGCGCTCAGCCGGAAGAGGAGCGTTTCATCATGCGGACGTACACAGTGCGAGCGCTGCGGCCAGAGGTGGCTGAGCTGGACATCGAGTTCGTACTGCACGGAGTCAACGGACCTGCGTCGGCGTGGGTGAGTGAGGCGCAGCTAGGAGACCAGGTGGGCCTCCTGCTGCCGTTCGCAGTCGACACGACCAGCCCGAAGGGCCTGCTCCACTCCGGCGTCGACTACGTCCCGCCGGCAACCAGCGTGCGCCGCGTACTCGTTGCGGATGAGACTGCGCTTCCGGCACTCGCGGGGATTCTGGAGGAGCTACCGGCTGCAGTACATGCCACCGTGTTCGTTGCGGTACCGGACGCTGCTGACGTACGCGCACTGCCGACGCCGGGGACTGCTGACATCACCTGGGTCACGGACGGATCCTTGGTGGATGCACTGAAGTCCGCGACGCTGCCGTTCGACCCGGACTACGCGTGGGTCGCCGGTGAGTCGTCGATGATCAAGTCCGTACGCCGGCACCTGGTGAACGCTGTCGGCATGCCGAAGGCCGCCATCTCCTTCCAGGGCTACTGGAAGCGCGGCGAGGCGCACTGCTGATCGGCGGCTCAGTTGGATTGATCGCCGGTTCAGTTCAGCTGGAGCTCGGCGGCGCGTACGCCCGCGGCGTCCAGCAGGGCCGAGGCGGTCGCCGCGCCGATGCCGCCGAGTGGCTGGGCGCGGACGACCGACCGCGCGCTGGCGCCGTCGAAGATCATCGTCAGCTGGACGGCCAGCGTGGCCGGCTCCTCGGCGCCCGCCTTGAGCAGCTCGCGGTGGAAGAAGTCGGTCAGCTGCTGCTTGAAGTGCCGCGCCACCACCGAGCCGGGGTGCTCCGGGTTCTTCAGCTCGACCGCCGTGCTCACGTACGGGCAGCCCAGGTAATTGCCTGAAGCAACCATGTCGTCCTGCCGCTCGAACACGGACAGAATCCGCTCCCGGGCCGGCCGGTCGTCCTCCACTCCCGGGCGCAGCAGCGTCTGGTACGCCGGTCCGCGACTGGCCAGGCTCTCCGCGATCAGCTCGTCCTTGGACCGGAACAACTGGTACATGGACTTCTTCGACACCCCGGCCGCCTTGCAGAGCGCATCCACTCCGATGTTGACGCCGTCACGGTAGAAAAGTTCACCCGCGGCGTCGAGAAGCCGCTCACGGGGTGTCGCCGAGGTGTGCATGCAACGAGAGTACCGGCTCGATTTCCGCCGCGAGACCGACCGGTTTACCGCCCCTGGCCGTGGGGCCAGGCCTACCCCGGAAGTGGGCACAGACCGCCATCTCGCTGCCCGCCACTTCGGTGCCGACCGCCTCTCCGGTGCCGGTCAGTGGTCGCAGCCATCGTGGCTCGTCCGAGACCACAGCCGCGGCGGACCAGCTGCTTGCGGCGCGAGAGCTCAGCGCCGAGTCCGGCCGGTCGCTGCGATCCGGAGTGTTCGTCACCGGTTTCTCGGAAGGTGGCCGGACCACGCTCGCGTTGGCCGGGCACTTCAGCGCGGCCAGGTCCCCGGCTTCGGACTTCGTGCGATGGCGCCGGTCGCCGGACCGTACGATCTGATCGGCACCGAGCTGCCCGCACTGGTCGACGGCAGCCACACCGTGCAGGAGATCGCTGCAGCGCTACCGACGAGTCCTGACAAGCTGGTCCGCCCGGAGTTCCTGCAGAGCCTCACGCATCCGACCGGAGCACTCGGGCGCCGCCTGCGCGCGGAAGACACCATCTGCACCAACTGGACGCCCCACGTACCGCTCCGCTTCTTCACGGGCTCTGCCGACAGCGACGTACCGGCCGCCAACGCCAAGAGCTGTCAGCAGAAGCTCGCCCGTCGCGGCGTACCCAGCACCATCACCGACGTCGGCCCCGTCGACCACAACCGCACTGCGGAGCTCGCGTACCCGCAGATACTCGACTGGTTCGCACGGCTGTAGGACGTGCCTGGTCTGGAACCGACGTACCGTAGAGGGCATGTCAGTCACAGGGGGACCGCCTTCCACCCACGAGGAGGAGGTGGAAGAGCGGGTCGGGCCGTACCGTTTGGTCCGGCGACTCGGACAGGGCGGCATGGGTGTCGTCTACCTGGCCGAAGGCCCGGAGCGCCAGGAGGTGGCGCTGAAGGTGCTGCGGCCGCACGTGGCGGACGACCCGACCGCGCGCGCCCGGTTGCAGCGCGAGGCGACCACACTGCAGAAGGTGAGCCACCCAGGCGTGGCCGGCATCCTCGACCACGACCTGGAGAGCGAGCGGCCGTACCTGGTGACCCGGTTCGTGCCGGGGCGTCCACTGGACGAGCAGGTGGACGAGCGTGGTCCGCTGACGCCACGGAAGTGGCTGCCGGTGGCAGGCTGCTTGGCGGAGTCGCTGCAGGCGATTCACGCGGCCGGAGTCATCCACCGCGACCTGAAGCCCGGCAACGTGATGATGTCCAACGGCAAGCCGGTGATGATCGACTTCGGGATCGCCCAGGCCGCTGACGACCTGCGGCTGACGCAGACCGGTCTGGTGATCGGTACGCCGGGCTATCTGGCGCCGGAGCTCATCGCGGGCGAGATGGTGTCCGAGTCAGCGGACTGGTGGGGCTGGGCGGCCACTGTGGCGTTCGCCGCGACCGGACGCCGTCCGTTCGGGAAGGGGCCGTTCGAGGCCGTACTGGCGCGGGTGCACTCCGGTCAGGCTGATCTGGACGGGCTGGACCCCCGGTTGAAGCCACTGCTGGCGGCTGCGCTGTCTCCGGCCAAGGCCGATCGGCCGACGCAGGAAGAGATCATGACCGGGCTCAGCCGGTACTCCGAGGGGCGTGACGCACTACCGCCCCGCGTGGAAGCAACCCCTGACGCTACTGCGGTCGCGGCACCGCCGACCCGGCTGGTGACAAAGCTGATGCCGACGGAGCAGGCCGCGGCGCAATCAGGGCAGTCAGGGCCCACGCCGACGCCGACTGAGGTTGCGCAGTTGGTGCCGCCGGTGATCCCGCCGCTGTCTGCGTTCGCACCGATCCGAGACAAGCTCCGCGACGCTACCGCCAAGAAGTCGGCCGCAGCTGCTGCAGGCGGTGCGGTGGCTGGAGGCGCCCTCGGTAGTGCTGCTGGTGGTGCGGCGGTGCCCGTCGCTTACGGGACGACGCCGTACGCGCCCGCTCCGTACGCCCCGGCCCCGTACGCTCCCACGCCCTACGCCGCTGCTCCGTATGCGCCCGACCAGTACCTCCCCGCGCCGACCGGCACGCCGTACCAGAACGCTCCTGCTCCGTACCAGAACAACCAGCCAGTTCCGTACCAAGAGCCGTCGCACCCAGCACCCGTACAGAAGCCGCCCAGAACAGCACCGACAGGCCGTCGTACGGTCGTCATCATCGGCTTCATGATCGCGCTGAGCGGACTGGTCGCCCTGACTCCGCTGGTCGGCGCAGCAGTCGCCATCGTGCTCCTGGTCCTCGCAAGAACGGTCGACCGGTCGAGTACGGCCCTGATGCGCCGCCGCCAGATCCGCGGCCGCTCCGCCAAGTCCGACGGTGTCGTCGCCGCAGCAGCCAGCCCACTGCAGCTCGCCACTGCGGCCCTGATCACCCTGCCCTGCCTGGTCCTGCCGCTGATCGTGGGCGCCATAGCGGGCGGCACCGTCACAAGCATCGCCGTAGCCGCGTACGGCTTGGACTGGCAGCCGTTGTCCGCGGTCGGATTCGGCTCTGCCGCTCTGAGCGCGCTGTTCACAGCCTGGTGGGGCCCCGGCGGTAGTTCGCTTCGCCGCGGCGCTCACATCGCCGCGCGGAACACGTTCCGCGCGCACTGGCTGTCGGCCCTGATCGCCGTCGTCCTGCTGGCCGTCGGCGGAATCGCGTTCTACAAGGCGACCCAGGGCGCCGGCGCCGCCTGGGCCCGCGAGCCGATCCAGACGCCGCACATCCAGAGCCCGTCGCTGGGAGATCTCCGGAACGCGCCGTTCATCCGCAACCTCCCCATCATCGGCAAGGGATGACGGGGAGGGCGGACTGGCTGGCCGGTCTTACAGCTGGACGATCTGGCTCCGCTCCGGACCCACACCGATCGCGGAGATCCGCGCACCACTGAGCGCCTCGACGGCGCGGACGTACTCCTGCGCCTGCTTCGGCAGATCGTCGAAGCTACGGCAGCCGGAGATGTCCTCGGACCAGCCGTCGAACTCTTCGTAAATCGGGACCGAGTGGTGGAAGTCGGTCTGCGTCATCGGCATCTCGTCGTGCCGCACCCCGCTCACGTCGTACGCGACGCAGACCGGAATCCGCTCGCGGCCGGTCAGGGTGTCCAACTTGGTCAGCACGAAGTCGGAGACACCGTTCACGCGGGCCGCATACCGGGCGATCACCGAGTCGTACCAGCCGCAGCGGCGTGGGCGCCCGGTCGTCGTACCGAACTCGGCGCCCTGCTGGCGCAGCCACTCACCGTCCGCATCGAGCAGCTCGGTCGGGAACGGCCCCTCGCCGACGCGGGTCGTGTACGCCTTCACGACCGCCATCACGCGGTCGATCCGGGTCGGCGGGATGCCGGTACCGGTGCAGGCGCCGGCCGAGATCGCGTTCGACGAGGTGACGAACGGGTACGTGCCGTGGTCGACGTCGAGCAGCGTGGCCTGACCGGCTTCCATCAGCACGGTCTTGCCCTCGTCGAGCGCGTTGTTCAGCAGCAGGCTGGTGTCCGCGACCATCGGCTTCAGGCGATCCGCGTACTGGAGCAGCTCGTCCAGTACCTCGCGGATCTCGACCGAGCGCCGGTTGTACACCTTCACCAGCAGCTGGTTCTTCTGCTCCAGCGCGCCGGTCACCTTCTGCTCGAGGATCTTCTCGTCGTACAGGTCCTGGACCCGGATGCCGACCCGGTTCATCTTGTCGGCGTACGTCGGGCCGATGCCGCGCCCGGTGGTACCGATCTTGCGGCTGCCGAGGAACCGCTCGGCGACCTTGTCGAGGGTCCGGTTGTACGGCGGGATGACGTGCGCGTTCGCGCTGATCACCAGCCGGGACGTGTCCACGCCCCGCGCCTGCAGCGCGTCCAGCTCCTCGAACAGCACACTGAGGTCGACCACGACCCCGTTGCCGATCACCGGCGTCACGCCCGGTGTGAGGATGCCGCTCGGGAGCAGATGCAGCGCGTACTTCTCGCTGCCGATCACCACCGTGTGGCCGGCGTTGTTGCCGCCGTTGAACTTCACCACGTAGTCGATGACCTCGCCCGTGTTGCCGAGCAGATCGGTCGCCTTACCCTTGCCCTCATCGCCCCACTGGGCGCCGACGAGCACGATTGCGGGCATCTCAGCCCTCCTCTTCACGCGCCGGCCGCCGGGTGATGGCCGTCCTCACACCCCGTAGCTGCCGACGCTGGAAACGGTGAAGCCCGGAGACGTTCACCGGACATTCATCCGGCGGCGCTTCCAGGCTCTTGCGGCCAAAGCCTACCGGACCGGGCCGCGGACGTTTCGGGCCTGCCCACAATTCGCAAGCGAACGTTTCAAGTCCTTGTTTCATCAGTTGACGGGTTGCCAATTTGCGTGATCACGTGCACACTCTTAGTCAGCGGCCCGCCGAAACTGCCGCAGGGGACGGTTCCGGCGGGCCGCTTCCTCATGTCCCGGCCGTGACCGGTGCCGCTACTGGAGCTCGCTGGGGTTCGAGGCGAGCCACTCCTTGACTCGCCGGTCGGCCTCCTCGGGCGAGACGTCCTCGACCTTGGTCATGATCGCCCACCGGTGCCCGAACGGGTCGATCACGGTGCCGTACCGGTCGCCGGTCATGAACGTCTGCACTTCCTCCACCGGCTTCGCCCCGGCCGCCACCGCCTTCGCGAAGGTCGCGTCCACGTCCGGCACGTAGTGCACCAGCGAGGAGTGCACCCACTCGCCGTTCGGCGCCCGGAGCCCGATCTGCGGCATCTCGTTGCTCAGCTGCAGCATCGAGTTGCCGAACTTCAGCTCTGCCTGCCCGAGCCGCCCGTCCGGCAGGTCCTGCCGGCTGATCACGTCGGCGCCGAACACCGCTTGGTAGAACTCGATCGCCTTCGGCCCGTCCTCGACGGCCAGGTACGGGGTCAGTGAGTGATAACCGTCGGGGATGGGGTTTACCGTGTTCGTCATGTCCCTAGTCAAGTCGCTGGGGCCGTACCGGTCTTGTAAGAAAGCGACAGGCAGCCTGTGAGCAACCCAGCCGAGAGCGAGAAGGGCATCCTGCATCCGCGGGAGCAGGCCCGGCACCGCTCGCTGAACCGGCTTCTTCCCGGATCCGAGGCCTCGCGGTTCGTGGAGTGGTACTGGATCGTCGAATGGGATCTCGACGAGCCGTACACCGCCGAGGTGCTGCCGTTTCCGGCGGTGAACGTGACCTTCGAGCAACCGGGTGGCGCGTTCGTCAACGGCGTCTGCACCAAGAAGTTCGAGCGGGAGCTGTCCGGGCGCGGGCGGGCGTTCGGGGTGAAGTTCTGGGCCGGTGGGTTCGGGGCGATCACGGGGCTGGACGTGGGTTCATTCCGGGACGAGGTGCTGCCGTTGACCGCGGTGTTCCCGGATGGCGATCGGCTCGCGGACCTGATGTTCGAGGCGGAGTCCGACGTACGCAGACGTGCTGTGTTCGAGGCGTTCTTGCGCGACCATCTCGCACCGCCGGATCCGTCGTACGAGCTGGTCCGCGACATCGTTTCGACCATGGCCGCGGACCGTTCCGTCGCGCGGGTCGACGAGATCACCGAACGGTTCGGCGTACCGATCCGTACGCTGCAGCGGCTGTTCCGCCGGTACGTCGGCGTCGGTCCGAAGTGGGTGTTGCGGCGCTATCGACTGCATGACGGCGCCGAACTGCTCGCCCAAGGTGAAGTCGCCGAGCTGGCGGAGTTGTCCGCGTCACTCGGCTACTTCGATCAAGCGCACTTCTCCAAGGAGTTCAAGGAACAGATCGGGCTCACTCCGGCCGAGTACGCAAGCAGGGCAGCCGCTGAACGGCAGATCACCTACCGCTGAGCTTCACCAGCGCTGCCATCACGGTTGCGGTCAGTGCGGCGACTAGCGCGACCACGAAGCCGTACTGCGCGCTGTGACCGTCTACAACCCAGCCTGCGAAGGCGGAACCCAGCGCGAGACCTGCTGCGCCACCGGAGTTCAGCCAGGTGAAGGCTTGCGTCAGGACGGCAGAGTCCACCGTTGACTCGGCCAGCACAGCCGACAGCGTCTGGAACGGCGCTATCGCCACACCGGGCAGCGTCAGGGCGAGCGCGGCCGCCAGCGGGGTGTGTACGGCGATCAACGGCACACAGCTCACGGTTAGCCAGACGAACGCGATGACGAACTGCGTCTCCGGTGCAGTCCGCCAGCGGCGCGCACCGTACGCGAGTCCGGCGAACAGACTCACCAGGCTGGTGATGCTGTAGAGCGGTCCGGCCAGGCCCGGCGTACCTCTCGAGACTGCGAAGGCGGTGACGGACACCTGCATGCTGCCGAAGAACAGGCCGACGCCTATGTTCGTACCGACCAGTCCGGCGAATCGCTTGTGCAGCAGGCGCTTCGCACTGGTGTGCTGACCAGGTGCGCTCGGGGGCGGGGCCGTACCGCGCTGCAATGCCAGCACGAAACCGCCTGCCAGCAGGAGGCTCGTTGCAAGCACCGAACCCGCGGCAGGGCTGCCAAACGAGCTGACCGTTCCGACCAGTCCAGGCCCGACCATGAAGGCCACGCCTACGCTCAGCGCTTCCAGCGCGAAGGCCGACGAGAGCAGTGGCGTATCGCGGAGGGCGTGCGACCAGCGCGCTGCCGTTTGAGCACCGATCTGCGGCAGCGAGCCGCCGGCCAGGAAGCCGGTCGCGACCAGTACCGGGAGGGGTGCGCCCGCCAGCGTCAGGCCGATCAGCAACGCGACCGCGACCGCATGGGCGAGCAGGGTGATCGGCAACATCCGGGTCTGGCCGAAACGGTCGATCAGCCGGGCGACCTGCGGCCCGGCGACCGCCTCGGCCACGGCGAACCCGCCGGTAACGGTGCCGGCCGCGGCGTACGAGCCGGTCGACCCGTGCACCAGCCAGACGATGCCGAGCCCGGTCATGGCGATGCCGATCCGGGCCGGGGCCGCCGCCAGGTAGAACTTCCAGGCGCCCGGGGTACGCAGAACTGTTGCGTAGGTGCCGCTGGGCGCACCGATCCGTCCGGTGAGAGCCGGCACGGTAGGACCTTCCGCTGCCCGCCGGGGCGAGGGACAAGACCGTGGGCGTCCAGCTTCGCCGGTCTGTCCGTCCGCCTAGAACCGTCCATGTTCGGCAGTCAGCGGGGACGCTCGCCAGCTGCCGGCACTGTCAACGGGCAGAAACCTCGTGGTTCAGGTTGACCGGAACATCGTACCGCCGATCGACTCTCGTCACGGTCGGAAACGGTGTGGTGACCCACGGCCAGCTACCGGACAGTGCTTTGAACAAAGGCTTTCCGGCGCTGTAACGCGGGACGTGCTGACAACGATGATGCGGGAGCCAGCCGCGTACGCGGCCCGCTGCTGTCGACCCACACGTGACTCGCAGACGGGCGCCATGACGTGTCCTGGACCAGCTTGCCGACTTCGCATCGGCGGCGAGCTGTGGGGGTTCCGGGGATGGCCAGGCCACCGAGGTCGGCATCAGCAAGGTTCTAACAAGTGAGGCTGTCATGTCTGCAAGGTTTGCCGGCTGGATCGCCGCGGCCACCGCTGCCGCTGTCGTGTCCACGCTGACGATCGCCGGTGGCGCGTCCGCAGCCCCGTCGCCCGTCCCGCCGAAAGCCCGGTCGGCCGGGATTGCCGTCGCGCCGGCTCTGCCGGAGCCGAAGGGCGCCCAGTTCAGCGCGGACCGAAGCCCCGTGATCAAGCCGACCGCCGCACCGGCGACCGACATCAAGACCGTCAGCACCATGGCGAGGGCAGCCGGCCAGTACACGTGCACCGGGTACAGCGGGATCGACGCCCCGAATCCGGTCGCGAACCTGCTCAAGGACACCTTCACCTGGAGCACGTTCGCGCCGTACCAGGTGGGTGACGGCAAGGGCAACGTCAACTGGCGGGCGAACCCGTACGGCAACCCCAGCTGGTACATGTGGTTCCACTCGCTGCGCTGGCTCGGGCAGGGCATCACCGCTGCCGGCAAGGGTGACACCATCGCGATGGATCGGGTCACCGCGATCGCGAAGGACTGGGTCACCGACAACCCGTACTCATGGAAGTCCGACATCGGTGCCTGGGAGTCCACCATGCACCGGACCAACGTGCTGATCTGCCTGCGCCAGGCGGTCTTGTCCGGGCTCGCCCAAACCACCCTGCCGCCGTCGTACGCCTGGCTCGACAAGGCGCTGGTCGACCACGCCTCGTTCCTGACCGCGAACTGGTCCGGCGCCTGGAACCACGGCACCGACGAGAGCATCGCGTTGTTCGGTGTCGGATGCACGCTGGACCGCGCGGACTACAAGCAGACCGCGCAGGACCGCCTCGCCGCCGGCATCACTACCTCGATCGACGCGGAGGGATCGACGAACGAGCAGTCGACGGGGTACGCACAGTTCAACTACTCGCTGTGGGGCCGGGCTGTCACGATTCTGCAGAACTGCGGGGTCGATCCGGGCACGACAATCACCCAGCGGCGGGCGAAGCTGGCTGAGTGGCTCGCACTCGCGACGAACTCGCTGGGCAAGCTGCACCAGCTCGGCGACTCCGAGCTGATCGCGACCGGCCAGTTCCCTGGCACCTCCGCCGAATACGCCGGCTCCCAGGGCGCCAAAGGAACCGTCCCGCAGCAGCGCGTCGGCGTCTACTCCGCAGGCTACGTGTTCGGGCGGACCGGCTGGGGAGAGACGCGGCCGTTCTCGCAGGAGTCGACCTACAGCATCCGTTTCGGGCCGTCGCGCGCGCTGCACGGCCACAGCGACCACACCGGCATCACCTACACCTCTCGTGGCCGCGACATTCTCATCACCGGTGGCCACGCCGGGTACCAGAACGACGTGTGGCGGACGTGGGCCAAGGGCCAGTTCTCGGCCAGCACGATGACGACACCGCTGTCGGCGGAGAAGTACCCGGCGACGAAGCTGACGCGCTCGGCGATCGCGGCGAAATCGGAGTTCTACGAGTTCACCGACGTTCCAGGTGCGGGGATCAACCGCACCCGGGCCGTGCTGGTGCTGAAGGAACCGGACCTGATCATGTCGCTGGACCGCGCGTCCTCGACCACGGCGCAGCAGTTCCAGACCCTGTGGCACCTGCCCTCGGACCAGAAGGCGACCGTCTACTCGCGCACCACCGCGCTGGCGATGAAGCCTGGCGACGCGACCCGGACCATCCTGTTCCAGGTGCCCTACAAGCAGGCGCTCCCGCCCGGCGCGATCCTGATCAAGCAAGGCCAGACGAAGCCCATCCAGGGCTGGCACTACCCCAACACCATCACCCGCAACTCCGCCCCCACCCTGATGTTCGCCCGGTCCGGCTACGCCGCCTCGATCCTCTCGTTCATCGTCCCCGCCAGAGCGACCCAAGGCGTCACCTACACCGTCCGCACCTCCGGGACCACGACCATCATCGACCTGTCCCTCGGCGGGGTCCGCACCTCCGTCGGCATCTCCGCAGGCGGCGGCCTCTTCCGCCTCTCCTGACGCTGAGCAACCGTTCGGTGCGGGTTGGCTGTGACTCAGCCAACCCGCACCGGCACGCCGGGATCAGCGCCGCGGCGGTCCCTTCGTCAGCTGAGCGCGTCGGCGGCGGCCGGGGAGGAGTCGCGCAGGAACGTGACGCACCTCTCGGCCTCGTCGTTCTCCTGGATCAGCGCGGCCGCCTTGCCCAGCGCGGCCAGCGCGCGCAGGAACCCACGGTTCGGCTCGTGCTCCCACGGCACCGGTCCGTGGCCCTTCCAGCCGTTCCGCCGGAGCAGGTCCAGGGCCCGGTGGTAGCCGGTCCGCGCGAACGCGTACGCCTCGATCGTGCGGCCCTCGGCGAGCGCCCCTTCGGCCAGCACCGCCCAGGCCAGGGAGGACGTCGGGTACTTCGCGGCGACGTCGGCCGGAGCGGCCCCGTCGGCGAGTTCCGCCGCGGCCGGGTCGACCGGTAGTAGTGTCTCGGGTGGGCCGGAGAGCAGATTGTTCAATTCCATAAGCACATCTTCGCCGATCACGCAGCCGTACCGGCACGTGACCGACTGACGAAATCCGTTGACCGTTCACCCACCGGCCACGGATGCTTGAGACCCTGCGTCAACCGCCGTGGTTCCCAGCTACGGCCGGAAGGAGGCACCGGATGAGCGTCATCGTCCTGAACGCGTCGTACGAACCGCTGCACACCGTATCGATCCAGCACGCCATCCGGATGCTGGTCCGTGAGGTTGCCGTGGTGGAAGAGGCGCACGGAGAGCGAACGATCGGCCCGTTCCCGGTGCCCCGGGTGCTCCGCCTGGTGCGGTACGTGGTCACCCACTGGCGGTACGCCGCCGGCCGGATGAAGTACTCCAAACACGGGGTGCTGCGCCGCGACAAGTTCCGCTGCGCGTACTGCGGCCTGGAGAACGCCGACACCATGGATCACGTCCAACCGAGATCCAGGGGCGGCCGCACCGAGTGGCTGAACGCCGTGGCCGCCCATGCCGCCTGCAACGAGCGGAAGGGCAACCGCACCCCGTCCGAGGCCGACATGCCCCTCCTCTGGCAACCCTGGGTACCAACCCGCGCCGAGCTCGTCATAACCACATGACGGGCCTTTTTTATGCCCAAAACCCACCCGCCGCCCGCACTTTGTGAAGCCACCGCGTACTGACGCGCTGTTGAAGTGCATGGTGGGTTCACAAAGCGGGGAGGGGCGACGGCGGGGGAGGTTGTCCACAGGAGGGAAAGTTGTGGGTTCGGGGGTGGGGTGATCACGGCAGTTTCTAGGGCATGACTCCTCAACTTGCTGTGATGGCGTCGATTCGGGGTGGGGTTTTCACCCGGGCCGACGCGCGGGCCTGCGGTTATGCCGACGCCGACATCGACGCGCTGCTCGCCTCCGGATGCTGGCGCCGGATTCGTCGCGGGACGTACGCGGCGCATCGGTCGCTGATGCTGATCACCGACGAAATGCTCTATCTGCGCAGGGTTTACCAGGTGCTTCGAGCCGGCGGACCGGGTGTCTACGCGAGCCACCAGTCTGCGGCGGCCCTGCATGCGTTGCCACTCTGGGGGCTTGATCTGACCCGTGTCCACGTGACCGGGCCGGACGGGCGTTCGGGGCGACTACGCGGCGTCCACCGTCATATCCGCGATCCGGTGGGGCCAGGTTTCCAGCTCTGGAACAGATTGCGGATGGCCTCTCCCGCCCGCGCGGTCGCCGAGGTGGCCGCTACCGCGCAACCCGTTCCGGCGGTCGTGCTCGCGGACGCCGCTCTGTACACGGGTCTTGTCACCCCGCGCACGCTCAGACATGCCGTCACGTTGCTCGATCAAGGCACCAAACGCGCTCACACCGTCGTCAGCCACCTCACCGGAGCGTCGTCGGTCGCCGAGACGCGGCTCCGCTTGATCCTCAAGACCGCCGGCCTGCCGACCCCGAGCCAGTCCCCACCTCCGGAGCCCGACACCCCCGACCCCGACCTGTCCACCGCCGCGTTGTGGTTCCCCGACGAGCGCACCGTCGTCGAGTTCGAGCCGCGTTTCCCCTTCTGGTGCGAGGAATTCGAGCCGACCCCGGAAGAACCACTCCCCGAACCGATCGCCGCAGACCCCGATGGACCGCAACCTGTCGAGTACTGCTGGATCTCCTGGGCCGATCTCAACGATCCACCCCTGGTCGTCGACCGCATCCGCACCACCTTCACCCGAGCCGCCCGCCGAACCGGCATCCGCCACTTCAACTTCGCCCAGGTCCTCTCATGAAAGCGTGGAGTACAACCCCTAGGCGGACACGCAGGCCAAAGCAGTTGGAATACATGAACTCACCGCAGGAGGGAGACCCTCCGGTACTGTCGGTCACGACGACTCGGAAAGGAGGATGGGCCGATGGTTCTCCGCTTGGACGTCTCGCCGGAGATGCTGCAATGGGCTGTTGAGCGCTCCCGCCGAGGCACGGAGGAGATAGCGCGAGCCGTCCCTCAATTCAGTGCGTGGATGAGTGGCGAGGGCAGGCCAACCGTTAGACAGTTGGAGAAGTTCGCCCGGGCGACCTACACGCCTGTCGGCTACCTGCTCATGGAGCGACCGCCGGCCGAGGATCTCCCCATACCTGACTTCCGGACGGTCAGAGATACCGCCGTTGCCGAGCCAAGTCCGAATCTCCTCGACACAATCTACATCTGTGAACAGCGACAGGAGTGGTACGCCGGATTCGCGGCTCGTCATGACCTGGATCCCGTCCCGTTCGTCGGCAGTGCACGTCCGACCGATCCGCCCGCCATCGTCGCCAACACCATGCGTGAGACCCTCGGCTTCACCTATCAAGCTCGCCAGCAGTACAGAACGTGGTCGGATGCACTGCGAAGCTTGATCGACCTCGTCGAGGACAACGGCGTCATGGTGATGGTCAGCGGCATCGTCGGAAGCAACACCCACCGGGTGTTAGACCCCAAGGAGTTTCGTGGGTTCACGTTGATCGATGACCGAGCCCCGCTGATCTTCATCAACGGTGCCGATACCAAGGCCGCACAGATCTTCACTATGGCCCACGAGTTGGCCCACATCTGGGCAGGTCAGCCAGGTGTCGACAAACCAGAACTCGGGTCGCTGGACGAGCAGGTCGGGACTGAAGACCGACGAGCGCTGGAGCGCTGGTGCAACAGAGTCGCGGCGGAGTTCCTGGTTCCAACGGAGCTGGTCCCAGCAGCACTCTCTGGACCGACCTTGACCGATGACTTGGATCGCTTGGCCCGGCAGTTCAAAGTCAGCACCCTCGTTGTGCTGCGAAGGCTTTTCGATACGGGGGCCTTCGACTGGGATGACTACCAAAGCGCCTACGTCGACGAGTTGACTCGTGTGCTCGACTTGGCCGAGAACAATGGTCGCAGCGGAGGCAACTACTACAACACTCAGCCGCTCAGGGTCAGCCGCCGGTTCGCGAAGGCACTGATCTCGGACACTCTGGAGGGCCAAACACTGCATCGCCATGCATTTCAACTGCTGGGCGTGCGTAAACCAGCCACCTTCCAGGCTTTCGGCGAAGAGCTTGGAGTAGCTTGATGTACGTTCTCGACGCCAATGTGTTTATCAGCGCCAAGAACGCCCATTACGGCATGGATTTCGCCCCTGGGTTCTGGAGTTGGCTTCACGCAGCACACGCCGCTGGGGTGGTGTGCTCGGTTGACGCCGTGCGCGACGAACTCCTGGACGGCGCCGATGAACTCGCTGACTGGGTCAAAGCTCTACCCCGGTCATTCTTCAGACCGGTCGACTCCGCAGCTCTGGTCGAGCTCCAGAAGCTCGCAGCGTGGGCGAATCAAACTCCGCAGTACACGCAAACGGCGGTGGCGACCTTCTTGGCCAGCGCCGACTATTTTCTGGTCGGCCAGAGCAGGTCACTCGATTTCACCGTAGTCACACACGAGATGCCAGCCCCGGAGTCCAAGAAACGCATCCTGATTCCGAACGCGTGCGAAGCCGCCGGCGCTGCCTACTGCCTGCCCTGGAAGATGCTCAGAGACCAGGACGTTCGCCTGATTGTCTGAACTCCGACCGTTCTATGGCGGCCATTCCTTCGCTGCAGACCCGGTGGCTGACCACACGACTGGTCAGCCACCGGGGTCTGTAGCCCAAACAATTCAGCAATACCGGCGTTGCTGGCCGGTAACTGTCAGCCGTTCAGCGAGGTGCCGGTGGAGCGGAGGCTCTCGCAGGCCTCGCCGACGCGCTTCGCCATGCCTTCCTCGGCCGCCTTGCCCCACGCGCGCGGGTCGTAGGCCTTCTTGTTGCCGACCTCGCCGTCCACCTTCAGCACACCGTCGTAGTTGGTGAACATGTGCGCCGCCGCCGGGCGGGTGAACGCGTACTGGGTATCGGTGTCGACGTTCATCTTGATCACACCGTGGTCGACCGCGGCCCGGATCTCCTCCAGCGTGGAACCGGAACCACCGTGGAACACCAGGTCGAACGGGCGCTCCTTGCCGACCTTGGCGCCGACCTGGTCCTGGATCTCGGCCAGGATCTCCGGCCGCAGCTTGACCGCGCCCGGCTTGTAGACGCCGTGCACGTTGCCGAAGGTCAGCGCGGTCAGGTAGCGGCCGTGCTCACCGGTGCCGAGCGCCTCGACCGTGGCCAGGCCGTCCTCGACGGTGGTGTAGAGCTTCTCGTTGATCTCGTTGGCGACACCGTCCTCCTCGCCACCGACGACGCCGACCTCGATCTCGAGCACGATCTTCGCCGCCGCCGTCTTGGCCAGCAGTTCCTTCGCGATCTCCAGGTTCTCGGTCAGCGGCACCGCCGAGCCGTCCCACATGTGCGACTGGAACAGCGGGTTCTCGCCGCGGGCGACGCGCTCGGCGGAGATCTCCAGCAGCGGCCGGACGAAGCCCTCGAGCTTGTCCTTCGGGCAGTGGTCGGTGTGCAGCGCGATGTTCACCGGGTAGTTCTTGGCCACCTCGTGCGCGTACGCGGCCAGCGCCACGGAGCCGGAGACCATGTTCTTGATGGTCGGGCCGGACAGGTAGTCCGCACCACCGGTGGAGACCTGGATGATGCCGTCCGAGCCCGCCTCGGCGAACCCGCGGATCGCGGCGTTCAGCGTCTGCGAGGAGCTGACGTTGATGGCCGGGTAGGCGAAGCGGTTCTGCTTCGCCTTGTCCAGCATCTGGGCGTAGACCTCAGGGGTTGCAATAGGCATGTCTCGCGGTACTCCTCACAACACAGTTCTTGTGGGTTCGGCTCCAGTATTGCCGCCGGGCACTTCGTCGTGACCGGCGGCCCACCCGCCGAGCCGGCCCGGTGGCCGGGGAGCTGTCGGTCGGGATGCAGACCAGTTGATGAACAGGACCGATCCAGTTGGCGACGTCCGGATGTCCATTCGGGACGGACGCTGCCGGTTCGGATGCAGCTGGTTCGGTCAGGCGGACCCGGATCGCGGGCCGCGGGGGGTCAGGGCCATGTGCAGCCGGTAGCGGTCGGCCCGGTAGGCCGACCAGGACAGTTCGACGACCTTGCGGCCGGCGAAGGTGGTGCGCTCGAGGACCAGCAGGGGTGCCCGCCTGGCCACACCGAGCACCCGGGCGACATGACCGTCGGCGTTGTCCGCCCGGACGGTCTGCTCACCGGAGGTGACGACGACGTCGTACTCACTCGCGAAGACGTCGTACAGGGTGCCGAGCTCACGGCCGAGCAGGCCGGGGAAGAGCGCGGACGGGTAGTAGCCGACCTCGTAGGCCATCGGCGACGCGTCGGCGGTCCGGAGCCGTTCGACCCGGATCACCTTGGTGCCCTTCGCGACCCGCAGGCCCTTCGCGGTCTCGTCGGAGGCCTCGATCTCGCTCGCCGACAGCACCACGGTCCCGGGCTCGAGCCCGCGGGCCCGCATCTCCCGGGAGAACGAGGTCAGGTGCAGCTGCGAGTCGACCTGAGGACCGGTGACGAAGGTCCCCTTGCCGTGCACCCGCTCCAGCGCACCGGACTCGACCAGGTCGCTGATCGCCTGCCGGACGGTCACCCGGGAGACGTTCAGCTTGTCCACCAGGGCCCGCTCGGACGGGATCGGATCGCCGGGATGCAACTCGACATCGATCAGCCGTTCCAGCACCGATCGGACCTGGGCCCGCTTGGTCGCCACCATGGAATCTCGATCCTCCAGACCTGGGCGGGCCTCGGGGGTGCCCCGAAACGCCGCTCACTGCTATCGTCGGCAGCATACCTGTTAAGACCAGATAGGACCAGTGATCGTAGTGGTGTCTGTCCCCGCCGAGGAAACCCAGATGGCGCGCGAGATCGCCGAACAGCCGGCCGCGCTGGCGGCCACGTTCGAGCATGTGCTGCCGCTGCGGCACGACATCACCCGGCTCGCCGCCGGGCGCCGGCACGTCATCTTCGTGGCGCGTGGATCGTCCGACAACGCGGGCGTGTACGGGCGGTACCTGACCGAGATCCACGCCGGCCGGCAGGCGTCCCTGGCCGCCCCGTCGGTGGCCACCCTGTACGGCGCGAACCTCGACCTGTCGAACTCGCTGGTCGTCGCGGTCAGCCAGTCGGGTGCGACCCAGGAGATCGTCGACACGGCCGAGTGGGCGAAGCGGAACGGCGCCGCGATCGTCGGAATCACCAACGACGGCGACAGCCCGCTGGCGTCGACGGCCGATGTCGCGTTGATCACGCAGGCCGGCAAGGAGCTGGCCGTACCGGCGACCAAGACGTACACGACCCAGCTGGCGGCGATCACCGTCGCCGTGGACGCGCTGGCGCAGCGGCCGGGGACGCTGGACGCGGACATCGCGCGGGTGCCGGACGCGGCCGCGAAGATGCTGTCCGGTTCGGTCGAGGCGGCGGCGGACCTGCTGGCCGGGGCGCACGACGTGCTCGCGAGCGGCCGGGGGCTGACCTTCGGGACGACGCTCGAGGTGGCGCTGAAGCTCGAGGAGACCTGCCTCCAGCCGGTGCGTGGGCTTTCGTACGCCGACCTGAAGCACGGGCCGATCGCGGTCGTGGACGCGGACCTGGTGACGATCCTGGTCGCGGCGGGCGACGGACCGGCGCTGCCCGGGATGACCGAGCTGGCCGGGATCGTGCGCGAGAAGGGCAGCAAGATCCTGGGCATCGGCGGCGACCCGACCTTCGCGTCCCGCTGCGACGTGAACCTCGCCGGTCCGGACCTGCCCGAGACCCTCGCGCCGCTCGCCCTGGTGATCCCGGCCCAGCGCGCGATCGAGGCACTGGCCCGCAAGCTCGGCCTGGACCCGGACGCCCCACGCGGCCTCCGCAAGGTGACCCAGACGGACTGATTCACCGGCCTCCGTCAAGCCGACGACCCCGGGCCTGTGGCCCGGGGTCGCGGCGTTCGATGGGATCAGACGGTCAGTTGGTCGAGGATGCCGGCCACCTCCGCCGGCTTGAGCAGGAACCCGACGTGGCTGGTGGCCAGGGTGTGCACGTCGTACGGGTTGCCAGGCGTCAATGCGTCGGCCTCGGCGATCAGGCGGTCCTGCATTGCCACGGGGAGCGATCGGTCTTCGGTGAGACGGATGTAGGAGCGTGCGATGGTGCCCCAGGTGTCCGCGTGGACGCGAGCATCGGCCATCATCACCGCCAGGGACTCGTCCGGCTGGAGGATGTTGAGGAAGGCCCGGAACTGTTCATCGGTGGCGTCCGCCATCATCGCCGCCTTGAGTCCGGCCAGCATGACCGGGTCGGCAGTGCGGTAGTTCGCCCGGCCGACGCCGAGTTCGGCGGGGTCGCCGACGTTCAGCGCAGCCAGCGGGGCCATCAGGTTGTCGGCGAACTCGGGCTCCTGCATGTAGGCGATGGGGTTGGAGCGTTCCACGCACGACCAGCCAGAGATGTACACGAGTCGGTCCACCAGACCGGGAATCGCGTTGGCCACCCCGGTGATGGTGGTCCCACCGAGGCTGGCTCCCACCAAGACCACGGGACCGTGCTCGGCCACCCGCCGGACGATATCGACGACCATGTCGACGTTGTCCTGAAGAGTGATCCCGGCCAGTTCGGACGGTTCGGCCGCCCACGCGTCAAGGTCCTGCGGTGCCTGGTACGCGGCCGAGTACTGCGCGTCAAAGCCGTGCCCTGGTAGATCAACGGCAAAGCTGCGGTGCCCGAGCAGCGCCAGCTCGCGCTGGATCGGAGCCCACATGAACGAGCTGGTGCACACGCCGTGCACGAGCACGAAGGTCGCACTGGTCTCGCGGGCCTGGCGCGGGCGTGAGGAGTTGCTGGAGACAGATGTCATTCGGGTTTAGTCCTATGTCCAGGGGCGGCGCAGCGGACATGCCTGAAGGGCTGATGCCGACGCGATGCGCCGCCGGAGTCAAAGAGAGAAATGACGCGCGCCTGTCGTCAGGCGCAGCACGGATTCAGTGGCCGGGCACGCGGGGCAGCACCGTGAGACACGATGGGCTTCCGCGGGTTCCTCGGCGCTCTTCCGCGCGTCCTCGGCTGACGCCGGTCGCTGAGCGACTGCGGCGACAGACGTCTCAGGCTGCGCGGAGGCGAACGAACATGTAGGACATGCGAGCGACTGTACCAGGACCACGTTCCCCCTCAAGCCAATAAACTTCTCCGGTAAAAGTGCTCATTTGGTGAGCACTTTGGCTGGAATGGTGGTGGTCATCGACAAGGGGAAACCCCGGAGAAAGGACCACCACCATGCTGCGAGGACTCGCAACGATCAGCTTCTACGCCACCGACGTGAAGGCGGCGCGGGCCTGGTACGAGAAGTTCCTCGGGATCGAGGCGTACTACGCGGTCCCGAGCGTCGACGAGCCGGCGTACGTGGAGTTCCGGTTCGGCGACTTCCAGTGCGAGTTGGGGATCATCGACGCCAAGTACGCGACCCACCAGGTGGCATCCGCGGCCGCCGGCTCCATCGTCTACTGGCACGTCGACGACCTCGAGGCGACGGTTGCCCGCCTGCTCGAGCTGGGCGCGACCCTGCACGAGGAGATCACCGACCGCGGCGAAAACACGGGCTTCCGCACAGCAGCTTTCGTCGACCCCTTCGGCAACCTGCTCGGCGTCATGAACAACCCGCACTACCTGGACATCCTCGGCCAACTCACCGGCACCCAGAACTAACACCCGCTTGCGCCAACACCCGCCCACGCCGCACCCAACAACTGCGGCGCCGGGCGGGAAGGCGCCACTCCCGGGATGCGCCGGGAGCACAACTGCCCCACACGGGAGCAGGTGGGGTGAGAGGGGCGGCTAGGCGGCTGTGGTTGCTTGGGATTGCTGGAGGATTTGGGTCAGGATTTCGGAGATTTGGGCGGTTTCGGCGTCCAGGAGGGTCAGCAGGGCTACCCGGGAGGTTTCGGAGCGTGCTTCCAGGGCGGCGGCGCTGAGGGCGCGGACGGTGCCCAGTTCGTGGATCAGTTCGTTCCAGAGAGCGTTCATTGACGTACCCCCATGTTCCCCGTCACCTCGGAGCGTGACGAGAAGGCCTCACTTCTGTCGTCAAGAACAACGGCGGCGCGCGGGCGAAGGTTACGAACTCGTCAAGAATTTCCATCCGTGTGCCGGCACGACGGGCGCTTCGGTGCGGGAAGAGTGCTGGTCGCGGTCCAAAGCAAAGGGCTGGTCGCGGTCCGAGACGTTCAGCAAGAGCAGCACCCATTCGTCACCGTGCGTACTGCGTAGCGCGATCGTCTCGTTGGTCAACTGCTCGACGGTCGTCCGCGCACGGGTCAGCCACGGATGCCGACGTCGGAGGCCGATCAGCTCCTGATGCAGGCGGTACGTCGGCCAACCGTACGGGGCCAGCTCGTCCGGCGCATCGGGGAATCTCGGCCGGATCGCGTCGTCGCCACCGGCACGATCCTCCTTGAGACCGCGGTACGCCTGCTCGTCGCCGGCGTACACGCTCGGCACGCCGCCGACCAGGAACAGGATCGCCAGCGCATGCCCCACATGCCGTTCGTCATCGAGCCGGGTCGCGAGCCGCGTCACGTCGTGGTTCCCCACGAATGTCTGCGGGACGAACGTGTCGAGCAGCGCGTTGTGCCGGCCGAGCGCGTAGGAGAGTTCGAAGAAGTTCCGGTCGTTGAGCGAACTCCAGATCGCCTTCCACAGCTCGTACTGCGTGACCGAGTCCAGGCCGCTCTTCTCGACGTACGACGCGTAGTCGCCGTGGATCACCTCGCCGAAGTACCAAACCTCGCGATCACGGGGAAGGACATCGCGCCAGAACTCGGGCGGGACGGCGTACGCGGCGTCCAGGCGCCAGGCGTCGACACCGCGATCGTTCCAGAAGCGGAGTACGTCGCCGACGTACTGAGCGACTTCCGGCCGGTCGTGGTCGAGTGCGACGAGATGCTCATGGCCCTCGAACGTAGCCAGACCATCGGCGCCGCGGCGGAACCATTCGGGATGGGCGAACGACCGCGCCACATGATTGAAAACACCGTCGAGCGCGATTCGTAGACCGCGTGCATGTGCTTCGGCGATCAGGTGGTCGAAGTCCGCGTCGTCGCCGAGGCGCGGGTCGATCCGGAAGTGGTCGATCGTGTCGTAGCCGTGCGTCTCCGAAGCGAAGACCGGGCCGAGCAGGAGCCCTGAGCAACCGAGGTTGATCGCGTAGTCGAGCCAGTTCTCCAACTGGGGGAGGCGATGTACGACACTCTGCGGGTCGCCGGGCGCAACCCCGGGCAGGTTTGTTGGCTCGGCTCCGGTGAAGCCGAGTGGGTAGAGCTGCCACCAGATCGCATGGTCAGGCCACATCACGTCTCCTCAGCACCAGCGTAGGGATGATTGCGAGCAGGCAGCCGAGCACGGTGTCGATCAGCCGGTAGCCGATCGTCGAGAGGTCCGGCGTCCGGCCGAGGTCCAGCAGGAGTACGACCAGCGGCGTCATGATCATCGCGTACGCGGCATAGTTGCGCTCTTTCAGCAGCGGACGCAAGCCCGCGAGAACGGTGACGACGGCAACGATCGCCCAGGACGGCGGCACCCAGAGGATGAGCGCGGCGCCGATCAGTACGCCGGCGCAGGTGCCGAGACAGCGCTGTGTTGCCCTGAGCAACGAGTCACCGCGACGCCGGACCACGATCACCACCGCGAGGGCGATCCAGTACGACCGCTCGTGGTGCCACCACCCGCCAATCGCCGTCGCAATCGCCAACGGGGGCACGAGGTTGATGGCGTAGCGCCAACCCTCCAACCGCCGCAGACTCCCCCACCACCGCTGCCACAACTGCCGATAAGTAGGCGCCACCCGAGCAGCCAACCGCCCCGCAACCTGATCAACTGCAAGCGGTTCATCCGCAAGCGGGTCGGCCGCAAACGGACCGGCAGTGGACGGGGCCGCTGCAAGCGGACCGGCAGCCAACACGCCGGCTACAAGCGGCCCCGCAGTGAATGGTCCGGCAGACGACACGTCGGCCGCAAGCGGGCCGGCGGTGAACGGGGCGGTAGTGAGCAGGCGAGAGCCGAGGGTTCGAGCTGCCAACGTCAGGAGGAAGGCCCAGAGCACACCGAGTGAGAACCATCGGGCGACCTCCCACACGTCCGCCCCGCCCAACCCGGTTGCCATCACCAAGAACGTGATGAATCGGGCGGTCGCATCAGCCAGCCATCGGTTGAACCCGCCGATCACGGCAGCAACCGCTGCCAGCAACACGACCCCAACCCCGCCGCCAAAAGCCCGGCCACCCAGCCAAACCCCGCCCACGGCTGCGCCCGTCACGACCAACCCCACAGCCCACCCACCGGCCACCTGCGCGACCCCCGCAGCCCGTGCAGCCCGTGCAGCCTGGCCACGCGGGTTTGCCAGGTTTCCGATTGCCAGCGCTCCCAGGGCGGCGAATGACGCATGAGCCAGTTGGCCGGCGGCGACTCCGTACGCGACCGGCCCACCCAGCGCCAGCGCACCCGTGATCAACCGGCCCGATGGAACCGGCACCTCCCGCGACCACTGCGCAACCTCGCTCATAGTAAGCTAAGCTTAGCATTATCAAGCCCATCCGCCGGAGGAGTGATAAGTGGAAGCGTACGAAACGGCGGTACAACTCCGCCGAGCCAGCACGCGGCTGGCGCTCCGTCTGCGAGCCGAGCGGACTGGTGACGGGCTGGGCAGTACGGGCGTGGCCGTGCTCGGCCAGCTGCACCGCCGAGGAAGCCTCACCGCCAGCGAGATCGCCGCGGCCGAGCGCGTCCAACCCCAATCACTCACCCGCGTGCTGGCGAGCCTCGAAGACCAGGACCTGATCAGCCGGACCCAAGACACCGAGGACCGTCGCCGTCACGCGATCGACCTGACCGACCACGGCCGCCGGCTGCTCATGGAACACGTGAAAAGCTCGGACGACTGGCTGGCCGAAGCCATCGCCGACCGACTCAACCCAACCGAGCAAGCGGTGCTGAAGCTCGCCGCCGGAATCCTCGACCAGCTACTCGACGGCTAACCGGAGCCAGCTACTCGACAGCTGACCGGAGTCAACTACTGGACAGCTGACCGGAGCCGAACACATGACGGATGATCGAGATCAGCTGCCACCGGAGTCAGCTACCGGACGGCTGGCCGGAATCGACTGCCTGGCCGAAGGTATGCCGCCGAATCCACCCATGCATGGCGATAGCGGCCGCGGCACTAGCGTTGATCGACCGAGTCGAACCGAACTGAGCGATCGACAGCACCGCCGTACAGATCTGGTGCGCCTCGTCCGTCAGCCCGGGCCCTTCCTGACCGAACAGCAGCACACAAGCGCGCGGCAGGTCGTACGTCTCCAACGGAACCGACCCGGGCAGGTTGTCGATCCCGATCACCGGCAGCGCCGCATCCGCCGCATAAGCAGCAAGATCGGCCAGCGTCGGATGGTGCCGGACGTGCTGGTAGCGGTCCGTGACCATTGCGCCACGCCGGTTCCATTTCCGGTTGCCGACGATGTGGACCTCGGCGGCCAGGAACGCGTTCGCGGTCCGAACCACCGAGCCGATGTTCAGGTCGTGCTGCCAGTTCTCGATCGCGACGTGGAACGGGTTCCGCTGCCGGTCGAGGTCCGCGACGATCGCGTCCAGCTTCCAGTACCGGTACTTGTCCACGACGTTGCGCCGGTCGCCGTTCGCGAGCAGTTCCGGATCGAGCCGCGGGTCGTCCGGCCAGTCGCCGGGCCACGGGCCGACCCCTACCTCGTTCGGCCCGACCAGGTCCGCTCCGCGCGGCTCACCCTCGCTGCTCAGCTCGTGCACAGGTCGGGACGCTACCCTGTCCGCGTGCTTCCAATTGTCGCGATGCTGATGCCGAGCTGGATGAACCCAGAACACCTGCTGACCTGGCTGGGTGACTGGGCGCTCTGGGGCACGCTACTCGTGGTGTTCATCGAGTGCGGGGTGCTGTTCCCGATCCTGCCCGGTGACTCGCTGCTGTTCGCCGTCGGCCTGTTCATCGCGCAGGGCACGATTCACGTCCCGCTGTGGCTGGCCTGCGTGCTGCTGACCATCGCCGCGTTCCTCGGCAACGTGTCCGGCTACTACATCGGCCGCGCGCTCGGGACGTCCCTGTTCAAGAACCCGAACGCCCGGTTCCTGAAACCGAAGTACATCGAGCAGACGCACGACTTCTTCGAGCGGTACGGACCGCGCGCGCTCGTACTGGCCCGGTTCGTGCCGATCGTCCGTACCTTCATCACGATCGTCGCCGGCGCCGGGAAGATGGACCCGAAGAAGTTCTTCCTCTGGACCGGTGTCGGCGCGGTGATCTGGGCGCCGGGCATCACCCTGCTCGGCCACGCGCTCGGCAATGTCCAGTTCATTCACAAGAACCTCGAAGCCGCGCTCGTCCTGCTGGTGCTGATCTCGCTGATCCCGATGGTCGTCGAGTACTTCCTGGCCCGCCGCCGCAACCGCGCCGCCGCGGCCGGTGGCCCCACGGACGGCGGCCCCAAGCACGCCGCCCCGAAGCACGCGGTCACCAACAATCAGAACGACTGAGCCTCCCGCCACCGCGCCAGGCACAACTCCAACGGCACCGACGGCACCCCCTGGCCGAGCGCCTCGAACCGCTCACCGGCCAGCAGCCGCCGTACGTCGTCGGGCCGGATCGGCACGTGCCGAGTGACGAACTGCCGCTCGGACACGTCGATCCGCAACTCGAGGTCGCGCAGCGAAGCGTGGATCCGGGTGACCCCGTAGAACTCGGGCTTGGCGCCCTTCTCCAGCCAGCGCCCGTATCCACGGACGTCGGTCTCGATGCGTACGTCGCGCATGGCCGCACTGACCAGCCCAAGCTCTTCGCGGAGCTCCCGCTCCATCCCGGCCGCCACCACCTCGCTCAACCGCTCCCGGCCAACGAGATCCAGCGGCTCCAGGCTGCCTGAACCGCTTGGTGCGACCAGCCCAGCCGACGACCGGGACGCCACGCCTTGGTGGACCAGCAGCATCCAGCCATCGGTCGTCAGCGCGACTGTGGAGACGCCGACCTGGTTCCCAAGACCGGTGGAGCCCAACGCGATCAGCTTGCCGTCGTCACTGATCAGGCGCTGCGTGATGTCCGCGACGGGCCGCCCGAGGCTTCGGCTCAGCCACTGGTGACCGGCCAAGTAGTTCGACGCCATCATGTCGAAGTACCGCACCGGCTGCAGCCGGACCGCACCGCCGGAGGGATCCAGGTCATCACACAGCCCGACGTTCAGCCCGTCGAAGGGCGGTGCGGCCGTACGCGACCGCTGGGACCGAGCCAGCGCGATCACCGTCGGCTTGACCGCCGCCAGGTCAGGCGGGAGCCGGTACGGCCGCGAGTCGACAGCAACCGGCCGATCCAGGCTGCGGTCAACCGACGGACTGGTGACGACACGACCCTGCGCGCACCGGACCAGCTGCCAGTCACCTTCCAGTACGACGTCCGGCAGCGGATGGTCGAGTGAATACAGGTCCTGTAGTTCCTGTCGCACTTTGACCCAGTCACTGACCAGCGGGATCAGGCCGACAATCGCCAGCACGATCGCGACCACTCCGGTCCCGAGACTCTCCACTCCAAGCGCCAGCACACCGATGAGCGACAGGACCGTCCCGGCGACGACAGCCCAGTTCTTGATCAGTAGCAGCCGGGCCCAGCCCCAGGTGGCCGAGAAGCGGTGGCTCAGCCAGAGGCCGGCGCCGTGGCGGACGGGCTTGGCGGACGTGACGGTGTCGAGTTCTCCCACCGCGCAATTGTCCCGGTCAGTGGCCGAACGGGAAGTGTGGGTCCGACCACACGTAGTCGGTGGTGAGTGACCTCAGGTCGGCGACTTCGACCGGGCCGGTCAGCAACGGCCCGACCACCTGGCCGGAGCCGAGCGAGCAGGCCACTCGGATGCGGTCGGCGGCGTGGTACCAGACCAGCGCTCCACGAGGCGCCTCGCCTTCATGGAGCAGCTTGTGGTGGTCCAGCCAGCTGACCGCGTCGGAGGCGTCGTGCCAGCCGCTGTCGTTCGCGTAGCCGAAGGCCATCCGCTGGAACTTCAGCGGCCAGTCCAGCCAGGCCGCCGACCCGATCCGCTCCAGCTGCCAGTTCAGCGCCGACTCGGTGTCCCGCGGGTTCGCCACCCGCGGGACGCTCCGGCCCTCCACCACAACCTCCCCGCAGGCCATAGGTACTCCCCCGATTCCCCCGTCCTCGGCCTGTGCCGTGGCATAACTGAAAGCTTGTCGGCCGGGGATACAGCCGCCGTACATTGACGCGTCAGCCGACGGCCGCGCCCAGGTCGGAACCTGCCAGCAGCTGCCGGCACTTGGTCGCGGCGCTGTCGTTGCCGGCCTGCTGCCACACCCGGGCGGCGCGTTCGAGCGTCCGGCGGGCGTTGTCGAAGTTCCCGGTGGACAGGTACAGCTCACCGAGGTGCTGCGCCGCTTCACCTTCGACACTGCGGTCGCCGAGCCGGTGACCGAGGTCGATCGCGTCCAGCAAGGTCTTCCGCGCCGACGCGACCTCGCCGCGCTCCTTCAGCGCCTGCCCGAGTAGCGCCCGGGTGTACGCAGCGCAGTGGTCGTCGCCCATCCCGTCGAAGATCGCCAGCGCCTTGCGCAGCTGCCGTACGGCCTCGTCGTGCCGTCCTTGATGGACCCGAAGCGCCGCGATCCGCCGGCGTACCTTGGCCTCCCGGTGCGCATCCACCCGGCGTACGGCGATCAGGAACGCCTTCGCCAGATACTCCTGCGCGGTATCGACATCACCGCGGGCCAGGTACGCGTTGGCGGCGGCTGTCCGCGCAAGCGCCTCCGCGTTCGCGTTACCGTCCGCGACAAACGCCTCAATCGCCTTCTCGTACTGGGCAAGTCCTTCGGCGCGCTGCCCGCGCTCCCGCAGCCACGTACCAAGTCCAACTGCCGCAACGCCTTCACCAAGCCGGTCGCCCAACTCGTCGAACACCCGCGCGGCCACGTCGAAGTGCCGGCGCGCGTTGTCCCAGTCGTCTTGGTACACGGCGAGCTGACCGAGGTTGCGGTGCATGATCGCCTCACCACGCCGATCCCCGCACGCGACCGCACTCAGCAAACCCTGCTGGTGCGAGCCGTTCCAGTCGTCGAAGCCGGCGCGCATGTCCAGGTACGGCCCCCAGGCCGCCGCGATCCGCCACGCGTACTCGTGCAGCCCGTTCTGCGCCGCGGACCGGATCGCGGGGACGAACGTACTGCGCTCACTGTCGAACCACGCGATCGCATCGGTCTCCGTGAAAGGCGACGGATCCGGGGCAGTCAATGGGCCGGTGTGCTCAAGGACGCCGAAGTACTCGAAGGACAAGGCGTCGTTGGCCCGCCGGATCTTGTTCAGGATCGCATCGACCACAGTCTCGACGTCGCGTACGGCCTGTGCTTTCTGCTCATCGTCACCGACCCCAAGTGCATGCAGCCGCAGCAGATCATGCACCCGGTACCGGGCCGTACCGCGCTGGTCGACCGAACTGATCCGGACCAGGTTCACCTCGATCAACCGGTCCAGACTGCGGCGTACGGCGGCCGGCGACGCGACGGCCTCCAACGCCCTGGCGGAGAACACACCGACCGCGAAGTGACCGATCAGCCGGTACAACCGTGCTTCCTCAGCACTCAACGCGTCGTAGCTCAGGTCCGCACTGGTCCGGACGGCGAGCTCCCCGATGCTCAGCTCATCCAGCCGGGAGGTCTCGTCGCGCAACCGGCGCGCCAGCTCCCGCGCACTCAGGTCCGGCCGCTGCGCCAGCCGGCTGCCGACGATCCGGATCGCCAACGGCAGGTTCGCGCACGCGGACAGGATCTCCTCGGCCTCGGGCGACCCAGCCTCGATCCGGCCCGCGCCGGCGACCGACGCGAGCAGTACAGCGGCTTCACTGTCATCGAACGTGTCGAGCGGCAGGCTGTCCGCGCCGGCCAGATCCATCAGCCGGTTGCGGCTGGTCACTACTACTGCCGAAGCACCGGTGCCTGGCATCAGTGGAATGACTTGGTTGGCCGTGGCAACGTCGTCCAGGATGATCAGCACCCGGCGGCTCGCCAGCTCCGACCGCAGCATCGCAGAACGACGCTCCGGGTCAGTGGGGATTGCGAAGTCGGGCAGGTTGAGGCTCAGCAGCAGATCGGTCAGCGCGGCAGCCGGATCGCGCGGCTGCGTCGCCCCATGCATGTCCAGGTAGATCTGCCCGTCCGGGAAGTGCTCCCGGACCAGATGGCCGAGCCGCACCGCCAGTGAGGTCTTCCCAGTACCGGGGGCGCCGGAGATGACCGCAATGGGTGGCCGCACCGGGTCACGGCCGCACACCAGGTCCCGTAGCTGCTCCAGCTTGCTCTGCCGGCCGCTGAAGTCGGCCAAGTCCAGTGGGAGCTGACTAGGCGGCCGCACTGGGTCAGTCAGCTCCGGAGCGGCCATCGGCCGGGGCTGCACCACCGGTCCGGGTCGCTCGGTAGTCCGCGCGGCCGGAATGCCCGGGTTCGGCCAGTTGGCCGAGCGGCCGTTCTCGGCGCGCGCACCGGCCGCCTCCAGCTCCGGACCGGGCTTGATGTCGAGCTCATCGGCCAGTGTCTTTACTGCCTTGGCGTACGCGGTCCGCGCCTCGCCGACACGTCCCGCGGCTACAAGCCCATCGACCAGGCGGCGCCACAGCTGCTCGTCGTACGGGTCATCGGTCAGCCGGGCGCTCAGCAGTACCGCGGCGCCGCTCGCGTCGCCGTACTCCAGCCGCAGATCCAGCAAGGAGTCGACCAGACCGCGGTGCTGCGCCTCCAGCCGGGCCACCGAGCCTTCCCAGGCGGCCGGCATCGGCAGGTCCTCCAGCGGACGGCCGCGCCACAGCTCGTACGCCCGGGACAGCACCTGCATGGCCTGACGGCCGTCACCGGCGTCCCGGAGGTGGCCGCCCTCGGCCAGCAGCGACTCGAACAAGCTGGCGTCCAGCTCGTCGACCCCCACCTCGATGCTGTACCCGGCGGCGGAAGTGTCGATCGGCGCGGGCAGTCCGGCTTCCTGCAGCAGTCCGCGCAACGCCCGTACATAGGTCCGGATGTTCGCGGTCGCGGAGCGTGGTGGACTGGTCTCCCAGAGGGCGTCCGCGATCAGGTCGGTGGAGACGAACCGGTTCGGGTGCAGGAGCAGGGTGGCCAGCAGCTGGCGCGGTTTCGCGGCCTTGAGCGGCTGGGCCGGACCGTGCATCAGGCGCAGTGGTCCGAGGATTCCGTACCTCAGACTGTCCACTTGCCGGCCTCTCCACTCTTGAACGCCCTATCGTGACACCCCGTCAGGCCCGGCGGGAAGGCCGATGTACGCCGGATGTATCTCAGTCCGGCACTGTTGACTTCAGGTACCGGGGGGAGGGCAGGCCCGGGCGTGGCGACTTGACCGCCGTCACAACCGGGCCTGGCACTGGGAGCGAGTCCAGGGTCGGGGGATCTGGACCACGGGGATCCGGTGCCTACTGGCCACCGGTGAATGGCGGCTGACCGTCCTGTGGCGCGGGGGAACCCGCAGGCGGCCCGCCCACCGGTGGCTCTCCCTGGTACCCACCCGGCTGCCCTTGGCCAGGCTGGCCCTGACCCGGCTGACCCTGGTACGGCGGCTGCTGGGCCGGCTGCTGCTGGTAAGGCTGCTGGTACCCGCCCGGGATCTGCGGCTGGTAACCCTGCTGATAGTTGCCCTGGTCCCCCGGCATCTGCGGGTGGATCTGGCCGGACGACGGCGCCCCCGGCTGCATCTGCGGCGGCGCCTGCTCACCTGCGACCGACCCGATGGTGCCGAACGAGACCTGCGGCACCGCACGGACCTGCTCGTCCTTGACCTCGAAGTACCCGGCCTTCTCGAACTTGAACGAGTTCGCGATCACGTTCGACGGGAACGCCTCGATCCGGGTGTTGTAGTCGCCCACGTTCGCGTTGTAGAACCGGCGGCCGGCCGCGATCCGGTCCTCGGTGTCGGTCAGCTCGCGCTGCAGGCCGAGGAAGTTCTGGTTCGACTGCAGCTGCGGGTACTGCTCGACCGAGATCATCATCTGCCGGAGCGCCCCGGACAGCTGTCCTTCGGCCGCGGCCCGCTGCTCCGGGTTCGAGCCCTGCACGTTCACCGCCTGGGTCCGCAGCCGGGCGACCTCCTCGAACACGTGCCGCTCGTGCGCCGCGTACGCCCGGACGGTCTCGACCAGGTTCGGGATCAGGTCGTACCGGCGGTGCAGCTCGACGTCGATCTGCCGCCAGGACTCCTGGATCAGGTTCCGCTGCTTGACGAATCGGTTGTACGACGTGATCAGCATGATCGCCAGAATGACGACGACCGCGACGATCGCGATGATGACCCAGACCATGACAAGAGCTCCCGAGAGTTGGCAGTGCTGCAGCCGACTCTACGGGTACGTGGGTCCGCCCGGTGGTTGCTGCCGCGATCGTGGGTCGACCCCCGCATAGTCGGTCCAGACGTACGGCGGAACCTGCTCGAGTACCTGCTGCAGCAGCCCGAGGCGGTTCATCACCTCGGTCGGGTCGTGGTCGCCCTTGTCCCAGCCGACCAGTGAATTGCCCTCGATCCGCCAGCCGATCTCACCGCGGGCCAGCAGCAACTCCATCATCCGCGGCGTCACCACCGCGTGCCCGAACCGCTCGTCGTCGGCCTTCACCCGGAACGCCCGGTTGAACTGGTCACTCTCGAACTGCAGGTCCCGGAACCCGAACGCATTCGCTACCGCGCCACCGAAGATTCCCTCGTGCGTCACCTCGAGGTGCGGCAGTGCCCCCGGCAACTGCAGCACCACCACGCCGTACTTGTGTGTGGTGGTGGTCCGGCGGCCCTTCGAGTCGGTGCTGTGCGTTTGGTAGCTGTAGTCGAAGGCAACCATCGGATGTCCGTTGTACGGGCCGGACAGCACGTTCTTGACGCGCCAGTTGTCACCGGTACGGAACGGTGTACCCGCCCACTGCCCTGCCAGCGAGTTGTTCACCGGCAGGTACGACCAGCCCTGCTGGGCGGCGAATCCGGCGAACAGCTCACGCCGCTTCTTCGCCCGGATGTAGTTGAAGTAGAAGATGCCGACGCCGATCAGCACCGCCAGCAGGAGGATCAGCCAGGTACTGCCCTGCATCAGTGGAGACCCAGGTCCTCGAGTCCGAACACGGCCCGGTACTCCAGGCCTTCCGCTTCCACCCGTTCGCGCGCACCGGTCGACCGGTCCACGATCACCGCGACCGCGACCACCTCGGCACCTGCCTCGCGCAGCGCCTCCACCGCGGTCAGTACCGAACCACCGGTGGTGGAGGTGTCCTCGACCGCCAGCACCCGGCGGCCCTTCACCTCAGGTCCCTCGATCCGCCGCTGCAGCCCGTGCGTCTTCTCGGCCTTGCGGACCACGAAAGCGTCCAGCGTGCGGCCGTCCTGCGCGGCCGCGTGCAGCATCGACATCGCGACCGGGTCGGCACCGAGCGTGAGCCCGCCGACCGCGTCGTACTCCAGGTCCTTGGTCAGCTCGAGCATCGCCGGCCCGATCAACGGCGCCGCGGCCGCGTCCAGCGTGATCCGGCGCAGGTCGACGTAGTAGTCGGCCTCCTTCCCGGAGGCCAGTGTCACCCGCCCGTGCACGATCGCCTTGCTCTTGACCTGCTCCAGCAGTCCGTCCCGGTCGTAGCTCATAGGCCTTGAGCTTAGGCGAGCCAGTGGTCAACCCCGATCCCCACCGCCGTAATGCACCGGGCGGCGGAGGTGAGGTGGGGGGTGAGGTGCGGGTGGTCAGGCCTTTTTGCTGACCTTGATCAGGTGGCCGAAGGCGACTGAGCGGTCCGGGGAGTGGAACAGGTCCTGGCAGGTGGTCAGGGTGATGATCGACTTCGTCGGGGCCTGGCGTTTGCCTGGTACGGGGTCCAGCACCCAGGAGTCGGTGTTCTTCACGGTCAGATCGCGCGGCGAACCGTCCAACTCGTACGTGTACACGGCGTCCTGGGTTTCGACGACGACCAGATCGCCCTTGCGCAGGTCGAGCAGCTTGCGGAACGGCGAACCGTGCGTGATCCGGTGCCCCGCGATCGCGAAATTCCCTGGCTGACCCGGCAACTGGGTGTCCGGATAGTGCCCGATCCCCTTGGCCAGATCGTCCGGGTCGACACCCTCGACGACCGGCTTCTCCCAGTCCGCCCCGAAGCGCGGGATCCGGAGCAGTGCGAACGCCTTGCCGGTCGTCGGCTCGGCGGTCCGCGCGGTCGCCGGGGCGGGCGTACGCCACTGCTGCCGCAGCGAGTTCTCGGCTTCGCCCATCGCCTTGTTCGAGGCGATGCCGGTGCCGTAGAACTGCCAGCCGACCCACCCGAGCAGCCCGACTCCAGCTACCAGCATGACGATGCCGACCCACCTGACTACTCCCCGCATGCGGTCAAGTATGCAGCCGATCTGCAAAGCCTGTGCACCACGTGTCGATGGACGCCGGTGGTTGCCCGGGACCACGATGTGATCGATACGACGATGTGGTCGAGAAGACGGTGTGGTCGATGCGCGGAGGTGTGCGGTGAAGGCGCTGGTCAAGGCCGAGGCGAAACCCGGATTGTGGCTGCAGGACGTGCCCGAGCCGAAGATCGAGGCCGACGAGGTCCTGATCAAGGTGCTGCGGACGGGACTGTGCGGTACCGACCTGCACATCCAGAACTGGGACCACTGGGCGCAGAAGAACGTCCCGGTGCCGATGGTGACCGGGCACGAGTTCTGCGGTGAGGTGGTCGAGGTCGGCGTCGGGGTCCGCGATGTCGCGGTCGGTGACCTGGTCAGCGGCGAAGGGCATCTGGTCTGTGGCCGGTGCCGCAACTGCCGCGCCGGGCGTCGCCACCTGTGCATCAAGACGCGCGGACTGGGCGTGCACGTGCCGGGGGCGTTCGCGGAGTACGTCGCGCTGCCGGCCAGTAATGCGTGGGTACACAAGGACCCCGTGGATCTTGACGTCGCAGCGATCTTCGATCCGTTCGGCAACGCCGTACACACCGCGCTGTCGTTCCCGCTGGTCGGTGAGGACGTGCTGATCACCGGCGCCGGGCCGATCGGGGTGATGGCCGCGGCGGTCGCGCTGCACGCCGGGGCGCGGAACGTGGTGATCACGGACCTGTCCGAGTACCGGCTGGACCTGGCCCGGAAGATCGGCGTGACCCGCGCGGTCAACGTCGGCGCCGAGACGATCGCGGAAGCCCAGCAGAGTCTCGGGATGCGCGAAGGTTTCGACGTCGGGATGGAGATGTCCGGGCAGCCGGCCGCGCTGCGGGACATGCTGGCGAACCTGACCCATGGCGGCAAGGTCGCGATGCTCGGCCTGCCGTCGGACGAGATCGCGATCGACTGGGGCACGGTGGTGCTGAACATGCTGACCATCAAGGGCATCTACGGCCGGGAGATGTTCGAGACCTGGTACTCGATGTCGGTGATGCTGGAGCGTGGCCTGGACCTGACGCCGGTGATCACGCACCGGTTCGGGTACGCGGACTTCGAGCGCGCTTTCGACGTCGCGCGGCAAGGGCAGTGCGGCAAGGTGATCATGGACTGGACGCGGGAAACCCTGGAGGAGAAGCACTGATGATCGGGCGGATGCGGGACGACCTGACGGCGACCATCGGCGAGATCCGGGACGCCGGGCTGTACAAGTCGGAGCGGGTGATCACCTCACCGCAGCAGTCGCTGATCTCGGTCGCGACCGGCGCCGAGGTGCTGAACTTCTGCGCCAACAACTACCTCGGGCTGTCCGATCACCCGGAGGTGGTCGCGGCGGCCAAGGAAGCCCTTGACCGGTGGGGATTCGGGCTCTCCTCGGTGCGGTTCATTTGCGGTACGCAACAAATCCACAAGGATCTTGAAGGTGCCCTGAGCAACTTTCTCGGCACCGAGGACACGATCCTGTACAGCTCGTGCTTCGACGCGAACGGTGGCCTCTTCGAGACGCTGCTCGGCGCCGAGGACGCGATCATCTCCGACGAGCTGAACCACGCGAGCATCATCGACGGGGTCCGGCTGTCGAAGGCCCGCCGGTACCGGTACAAGAACCGGGACATGGCCGATCTCGAGGCCCAGCTGAAGGACGCGGCGGACGCCCGGTACCGGTTGATCGCGACCGACGGCGTGTTCTCGATGGACGGGTATGTCGCCCCGCTCGACGAGATCTGCGACCTGGCCGAGCGGTACGACGCGCTGGTGATGGTCGACGACTCGCACGCGGTCGGTTTCGTCGGGCCGGACGGTGCCGGTACGCCGTCACTGTTCGGCGTGAAGGACCGCGTCGACATTGTCACCGGCACCCTCGGCAAGGCACTCGGCGGGGCGTCCGGCGGGTACGTCTCCGCGCGCCGCGAAATCGTCGAACTGCTCCGCCAGCGCTCCCGCCCGTACCTGTTCTCGAACTCTCTCGCCCCGTCCGTGACCGCGGCGTCGCTCAAGGCCCTGGAACTCATCGGCACGTCGAGCGCCCTCCGCGACAAGCTGGCCGCCAACACCGCCCTCTTCCGCACCAAGATGACCGAAGCCGGCTTCGACATCCTCCCCGGCGACCACCCGATCGCCCCGGTCATGATCGGCGACGCCGCCCAAGCCGCCCGCCTCGCCGACAAGCTCCTCGACCTCGGCATCTACGTGATCGGCTTCTCGTACCCCGTGGTCCCCCAAGGCAAGGCCCGCATCCGCGTCCAACTCTCCGCCGCCCACTCCACCGAAGACGTCGAACGCGCCATCACCGCCTTCACCGAAGCCCGCACCGCCCTCAACTGATCGGTACCATGGATGGTATGCCCGGGCCACGTTCGGGGTGTTGCCGGCCAGGCAGCCCTACCGCCAGGTGACGCTGCAGCTCGGGCTGCCGAAGGGCATTACCAGCCTCGACCTGCTCGACCGCGGCGACCGCTTCTGATGCGGATCTACTTCGACAGCAGCGCGCTGATCAAGCGCGTCGTGGCCGAGGAAGAGTCCAACGCCTTGGTGGACTTCCTCGATCTGCAGTACGAACAAGGCCATCCACTCATCTCGTCCTCGCTGGCCTGGGTCGAGGTGTCGCGTGTCGTACTCGCACGGGTGAAGACACCGTCCGACACGGCCGAGTTGGTCGAGGGAGCCCTGTCCGGCATCGACGAACGCCCGATGACCGCCGAGGTCGTCAGCGTCGCTCGGCGGATCGAGCCGGGCATCCTGCGCAGCCTGGGCGCGCTGCACCTCGCGACCGCGGTTCTGATCGACGCCGATCTGATGGTCACCTACGACGATCGCCTGGCCGATGCCTGCCGGCGGAATTCGCTCGCCGTGGCCGCGCCGGGGCGCGGCTGACAATTGTCGGTGGCGGTGGGCATGATCTCCGCATGGTGATGAGTGCGCGGGCGGTCAATCGGGCGTTCTTGGCTCGGCAGTTGTTGCTGGGGCGGGAGCGGGTGACCGCGCGGGACGTGGTGGGGCGGTTGGTGGGGATGCAAGGGCAGGAGGCCAAGCATCCGTACGTGGGGTTGTGGACCCGGATCGACGGGTTCGAAGAGGGGGAGCTGGATCGGGCGGTCGGGGATCGGGAGATTGTCCGGGGGACGATGTTTCGGGGGACGTTGCATCTGGTGACCGCTGCGGACTACTTGCGGTTCCGGATGACGGTGGCGCCGGTGCTGGCGGCGGGGTTGAAGGTGCTGAGGGATCGGGCTGCGGGGCTGGAGCCGGAGAAGGTGGTTGCTGCGGCGGAAGCCTTACTGGGCAAGGAACCGTTGACGTTCACCGAAGTGCGGGATGCTTTGCAGCAACAGTTCCCGGACGTGAACGAGCGGGCGCTCGGGTTCTGCACGCGGATGCTGGTGCCGCTGGTCATGCACCCGGCCGACGTCCGCTGGTCCTGGACGGCGAACTCACGCTTCACTCCGGCCGAGGACTGGATCGGCAAGAAGCTGCATCAACAGGCAGAGCCGGCCGAGCTCATCCTCAGGTACCTGCAGGCGTTCGGGCCGGCGACGCCCGCGGATTTCCAGACCTGGTCAGGTCTGCAAAAGGCGAAAGCCTTGTTCGACGACCTCGAGCTGGAAACGTTCAAAGACGAAGCCGGCAAGACGTTGTACGACGTACCGGACGCGCCGCGCCCGGATCCGGATACGCCGGCGCCGGTGCGCTTCCTCCCGGAGTTCGACAACGTACTGCTCTCACACGCGAAACGAGAGCGGATCATCGCGGACGAGCACAAACCGGCTGTTTTCACGAAGAACCTGCGGGTGAAGGCGACGTACACGGTCGACGGTCTGGTCGCGGGGCTGTGGACCACCGAAACCAAGCGTGGTGTGGCCACTCTCACGCTCACACCGTTCGGCCGGACGCTCAAGAAAACCGCCACCGAGCTGGAGCGTGAAGGCACCGCACTGCTCCGGTTCCTGGAACCCAACGCCAAGACCCATACCGTGGTTACTGCCAGTTAATGAGGTTGTTGTCACACGTCGGATGACTGGGCCGGAAACCTTTTGCCGGGTGGAATGGGTAGATGAGCACAGTCCCCTCCATCACTCTGGACAACGGCGTCGAGATCCCGCAGCTGGGCCTGGGGGTCTGGCAGGTCGAGGACGAGATCGTCACCGATGTGGTGACGTCGGCGTTCGAGACCGGCTACCGGCACATCGACACCGCCGCCATCTACGGCAACGAACGCGGCGTCGGCCGCGCGATCGCGGCGTCCGGCCTGGCGCGTGACGACCTGTTCATCACCACCAAGGTCTGGAACAACGACCAGGGCTACGACAGCACGCTGAAGGCGTTCGACACCAGCCTGTCGAAGCTCGGCCTGGAGTACGTCGACCTGTACCTGATCCACTGGCAGTCGCTGCAGCGCGATCTGTACCTCGAGACCTGGAAGGCGTTCGAGCAGCTGTACGCCGACAAGCGGGTCCGCGCGATCGGCGTCTCGAACTTCCACGAACCCGCGCTGCGGCGGATCTTCGAGGAGTCCACGATCCGCCCGGCGGTGAACCAGATCGAGCTGCACCCGGCGCTGCCGCAGGACGATCTGCGCGCGTTCAACGCCGAGAACGACATCGTCACCGAGGCGTGGAGCCCGCTGGCGTCCGGTGAGCTGCTGGAGAACGCCGCGCTGAAGACGATCGGCGCCAAGTACGCCAAGTCGCCGGCCCAGGTGATGATCCGCTGGCACCTGCAGCTCGGCAACGTGGTGATCCCGAAGTCGAAGACGCCGAGCCGGATCCAGGAGAACTTCGAGGTCTTCGACTTCCAGCTCGACAACGACGACATGGCCGCGATCGCCGACCTCGAAACCGGCCAACGCACCGGCGGCGACCCCGACATCTTCGGCTGACCCCCCACCCCTCCGGCGCACCCCCGCGTCACCAGCGGACCCGCCGAACCCCGTTTGAGGGGTCAGCCCCTGAGCTGGAGGGTTGGCCCCTCGGATTTTCAGGGGGCAACCCTCCAGCTCAGGGGGCAAGCAGGTCGAGGAAGCGGGCGAGGGCGGGTGAACGGTTGTCGGGGGACCAGGCTGCGGAGAGTTGCCAGCGCGGCAGGTCGTCGGACAACTCGCGGTAGACGACCGCGGCGGGGTTCGACGGCGGGGTCGGGCTGATCAGGAGCGAGACGCCGAGGCCGGCGGCGACCAGCGAGACGATGGTTTGTACGTCGGCCGCGTCCTGCTCGATCCGCGGCGTGAAACCGGCTGCCCGGCAATAGCCGACGATGGTGTCGTGTACGGCGGGCCCGCTCGGCCGCGAGTACAACACGAACGACTCCTCCGCGAGCTCGGCCAGCCGAAGCCGCTTCCGCCCCGCCAGCCGATGCCCGGCCGGCAGCGCCACCACCAACGAATCCTCCGCCACCACCCGCGCCTCCAACCCAAGCAACCCCACCACCGCCGCCCCACCACCGCTCCCGTCGGCTCTGCCCGCCGTGTCGCCGGAGGGCTTGGTACCTACCGGTGCTGGGGTGTTCGGGCGGAGGAGGCCGACGTCTATCCGGCCGTCGTGCAGGGCTTGGGTCTGGCGGAGCGTGGTCGACGCTTCCAGGTCCAGCACCACCTTGGGGTACGCCTGCCGGAAGCTGCCGAGCAGGCGGGGCAGTACCTCGAAGGTCGCCGACTGTACGAAGCGCAATCGCAGCGTCCCGAGTTCACCACGTTGCGTCCGCTGCGCCGTACGCACCGCCTCGTCCGACCGGCGCAGCAGGTCCTTCGCGTCGGCCAGGAACGTCTCGCCGGCCGCGGTCAGCACGAATCGGCGTTTGACCCGGGCGAACAGCTCCACCCCGAGGTCGTGCTCCAGCGCGGCGATCTGCCGGCTGAGCGACGGCTGGGTGAGGTGCAGCCGGGTCGCCGCGCGGCCGACGTTCAGCTCCTCGGCGACCACCACGAACGATCTGAGTTGGCGCAGTTCCATCCCTACATCATGCACCAAACGCATTAACTCAGAGTAAAGAATTCATTGGACGCATGGGGACCTGACTACGTACCGTTAATGACGTCGAAAGGAATCCCGTGCAATACGTCCCGTTCTCCGTCATCAAGTCGATCCACCAACAGACCCATTCCGCCATGCCGGACGCACCGATCCGCCCGCACCGGGCGAAGCGTCACCGGGTGCGCGCCGTCCGCCGCTGGTTCCGCCGGGGCACGCCCGCGGTCGCGCCGGCCGAGCCCGTTGTCCGTCCCGCCGAGTCGCTGGTTCGTCCCGTCGAGCTGACGCTGGTCGCCGCTCCCGCCGAGGAGCTGTGCGAAGCTGAGGTTCGTGATCGAGGTACGACGCCTGCGAGTGTTGCGCGCGCTTGCTGACCACGGCACCGTGACCGCGGCCGCCGAGGTGCTGCACCTGACCCCCTCGGCGGTCTCCCAGCAACTGGCCGCGCTGGAGTCCGAAGTCGGTCAGGAACTGCTCGAACGCCGCGGCCGCCGGGTCGCGATCACCTCGGCCGGCCGGTTGCTGCTCGCGCATGCGGACACCATCCTGGCCGAGGTGGAGCGGGCCGAGGACGCGATGCGCCTGCACGCGAACGGCGTCAACGGCGAGGTACGCATCACCGCCTTTGCCACCGCGATCACCTTGCTGGTCGCACCGGCGCTGACCCGGCTCCGCGAAACCACTCCTGGTCTCAGCCTCGTCGTCCGCGACGCCGAAGGACACCAGGGCATCACCCAACTGCTCGACGGCGACGCCGACCTGGCGATCGCCGTCGAGCACCGCGGCTCCCCTCGCCCGGACGACCACCGCCTGGCCCGAATCCCCTTGTACGCCGAGCCCTTCGTCGCCGTCCTCCCCCCAGCCCACCCCGCCGCCGAGCCACCCGGCCCCACCGCCCCGATCGAGCTTGCGGCGTTGGCGGAGGACGACTGGGTGATGCCGAGCCCGGGCAACCCGATCCGCGACGTCGTCATGCTGGCCTGCGAACAGGCCGGTTTCCAGCCCCGCATCGTGCACCAGTCCGACGACTTCCGCGCCGTCGCCGCCCTGGTAGCCGCCGGCGCCGGCGTCTCTCTCGTCCCCCGTCTCGCAGTCCCCGAGCCCACCCTCGCCCTGATCCGCCCCCTCCCCGACCCGGCCCCCACCCGCCGCGTCTACGCCGCGGTCCGCGCCAGCCGCGCCGACCACCCCCTCATCACCGCCACCCTCGGCGTACTCACCGAGGTCGCCGAAAAGTTGTGACCCAGCTCACCCAACGGATCTGACCGCCGGCGTGGTCTGCGGGGTGTGAGAGTTCAGCTCAGCGTGGTGATTCCCGCGTACAACGAGGAGCACCGGCTTCCGCGCACCCTGCAAGCCGTCACCACGTACCTGGCGGCAACGTCCGCGGACTGGGAGGTCCTGGTCGTCGACGACGGCTCGGCCGACGCCACCGCGTACGCGGTCCAAGCGCACCACGACGACCGCGTACGCCTGATCCGCTGGCCGGTGAACCGCGGCAAGGGTCACGCCGTACGGATCGGCATCTTGGCCTCGCGCGGCGATCGGGTCCTGATGTGCGACGCGGACAACGCCACCCCGATCGAGCAAGTGGAGTTGTTGCACAGGGCACTCGATCGTGGCGCCTGGGCGGCGATCGGATCGCGTGCACTGCCGCAGTCGCAGCTCGTCGTACGCCAGAGCGCATTGCGTGAAGCGTGCGGTCGTTTCGGCAATGCACTCATCCAGCTGATGGCCGTACCAGGCATCCAGGACACACAATGCGGCTTCAAGCTGTACGACGGTCCGCGTGGCCGGCTCGTATTCCAGCTCGCCCGCGTCGATGGCTGGTGCTCCGACGCCGAGGTACTGCACCTGTTCCACCGGCTCGGCCTGGAGGTTGCCGAGGTCCCGGTGCGCTGGTCCGACCAGGAGGGATCGAAGCTCCGTCCCTCCGGCTACCTGGCCGGCCTCATCGAGCTCGGCCGGATTCGCCGCTACCACCACCGCCTGCCGCCACTCGACCAACTCGTCGTACCGGCGTTCACGTGAAAACGCAGCTCAGGTCACGCCATCAGGTCACCACAGTCGTGGCCGCATTGGCGTACGTGACCACAGCCATGATCCTCCTGCACGGACTGTGGTCCGACCCGAACGGCCGATACCTGTACGACAGCGGGCAGGACCAAGAGCAATGGCAGTGGTTCTTCGACATCACCGCACACCAGGTACTGACCGGCCAGAACCCCTTGTTCACAGGGCTTCTGAACCATCCCGACGGCGTCAACCTGATGGCCAACACGACCATGCTCGGCCTCAGCATCCCGCTGATCCCCGTGACAGTCCTGCTCGGCTCCGGCGTCACCTGGGCGATCGCACTGACCATCGGCCTGGCCGGTACGGCCTTCGCCTGGTACTGGCTGTTCTCCCGGCGCATCGCGTCCGCGCCGGCCGCCGCGATCGGCGGACTGTTCTGCGGTTTCGCCCCGGCGATGATCTCGCACGCCAACGCGCATCCGAACTTCGTCGTCCTCGCGGTGATCCCCTGCCTGCTGCTCCCCCGCCCACCCGGCCGCCGGAACGCGATCGTCCTCGGCCTGCTGATCGCGTACCAGCTCTTCCTCGGCGAGGAGATCTTGTTGCTAGCGGCAACCGGATTGCTCGTCTTCGCCCTTGCCCACAGCTGGGCCGATCCAGGGCGCACGGCCGCGTTCGCCCGCCGGTACGCGACCACGATCGCCGGCGCCGGTCTGCTCGCCTTGGTCCTCGTAGCGGGTTCCTTGTTCTGGCAGTTCAAGGGTCCGCAGAGTTATCACAGCCTCGTGCACGGACGGGCCGGCAACTCGCTGCATGCCCTTACCGCCTTCCCGACCCGATCGCTGTTCGGCGATCCCGAGGTCGCACAACAGCTTGCGATGAACCGCACGGAGGAAAACGCCTTCTTCGGCTGGCCACTGATCATCCTGATCCTCGGCTTGGTCTTTGCCCTCCGCAAGCAACAGCTCGTACGCATCCTGGGCGCGACCACCGCCCTGATCGGATGGTTGTCGCTGACCCCAGGCCCGTGGACCCTGCTCGCCCAGCTCCCGCTCTACGAATCGGTGATCGAATCCCGGTTCGCGATGGCCTGCATTCCGCCGATCGGCGCACTGCTTGCCCTCGGCATCGACGCACTCCGAACGAAACCGCTCCGCTGGCTGGGCTGGACGGCGATTGGCGCCGCGCTGCTGCCGATCGTCCCGACCCCCTTCGTGACGGTCGCCCGTCAGCCCGTACCCGCCTTCTTCACGGACGGTTCGTGGCGCGGCTACGTACGCCCCGGGCACACCCTCGTACCCGCTCCGCCGCCGAATTCCGGTGAGGCCCGGGCGATGCGCTGGCAGGCCGAAGCCGGGTTCGGCTTCGCCATCCCCGAGGGCTACTTCGTCGGACCGTACGGCCCCGACGGCGGCGGTGCGTACGGCGCGCAGCCCCGCCCGACCGCCACCATGATGCGCCAGGCGGCGAACGGCGAGGGATGTGTGATCGACCCCGTCCAACTCGACGCCGACCTGCGCTACTGGCGCGCCGACGCCGTCGTCCTGGACCACGATCGAGGTGAATTGCGTGCATGTCTCGACGAGTTGCTCGGCCGGAGCACATTCGTTGGTGGGGTATGGGTCTGGACAGTGGCGCGCCCATGATGGTGAACCGGAAGGGGGTGCGGCCGTGCGGTCCGCTGACGAGCAGCAGTACGTCGAGTACGTGACCGCGCGCCTGCCCGAGCTGCGCCGGCTGGCCGGATCGCTGTGCAAGGACGCGCACCGGGCAGATGATGTCGTACAAGCCGCGATCACCAAGTTGTACGTGCACTGGCCCAAGGCAAAGAACGCCAACGATCTCGACGCGTACGTACGCACGATCGTGGTCCGTACTTTCCTGAACGAACGCCGTCTCGGCTGGTCGCGGGTCCGGCTGACGGATCAACCGATCGACCTCCCGGCGAGCACGGGACGCGAGGTGGAGACCCGCCTGGTCGTCGCCGCGGCGCTGGACCGGATCCCGCCCCGGACCCGCGCCGTCCTGGTGCTGCGGTTCCTCTACGACATCCCGGTCCGCGACGTGGCCGGAACGCTGGGCTGTTCGGAGAACGCCGTGAAAGGCCAGACCGCCCGCGGCCTGGCCTTGCTCCGGCGTCTGCTCGGCGACCGCCTGGACATCGAGCCCGAGCTCAGGAAGGAGCAGACCCGATGAGCCCCGAACCCGAGGAATACGCCGGCCTGCTGAAGGCCTTGCGGGAAACCCCTGACCCGAACCCGGCGGGGGTCAGCATCGACCGGGCGATGCGGGACGGGCGCCGGACGGTTCGGCGGCGGCGAATCCTCGGCGGCGCCGCGGTGGTCGCGCTGATCGCTGCGGTGTCGGCGACGCCGATAGTGCTGCACGCTGTCCGCCCGGACCGGATCCAGCCGGCCGCGCCCGGCCAGGTCGTGCCCGGCCAGGTCGTGCCGTTCGGCGTCTGGTCGCGGGCGTTCGACGTGGGCTCGGCGGGCGGATTCACCCCACGGTTGTACACCAGCTCGAAGCGCTGGCAGTCGGTCAAACTCGTTGCCGCCGACAACTCCGGCCTGGCCCCGGGCGCAACAGCGGTCGCGACCATGTACGCCCCGGGGGCCTGGCCCGGTGCGACCGGTGACCGGCGGCTCGCCGACATCGAAGGGCGCCCGGTGTACCTGCTCGCGCAGGACCCGAGTGGCGTACGGATCGCCTTCCGGTACTCGAACGACGGCTGGGCGACCGTGTCGGACTCCGGTACCGGAGCCACACCGGAGCGCGCCCGGCATGTTGCCGAGGGCATCCAACTGCGAGCGAAGCCGGCGCCGGTGACCGTGCCGTTCAGCTTCGCCCGGAGTGCGGTCGAGTCCGATCAGGTGGTCGCTGTCGCTGCACCGCACGGCGCGCCGGTCGCACCGGAGACGTACTCGGTGCTGCTCGGTGACGCCGATCCCGTCGACCCGGACGCCACCGGATCGCTCACCACGGTCGGCGTGGTCCGCCCGGCACCGGCCGTCAAACCGACCATGACGATCGGCGGTCATCCGGCCACGTCCGGCGGTTCCGACGTCACCGTCTTCGGGCTCGGCGACGGCTGGGCCGGCACGGTCTGGAGCCTCCGCAAGTCACCGGCCGCCATCGCCGCCACCCTCAAGTTGCTCCCCACGCCGGTCAGCCAGCCGATCCGGTGACCAGCCGAACAGCGCCAGCCGACCAGGGCCAGCCGAGCAGTGCCGACCGAGCGCAGACGGCGGATCAGTTGGCGATCACCACGGTCTTCCGGTGCAGCTCGGCGTCAGCGACGACGTCGAGCATGTACGTGGCGACGTCCGCGCGGGTGATGGTGAAACCGCCCCGAACCGTACCGTCGGGGTTGCTGCGAATCCGCCCCTTCCCAGCACCGTTCGTCAACCGGGGCGGGCAGACGATGGTCCAGTCGGCTGTACTCGCCGTGACCAGTTCCTCCATCCGGCGGGCGTCCGCGAACGACTCGCGGAGGAACCGCCCGAGGATCGGCTTCACCACGTACTTGGTGAACGGGTCATCGCCCTTGGTGTGAATCCCGGCCACGCTCACCACCAGGAACCGGCGTACGCCGGTCTCGTCCATCGCCCGCAGTGTGCTCCGCGCGCTCTCGGTCAGCAGATCGCTCGGCCCGGACGTCCGTGGACCGAGCGCCGACAGCACCGCATCATGCCCGGCCAGCACCGGCGCGATGGCGGCCGGATCCAGCACGTCGGCGGTCACCACCTCGACCTGCCCGCCCGGGACGCCGGCCTGGGCCGCGACCAGCCGCAGCTCCGGCAGCGCCACCTGCAGGCTCGAGCCGGCCCGCACGACCGCCGTGACCGTGTGGCCGGCCGCCACTGCCTGCCGGACCAGCTCGGTCCCGATCCGGCCGGACGCCCCGAAAACCACCAGCTTCATCGTCAACCCCTCCAGGTTAGTAAACACTCACTCACTATGGTGAGTAAACACTCACCAACCTGTCAAGGTAGGCTGCCGCCGGGCGGGCCGGGTACGTCGCGCCCGCTCGCGCTGTTCGCGAGCGCGTTCACCGCCAGGGAGGAGGACCGGATGGGGACCAGGGACGACATCCTGGACGCGGCCGCGGAGGTGCTCCGGACCCAGGGCTTCGCCCGGGCGACCACCAAGTCGATCGCCCAGGTCGCCGGGTACTCCGAAGCCGCGCTCTACAAGCATTTCGCCGACAAGCCGGCGATTCTGCTCGCCGTACTGCACGAGCGGATGCCCCAGCTGCCCGGCTCGCTCAAGGAGCTGATCGGCAACCCCGGCAGCGGGACCGTCCGCGGCAACCTGACCCGCCTGGCCCGGACCGCGATCGACTTCTATGTCGAAGGGTTCCCGATCCTGGTCTCCCTGTTCTCGTCGCAGGAGCTGCTGATCGCGCATCGCAACCGCCTGCGCGAGCTGAACGCCGGGCCACACAAGGCGCAGGAGGGCCTGATTCGCTACTTGCGCGAGGAGCAGAAGCTCGGCCGGATTCGGCGCACCGCCGACCTCAGCGCAGCGGCCGCCTTGTTGTTCGGTGCCTGTTTCCAGCGTGGTTTCGAAGTCAGCTTCGCCGGGATCGCCCCATCCGGCGCGGAGCACGACGCGTACGCCACCGCGCTGTCGAAGACGCTCTACGAGGCGCTCAAGCCCGCCGCCGGCCGTCCAGCCCCACGGTCGACACCCGCGCGATCAGAGCCCGCGGGGTGAAGCGGGCCGCGGCCGCGATCAGCTGGTAGCGCCGGGACGGGATCGAGATCGCCTTCCCGCGCATCAGGTCCTTCCAGGCCGCGTCGACGAGATCGGTCGCGTCCAGCCACATGAACGACGGGATGACCGACTTGTCCATCTCCATCCGCTCATGGAACTCGGTGTGCACGAACCCCGGGCACAGCGCCATCACCGCGACACCCTTGGCATGCAGCCCGACCGCGAGGCCGGCGGAGAAGTTCGTCACCCAGGCCTTGTGCGCGCTGTAGACGTTGCGCTGCAGGAAGCCGGCCACCGACGACACGTTGACGACCGCGCCGGAGCCGCGCTCGATCATCGGAAGCACGGCGGCATGCGTGAGGCGCAGCACGACCCGGACCAGCAGATCGAGCTGTTTCTCCTCGACCTCGACCGGGTTCGCCCAGAAGGGTTTCTTCTGCCCGAAGCCGGCGTTGTTCACCAGCACCTCGATCGGGCCGGTCCGGAACCGTTCCTCCACCCGGGCCAGGTCGTCCGGCTCGGTCAGGTCCGCGACCAGCACCTCGCAGTCGACACCGTGCAGCCGGGTGATCTCGGTCGCGACCTCCTTGAGCCGCGCTTCGTCGCGCGACACCAGCACCAGGTCGTACCCCTCCAGCGCCAGCTTGTCCGCGAACGCGCGGCCGATCCCCGTCGCCGGACCGGTAACAAGCGCAGTCGCCATCTTCTCCGTCCTCCTGTCGGGGCCTGGCCCTAGTCTGTCACCTACTCTGGTCGAGTGCTGGCGGACATCGACACCTGGGTGCTGGACCTCGACAACACGTTGTACCCGGCCGACTCGGCGCTCGCGGCGCAACTCACCCACGGCATCCTCTCGACGATCGCCTCGTACTACCGCACCGACCTCGCCGGCGCGCGGCAGATCCAGGCCGAGCTGGTCGCCGGGTACGGGACGTCGCTGCGCGGCGCGATGCTGACCGGGACGATCGACCCGCACGACTTCCTCGGCTTCGAGCGGCGGCTCGACTACTCGGTGATCGAGCCGGCTCCGGATCTTGCCGCTGTACTGACCACATTGCCGGGGCGGCGCTACGTGTACACGAACGGGTCGGCGTACCACGCGGAGCAGGCGCTTGGCCGGCTCGGCCTGGCCGAGTGCATCGACGGCGTGTTCGACATCCTGGCCGGCGAGCTGGTGCCGAAGCCGTACGCGGAGAGCCTGGACGCGTTTCTGGCCCGGTTCGGGATCGATCCGGCGCGGGCGGCGATGTTCGACGATCTCGAAGTGAATCTGGCACTGCCGCATGAGCGCGGGATGACGACCGTGTGGGTGAGCGGCGGGGCGCCGTCCGAACGGCTGGCGGAGCGCCGGTGGCGGGCGGCTGATCTGTTGGGGTTCCTGCGCGAAAACATCTGACGAATTGATGCTGCTGCGGCGCGGTTGCGCTGCCGGTGGGCATCGTGGTGGCGGATTTGTCTGATGACTTAGGCTTATAGGTAGGAGGTGACGGGTGGCCGCGACGGACAAGGCACTGGCTGGGCTGCGACAGATGATCGCGTCCGGTGAGCTCGGGCCGGGGGCGAAGTTCCCGCCGGAGCCGGAGCTGTGCGAGCACCTCGGCGTGTCCCGCAGCTCGTTGCGCGAGGCGGTCCGGTCGCTCGGCGCGCTCGGCGTGATCGAGTCCCGGCACGGTTCGGGTACGTACGTGTCGGCGCTCGACCCGGCCGCGATCATCAGCCGGTTCTCGCTCTCGGTCGACCTGATCCCGCTCGAAGGGCTGCTCGAACTGCTCGAAGTGCGCCGCGTCCTCGAGTCGCATGCGACCGCGACCGCCGCCGCCCGGCAGGACCCCGAGTTGGCGGACCGGCTGGGCGAGATCCTCGACCGGCTCGAGTCGACCACAGACGCGACCGAGATCCAGCACCTGGACGCCGCTTTTCACGGCGCGATCTGTACGGCAGGGGGCAACCCGACGGTGACCGCGCTGACCGACGTGATCCGCGGCCGCGGCGGCCACTACCGGATCTTCGAACCAGGCACCGACTTCGAAGCGATCAAACAATCCAGCGACCGCGGCCACCGCGCCATCCTGGCCGCCATCACCACCCGGGACCCCGCGGCCGCCGCCACCGCCGCCTCCGCCCACATAGCCCAAACCGAACGCTGGCTCCGAGCCCTCCGCCCAGTCCCCCAACCGGTCCCATGACCTGGCACCTGCGACCGGCACTGCTTGCTGATCTCGAAGTGCTGGCTGAGTTGCGGGCGGTGGTGATGCGGCCGGACCTCGAGCGCCTCGGGCGGTACGACGAGCACCGGGTACGCCAGCGTCTCCGCGACTCGTTCATCCCCGCACACACCCGGATCATCGAGCTCAACGGCGAACTGGCCGGCTCGATCACCCTCCGCCCGGCCGGCCCGCGCCACTGGCTGGAGCACTTCTACCTGGCCCCGCACCACCAGGGCCGCGGCCTCGGCTCAGCCGTCCTCCGCACCGTCTTGAACCAGTCCGACACCACCCACACCACGGTCGCCCTGAACGTCCTCCAAGGCAGCCCCGCCCGAGCCCTGTACGAACGTCACGGCTTCGTCCTGGAATCGGAGGACCCGGTCGACGTCTTCCTGGTGCGACATCCGGCGGCTTGAGGAGCGGAACGCCCAGATCAGTACGAGCGCGCCGACCAGGACGATCGCCCCGGCCACCACGGCCGCGAGGTGCATCGCGTGGATGAACGCGTCGTTCGCGCGCTGCACCAGCTCCGGGCGACCCAGCGCGACCGCCGCGTGCCGAGTGGTTTCCGCCGAAGTACCGACCTCGGCCGGCAGACCGGTCAGCGACGACGAGATCTTGTGCTGGTACGTCGACGACACGATCGTGCCGAGAACAGCCACCCCAAGCACACTCCCGACCTGCCGTAGCGCGTTGTTCACCGCGGAACCAGCACCCATCCGGTCCAACGGCAGCGTCGCCATGATCGCCGCGGTTGTCGGTGCGGTCGTCATACCGATGCAGGTGCCGGCGATTCCACCGACAATGCCCAGCCAGATCAAGGACGTGTTCACGTCGTACAGCACGTTGAGGCCGAAGCACAGGGCGAGTACGAGGACCGCCGTACCCGACACCTTGGCGACCCCGAAGCGAGCGGCCAGCCGGGCACCGAGCTGGGAGCCGATGATCACACCAATTGCCGCCGGCAACGACATCAGTCCGGCCGAGAGGGCACTCATCCCGCGCGCACCCTGGTAGTAGAACGCCAGGTAGAAACTCTGGCCGGTGAGCGTGAGGAAGACGACCGAGAGGGCGAAGTTGCCGGCCGCGAAGCGGCGGTTGCGGAACAGCCGCGGGTCGAAGCTCGGCTGCTTCTCCCGCCACTCGGACACGATGAACCCGGCCAGCAGAACCAGGCCGGCGATGATGCTCGCCCAGACCTGCCAGCGATCCCAGCCGCCTTGGTGGCCGCCGTCGATCAGGCCGTAGGAAACACCGAGCAGACCGAGCGTGGACAGGCTGAGGCCGAGCGGGTCGAGGCGGCGGCGCTCCGGGCTGCGCGGGTTCGGGAGCACGAGGGCCGCGCCGATCAGGCCGAACGCGACGATCGGCAGGTTGATGGTGAACACCGAACCCCACCAGAAATGGTCGATCAGCAGACCGCCGAGCACCGGCCCGACCGCGACCCCGACACCGGCCGACGAGCCCCAGACCGCGATCGCGGCGGCCCGGCGTTGCGGCGGGAAGGTCCAGCCGATGATCGCCATCGACGGCGGCATGATCAGCGCGCCGCCGAGACCCATGGTCGCGCGGGCCAGGATCAGCGCGGCCGGCCCGGTCGCCCAGGCGGCCCACGCGGACGCGATCCCGAAGATCAGCAGGCCGAGCATCAGGACGGTCCGGTGGCCGTACCGGTCGCCGAGGGCCCCGGCCAGGAACAGCGCGGTGGCGAAGAGCAGTGAGTAGATGCCGATCGCCCATTGCAGCTGGCCGGGCGTGGCGCCGAGCCCGTCGACCGGGTCGGCGAGGCGTTCGAGGGCGATCCCGAGGACGGTCGAGTCGATCCAGATCAGGACGGCCGAGACCACCAGGACGGTCAGAATCCGCCGCTGCCGGCGGACGTCGGGGATGGGGTCGATCGAGGACACGAAGTCTCCTATGATTGTCAGGAACCTGACGAGAACTCGATCATCGTAGATTGACAGGAACCTGTCAATCTATTGCTGCGGGTTTCTCGTTGCCCCCACCGGCAGAATGTGCGTTATGGAACCGACTGACGAGACCGGCTGCGTGACGTTTCTGGTCCGGCACGCGTGGCTGAGCATGCGGTCGGCGCTGGCGGTCGCGCTCGACCAGCACGGGCTGTCGGTGCAGCAGTACGGGACGCTGCTGTGCGTACGGGAGAGCCCCGGGCTGACCGTCGCCGACGTCGGCCGGGTGGTCGGCACGACCCGCCAGTCCGCGAACGAGCTGCTCACCGGCATGGAGCGGGCCGGCCTGGTCGAACGCCGGCCGAACCCGAAGGACCGGCGCACCCAGCAGATCCACCTCACCCCGGGCGGCGAGCGCCGGCTGGCCGAGGCGGCGCCGGCGATCCGCAAAGTCGAGAACGACCTGGAGGCAGCTTTCAGCTCCACCGACCGGGCCACCGCGCGGGCCTGGCTTGCACACATGGTCACGGCAGTTGAGGGTTAGACGATGCACGCACCCGCAGAACGGCTGAACGGCCTGGGCACGACGATCTTCGCCGAGATGTCCGCGCTCGCGCTGGCGACCGGGTCGGTGAACCTCGGCCAGGGCTTCCCGGATCGCGACGGCCCCGACTCCGTACTCGAGGACGCGATCGCCGCGATCCGGTCCGGCGCGAACCAGTACGCTCCGGCGCGCGGCGTCCCCGTACTGCGGCAGGCGGTCGCGGATCATCAGCGGCGGTTCTACGGGCTCACGTACGACCCGGACACCCAGGTGCTGATCACCACAGGCGCCACGGAGGCGGTCGCGGCGGCGCTGCTCGCGTACGTCGAGCCCGGTGACGAGGTGATCGCGCTGGAGCCGTACTACGACTCGTACGCCGCGGGGATCGCCTTTGCGGGCGGGCGCCGGGTTCCGGTGACGCTGCGCGCGCCCTCGTACCGGCTGGACCTGGACGAGCTCCGCGCCGCGGTCACGCCGCGTACGAAGGTGCTGCTGATCAACTCACCGCACAACCCGACCGGCACCGTCCTCACCGACGAGGAACTGCGCGGCGTACGCGATGTCGCCGTCGAGCACGACCTGATCGTGATCACCGACGAGGTGTACGAGCACCTGGTGTACGACGGGCTGCGCCACCGGCCGCTGGCGACGTACGAGGGCATGGCCGATCGCACTGTGTCGATCAGCAGCGCCGGCAAGACCTTCGCGGTCACCGGCTGGAAGATCGGCTGGGTGACCGGTTCGACCGAGGTGGTGACGGCGGTGACGACCGCGAAACAGTTCCTCACCTTTACCTCCGGCACGCCGTTTCAGCCCGCCGTCGCCAATGCGCTTGCCCTTGGCAACGACTACTTCGACACCTTGCGCGCGGACCTCCAGTCCCGCCGCGACCTCCTCGCCGACGGCCTCGCCGACCTGGGCTTCGAGGTCCACCGCCCGGCCGGCACGTACTTCATCACCACCGACATCCGCCCACTGGGCCACACCGACGGCATCGACTTCTGCCGCATGCTCCCCGAACGCGCCGGCGTAGTAGCCATCCCCCACCAGGTCTTCTACGACCACACCACCTTGGGCCGCCCCCTGGTCCGCTGGGCCTTCTGCAAACAACCAGCCCTACTCCAAGAAGCCCTAACCCGCCTCCAAAAACTCTGAGCTGTGGACAACTCTGAGCTATGGATGCGGTCTGACAACGGGCGATCACCTGTGACATACTGCAGCTAGCTCGCGGCGCGCTGCGTGGCGAGAAGTGAAGCTGGGATTCCCACCGGAGGATGGGCCCCAGCTTTCGCGCTTTCTAGCGCACTTCCACCTCGTGCTCGCTCAGGATCTCCGACATCGCCAGCAGCCACCGCGGCTCCCCAAGCCGGGATGCAGTCACCGCCCCGGCGACGGCGTCCGGTATCCAGAGCATCGGCTCGTCCCGCGGGCGTGCGAAGCCGATCCTGAAATCACGCGGAATCAGGCCTTTGCGTCGGGCCGATTCGACCAAGCTGAGATCACGCCGGTCAGGTGTCGCGGTGCGTGACTCCAGACAGACGTCACGTACGCCGATCGAGCTCAACTCGTGCAGCAGCCGCTCCAGACAACAGCGCCGAGCCCGCTCTTGCTTGGCGCGCCGAACCGGCGACCCCGCCACGACAATCGCCGACAGCTCGAGGGCCGCGATCGCGGCGGCGATCCGGTCGCGGCGCTTGCCTGATTCGTCGACCCAGTGCAAGCGACCGCCTCGGGTCAGCGTGAGACCCCGTACGACGTCCCGCATCGTGCTCACTGTGTTGGCGTCCGCGACAGCGGCTGCCAGGGTGTATGTGCCGGTTGGGGAGTGTGAGCCGTCGACGATCACCGACTCGTCTACCCAGGCGGAGAGGGTGAGGTCGCCGTGGGATAGGCCGGTGGGAACGGACACTCGACGGATTGTCCCGGAAACGCCTGCGGTGGGCTTTGTGTTGTCCACAGGTGTCGTGGGGCAGCGGCGGGCATCGCGGGGCAGATGTCGGTGGTCAGGGTAGGAAGCGGTTGAGGGTTTGGGGGTCTCGGGCGATGGCGGTGGTGTTGTCGTCGGCGGTGATGATGGGGCGTTGGATGAGGATTGGGTTGGTGACCATGGCGTCGATCCAGGTGGATCGGTTGGCTTGGTCTCGGGGGACGGATTGAAGCGGCTGGGCGGCTGGTTCGTTGTCGCGAACGATGTCCCAGGGTTCTAGGTTCAGGCGGGTCAGGACGGCTTCGAGTTCGGTGGCGGTGGGTGGGTCGTCCAGGTAGCGGCGGACCTCGTACTCGACGCCGGCGTCGTCGAGGGCGGCGGTGGCGGCTTGGCATTTCGAGCAGGCGGGGTTGATCCAGATTTCCAACAGAGGTCTCCCAGGTCAGCGGCGAGGCAGGTCAGCGGTGGTGGAACCAGCGTTTGGTGGGTTGCTGGAGCATCAGGGTCAGGAGCGTGACGTGGATCGCCAGGCCGAGGATTCCGGCCGGGAAGGAGAGGACGCCGCCGGCGATGCCCATTGCGGCGACGGCGATCAGCAGGTACCGGGCCCACGGCCGGCGTTTGCGCAGGTAGATCGCCGGGAGCAGATAGATGACCGCGCACAGCATCGCGGCCGCGACGGCAACCGGAGCGTTGTCGCGGGAGCCGGTGAGTACCTCCGAGATCTGATCGCCCGCGGACGTCAGCGCGAGCACCGCCAGCAGCAAGCACATCGCGCCGAGCCCGATCGAGATCACGGACGCGATCGTCACCTGCTTGGGCGCCGGCCCGGGGCGCGGTCCGTACGTATCCGGCACGGCACCGAACAGACCGCTGTACGGTCCCGGCCGCTCGTCACCCGGCTGTTCACTCATTCGGTCCGCACGTTCCTTCCAGCCAACCCCCGAAACCGATCCTGCCAGATCACCCAAGCGACACGACGCTGATGTCGAGGTGCGCGAACGCCAGATCCAGCTCCCCCAGCTCACCACGCCGCGACGGCAGGAAGTGCACGGTCGTACCAGTGGTCCCGTCGGCAGCCACCGGTTGAAGATCGGTCACCGGTACGCCGTACTCGTACCGCTGAGTCCACGCCCCGTTCGTCCGCCGGTTGGTGTGTACGAGCCAATCGCTCAACGCCGCGACCACCGACATCCCGCGCCGCGGATGCCCGTCCGGCAACAACGGACCAGCCGCCTCGTCAAAGAACCGCAGGTCCTTCGTCGCCATGATCGGCTTCTTCACCACCGCACCATGCTCGTCAACCCGGGTATCGGTACCGCGGCCGTCATCCGAAATCGCGATCGACCCATCCACGTACCGGGTGATCGTGCACCGCCCGCGCCGCCCGGCCGACTCAGCCTCGTCCTCCGGATAAGCCAGCACTTCCAGTACGAGATGCAGCACCCCGCCCGGCGCGTACCGAGCCGCATCAGCCCGGATCGACTCCAGGTGCGCGAGGTCCACCGACCCGGCCCAGTCGTGCGTCGTGTTAACCCATTCGGCCCGCGGTCCAGTCACCCGAACATTGTCCCCGACAAAGCAATCGGGACCCGGGCAAAACCCGGGCCCCGATCAGGTCAGGAAACGTCCAGCGCGTCCTTCGCCTCGTTCAGCGTCACGTTGACGGTCTGCCCGTCCCGGACCGAACCGTCCAGCAACCCGCGGGCCAGCTCGTCACCGATCGCGGACTGCACCAGCCGGCGCAGCGGCCGGGCGCCGTACACCGGGTCGTACCCGGTCATCGCCAGCCACTCCATCGCGCCTTCGTCGACGTTCAGCGTGATCCGCCGGTCGGTCAGGCGGCGCTGCAGCGCGCCGATCTGCAGCCCGACGATCTGCGTCAGCTCCTCGCTGCCGAGCGCGTCGAACAGCACGATCTCGTCCAGCCGGTTGATGAACTCCGGCTTGAACGCCTGCCGGACCACCGCCATCACCTGGTCGCGCTTCGCCTTCTCGTCCAGCGACATGTCGGCCAGGTACGCCGAGCCGAGGTTGCTGGTCAGGATCAGGATCACGTTCCGGAAGTCGACCGTACGCCCCTGGCCGTCGGTCAGCCGCCCGTCGTCGAGCACCTGCAGCAGGATGTCGAAGACCTCCGGGTGCGCCTTCTCCACCTCGTCCAGCAGGATCACCGAGTACGGGCGGCGGCGGACCGCTTCGGTCAGCTGACCGCCCTCCTCGTACCCGACGTACCCGGGCGGTGCACCGACCAGCCGCGCGACGCTGTGCTTCTCGCTGTACTCGGACATGTCGATCCGCACCATCGCGCGCTCGTCGTCGAACAGGAAGTCCGCGAGCGCCTTCGCCAGCTCGGTCTTGCCGACACCGGTCGGGCCGAGGAACAGGAACGATCCGGTCGGCCGGTCCGGGTCGGAGATCCCGGCGCGGGCCCGGCGTACGGCGTCGCTGACCGCCTTCACGGCCTCGCGCTGCCCGATCAGCCGATGCCCCAGCTCGTCCTCCATCCGGAGCAGCTTGCCGGTCTCACCCTCGAGCAGGCGCCCGGTCGGAATCCCGGTCCACATCGCGATCACCTCGGCGATCTCGGTCGGACCGACCTCCTCGTTCACCATCGCCTCGGGGCCTTCGGCGACCTCGTCCTCCTCGGACGCCTCGTCCAGCTCCTTGGTCAGCTCGGGGATCTCGCCGTACAGGATCCGGGACGCGGTCTCGAAGTCGCCGTCGCGCTGCGCCCGCTCGGCCTGGCCGCGGAGCTCGTCGATCCGCTCCTTGATCTCACCGATCCGGTTCAGCCCGGACTTCTCCCGCTCCCAGCGGGCCTCCAGCGCGCGCAGCTCCTCCTCGCGGTCGGCGAGGTCGGCGCGCAGCCGCTCCAGCCGCTCCTGGGACGACGCGTCGTCCTCGCGGGACAGCGCCAGCTCCTCCATCTTCAGCCGGTCGACGGTCCGCCGCAGCGAGTCGATCTCGACCGGCGACGAGTCGATCTCCATCCGCAGCCGGGACGCGGCCTCGTCGACCAGGTCGATCGCCTTGTCCGGCAGCTGCCGGCCGGAGATGTACCGGTGCGACAGCGTGGCCGCGGCGACCAGCGCCGAGTCGGAGATGGCGACCTTGTGGTGTGCCTCGTAGCGCTCCTTCAGGCCGCGCAGGATCGCGATCGAGTCCTCGACCGACGGCTCGCCGACGAACACCTGCTGGAACCGCCGCTCCAGCGCCGGGTCCTTCTCGATCCGGGTCCGGTACTCGTCCAGGGTGGTCGCGCCGATCATCCGCAGCTCGCCGCGGGCCAGCATCGGCTTCAGCATGTTGCCGGCGTCCATCGCGCCCTCGCCGGACGCGCCGGCGCCGACGACGGTGTGCAGCTCGTCGATGAACGTGATGATCTGACCGTCGGATTCCTTGATCTCGGTCAGTACGGCCTTCAGCCGCTCTTCGAACTCACCACGGTACTTCGCGCCGGCCACCATCGCGCCGAGGTCCAGGCTGATCAGCCGGCGACCGCGCAACGACTCGGGCACGTCACCCGCGACGATCCGCTGGGCCAGCCCTTCCACGACAGCGGTCTTGCCGACACCGGGCTCACCGATCAGTACGGGGTTGTTCTTCGTACGACGGGAGAGCACCTGCACCACCCGGCGGATCTCGGAATCCCGGCCGATCACCGGGTCGAGCTTGCCGTCCTTGGCGCGCTGCGTCAGGTCGACGCCGTACTTCTCCAGCGTCTTCGTGGTCCCCTCGGCTTCCGGGGAGGTGATCCGGCGGTTGCCACGCATCTGGTCGAACGCCTGCAGCAGCGCCTCCGGCGTGACGCCGAGCGCGTTCTTGGCCGGGCCGTCCACGGTCGCGAGCGCGATCAGCAGGTGCTCGGTGGAGACGTACTCGTCCCCGAGCCCGAGGGCCCGCTGCTCCGCCTGGTTCAGCACGTCGCCGGTCTTCGGCGACAGGCTCGGGGCCTGCACGCTGCCGCCGCTCGCCTTCGGCAGCCGGCCGACCTGCTCGGCCGTCTTCCGGCGCACCGCCTCCAGCTCGCCGCCGGCCGCCTCGAGCAGGCCGATGGTGGCCCCCTCGGGCTGCGCGAGCAGCGCGGACAGCAGGTGAATCGGTTCCACGGTCGGGTTGCCCGCCGCGGAGGTCTGACGGATCGCGACCGACAGAGTTTCCCGGGCCAGCGTCGTCAACCGCTGAACATCCATCTGGTTCCAGCCTTTCAAGCTCCAGTAACAACAGTCACTGGATACAACCTATCCAAACTTGAGTCCATTCCACTCAACTCTGTGAAATCCCAGGGTCGGTTCAGGGTTCCGGACCAGGAAACTACTTCCGGCCCGCCGACACCAGCCCGGCGTCGTAGGCCAGGATCACCGCCTGCACCCGGTCCCGGAGCCCGCATTTGGCCAGCATCCGGCTGACATGCGTCTTCACCGTGTGCTCGGTCAGGTGCAGCTCGGCGGCGATCTCCTGGTTCGAGTTCCCCTTCGCGACCAGTTCCAGCACCTCGCGCTCACGCGCGGTCAGGACGTCCAGGCTGGCGGTCACGGTCGGGTCCAGCCGGTTGTCCGCGAACCGGTCGAGCAGCCGCCGCGTCACCGGCGGGGCGAGCAGCGCGTCGCCACCCGCGATCACCCGGACCGCGTTGATCAGGTCGTCGCGGGAGGACCGTTTCAGCAGGAACCCACTCGCCCCGGCGCGCAACGCGTCGTACACGTATTCGTCCAGGTCGAACGTGGTCAGGATCACCACCCGCGGCGCGTTCGGGCCGGCGACCAGGCGGCGGGTCGCCTCGATCCCGTCCATCACCGGCATCCGGACGTCCATCAGCACCACGCCGAGGTCGAGCACCGCGGCCGCCTGCCGGATCGCGTCCGCGCCGTCGACGGCCTGCGCCACCACCTCGATGTCGGGCTGCCCGTCCAGGATCATCGAGATCCCGTCCCGGACCAGGTCCTGGTCGTCGACCACCATCACCTTGATCATCCGGCCGGTACCGCCTTCCGGCTGATCGGCAGCCAGGCGCTGATCTCGGTGCCTTCGCCGGGTGCCGAGGTGATGGTCAGCTTGCCCTCGTGAATCCGGACCCGCTCCCGCATCCCGGCCAGCCCGTGCCGGCCGCCGGCCTGCGCCACCTCGGGTTCGAACCCGCGCCCGTCGTCGGCGATCCGCACCCGAATCCCAGCCTCCTCGATCTCCACCGTCACCATCGCCTTGGTCGCCTCCGCGTGCCGCACCGCGTTGGTCAGCGCCTCCTGCACCAGCCGGTACGCCGAGAGCTGGTGCCCGTCCGGCGGCAGATCCGGATCACCGCTCAGGTCGAGCGACACCGCCATCGACTCGCTGGACACGTCGCCGGCCAGCCGCCGCAGATCGGCCAGGCCGGGTTGCGGTGCCAGCGCCGGGTCCGGGATGCCGTCCTCGTCCCGGAGCGCGGACAGCATCCGGTCCAGCTCGCCGAGCGCCCGCCGGCCGGCGTCCCCGATCCGCTGGAACCCGGCAAGCACATCGGCCTCGCCACGGCGTACCAGGTCCGGGCCGGTCTCGGCCTGGATCACCATCAGGTTGACCGCATGTGCCACCACGTCGTGCAGGTCGCGGGCGATGTGCGAGCGCTCGGTCAGGACGACCTGGACCTCGCCCTGCTCGACCGTCAGCCGTTCCAGCTCGGCTTCACGAGCCGACGGCTGGCGGCTGCGCTGGTACAGGCGGGCAAGCAGGCCGCCGCAGACCGGCAGCAGCAGGACCAGAGACATGTAGATCGGCCAGGCACGCTGGGTCAGCCTGACGAACTCGGGGCCGTAGTCGTTCAGTGAGAGCCCGTTGAACTGCTTGTCCAACGTGGCCGGGAAGAACCAGGCCAGGAACCGGAACCGTCCCGGCAGCAGGGCCGGGATCGCCGGCAGCAGCACCAGGATCACCCCGGTGATCGACAGGCCGAGCGAGGGCTTGGTACGCACCACCAGTGAGAACAAGGCGATCCCGAGCGCGGCGGTCAGCAGCAGGTTCTGTCCGTCGGCGAGGTACGCCACCAGGCCGGCGCCCGCCAGCACCACCGACGGAATGATCGGCTGGATACGCCTGAACACCAAGGACATCGGGGCGTACGCGAGTACATAGATCGTCCAGTGCTGAGCGGCCCACCAGTGCATCCGGTACTGGCCTGCTCTGATGTCCAGCAGCACCGCCGTCGTGACGGTCACCGCGAGCAGTAGATCGAGCAGGTAGCCGTGCTTCCACACTGCTGCCGTCCGGGCGTCGCTCAGCCACTCCTGGAGCGACCGAACGGGGATGCGGACGCGGTGCCGGAGCAGCCGATACGCCAGTGCCGCCAGGCCGACGACCAGTAGCCCAACCACATACTTCCAGGGCCAGTCGTGCGCCTGGAGGTGTTCCAGCTCGTCGATGCGGATGCCGTACCGCGTTCCGAGGAAGTTCTCATCCGGTCCCCGCCCGGGCTGGCTGAAGGGCACGTCGTCTTGCCAGATCGTCGGATGTGCCAGGCGGACCAGCGGCCGCCAGAACAGGTTGACCAGCCAGGGCAGCGCCCCGACGGCACCGACAAGACCCGGCAGCGCCACCATCAGTGAGCGGCGAGTGACCAGGCTCCACAGGGCCAGCGCGCAACCGCCGAGCAGGACCCATTCGACGCCGCCCATCGCCTGGGTCATCATCGCCGCGATCAGCAGTCCGAACGTCGCGGCCAGCGGGAAGAACCGGCGGAGCGCGATCAGCACCGGAGCGACGACCACGGCGGTACGCAGCCAGGGCGTCGCGGTGGACCATGCGGCCTCGGGATGGAAGACCTTCCAGTGCAGTACGAGCACACTGGCCAGTGCCAGCAGGCAGTCCAGGACCACCGGGTTCCGCAGCCAGGCGACGATCTGAGCCGATTTCGCCAGCCACCACCAGCGCAGCAAGTACGCGAGCACCGGGAGCACCAGCACCGCCGACAGCCACCACGGCCACTGGCTGTCGACAATCCCCTCGTAGATCCGGTTGTGCCATTGGCCCCCTTCGTTCTCCAGGTCCGCGTGCCGGAGACCGGGGAAGATCAGCACCATCTGGCGGTAGCGGATCAGGGCGGCCACCACCGGCAGTGCGGTGAGGACGACACCGATCAGCAGCATCCGCGGCCACGTCACCCGGTGTGCGATCAGGGAGCACAGCGCCAGCGCAAACGCGGCCAGCAGGAACCAGTGCGGCCCGTCCTGCCAGTACGTCAGCAGGCTGGCGACCGCCAGTACCAGAACCGGTACGACCGGCCAGATGCGGCGCAGTACGAGCGTCAGCGCCGCGTACGCGCAGAAGTAGATCATCCACTTCGGCGCAGCCCACAGCTCGTAGGCGTAGTCGTACCGCGGGTGGATCAGATCGACCAGGGTCGACACGGCCATCACCCCGGCCACCACGGCGTCGAACTCGATCCGGTACGACCGGTTCGTGGCCAGCGCGCGCAGGTCCGCAAACCGCTGCTTGGCTGGGTACGCCACGCTCTTCCGCGAGATCAGCTGGTACGCGAGCCGGGCCACCCCGACCACCAGCAGCGGTGCCCACAGCCATCGCCAGGTAGTGGCCTTGTGATCGACCAGCGACACCACCACAAAGGGCACGACCGTGGTCGCGGTGATGGTGACCACCGCCGTACGCCATGAGCAGCGCGCCGGTAACGACCACAGGGCCAGCGCGCAACCGGCGAACAGGACGAGGTCGGTCTGTGTGAGCGTCCAGGCCGCCGAGGCTCCCGCGGCCAGGCCGACCGCGGCGATCACCGGGTCGATCCGGCGGATCGCGATCAGCGCCGGCGCCGCGAGCGCGAGCAGGTGCAGCGGACCGGGACCGTACGGCCGCAGACCCCAGCCCTTCCACAGGACGAGCTGACTGAACATCAGCCCGAGCAGGGCCACCACCGCGTCCGCCCGGAAACCGAAGACCCAGGCACGCACGGCAGCCCGGAGTTCCGGCAGCCGGCGCACGTTCACAGCTCTCCTTTGCTCGTCACGGTCAGCGACCACCTTCGGGCCCAGGATTCATTCTGCAGCGTTTGCCACCGGCTGAACGTCACTCAAAGGAGTGACACGCGACCTTCTTGTGTCATCCCAACCGGTGACTCTGCGTTGCACCTGGCGGCGATGTGGCGCACCGGCCCCAACCGGAAGGCTCGCTGTCATGACCATCAGTCCTGTCCGCCCCACCACCACCAGCAGGCCGCCGGCCCTCCGGACCAACCGCCGCCGCACCGTCCTGCTCGCTGCCGCGGCCGCCTTGTTCTTCGGCCTCTGCCTGCTGCACTGGAACCCGTTCTCGTTGCAGTACGACCTCCGGGTGTATGTCGTCGCGTCACGAGCGTTCCTGCACGGTCAGGACATCTACACCGCCCACCACGCCTTCCCGAAGGACATGTTGCTCGGGTTCACGTACCCACCGTTCGCGGCGCTGGTCTTCGTACCGGTCGCACTGCTCGGCACCGGAGCCGGGCGAGTGGTCATGACGCTGGCGTCGACCAGCGCGCTCATCGTCATCGGTCTGGTCACGGTCCGCGCGCTCCGGCCGAGCTGGTCCCGGTACAGCGTGGCGGCCGTCGGTCTGGCGGTCGGTGTGGCCGGAGTGGCGCTGGAGCCGGTCCGGTCGTCGTTCGACCTCGGGCAGATCAACCTGTTGCTGCTGGCGATGCTGCTGGTGGACCTGCTCGGCCACCTGCCCCGCCGGTTCCGGGGCGTACTGGTCGGCATCGCGACTGGTATCAAGCTGACGCCGGGCATCTTCATCCTGTACCTGTTGGTGACCCGCCGCTTCCGTGAGGCCGCTGTCGCCTCCGCCGCAACGGCCGGAACCATCCTGGCCGGTGCGATCACGATGCCCACCGGAACGTGGCAGTTCTTCACCAAGTACATGCTCGACCCGAGCCGTCCTGGTGCCACGCACTTCATCAGCAACCAGTCCTGGCGCGGCGTCTTCGCCCGGCTCGCCGGTGGTGTCCAGCACATCGCACCGGCCTGGGTACTGGCAGTCGTACTGACCTTGTCGATCGGTCTGTGGACAGCCCGGCGGGCGTACGACCATGGCTACCGGCTCGAGTCGATCCTGCTGACCGCACTGACCGGCGTACTGATCTCACCGATCTCCTGGACCGGCCACTTCGTCTGGGCGCTGCCGATCTGCGCGCTGCTGTGGTTCCGGGTCGTTGAGGTCTCCAAGGCGAAGCGACCGGTCCTGGTCGGGTTCGCTGTGCTGTGGACAGTCAGCATCGCCTTCGGGCTGCCGTGGCACGCACCGCACCTGGGCGACAAGGAGTACACCCTCCAGGGCTTCAATCTGTTCCTCGGCAACTCGTACGCCATCTGTGCGGCCGCCACCATCCTGTTGGGGGCGTACGAGTTCCGGCGGCGGAAGAGCATCGCATGAAGTACGAGCTGATGCTCCGGCGCCTGCTGTACTTCGCGGTGGCGATCACCCCGGTGATCTACATCGTCTACTCCGGCAACATCGATCTCAACGTGTACCGGACCGGTGGATACGCGCTGCTGCACGACCTTCGCCTGTACGCGGACGACTTCCCTTCGCTCGTACCAGGCTTCGCGTTGCCGTTCACCTATCCGCCGTTCGCCGCGATGCTGTTCGTACCACTGCACCTCGTACCGCGTCCGCTGGCCGATCTGATGATCAGTACGGCCAGTGTGATCGCACTGACCGCGACCATGCTCGTCTTTGCCCGGCGACTGATCGGAACGACCAGGGCGGCGCAGTACCTCGGCCTGGCTGTTGTCGCGCTGGCGATCTTCCTGCAGCCGGTGCGATCGAATGTCGGGTTCGCGCAGGTCAACCTGATCCTGATGGGCCTGGTCGCGGTCGACTGCCTGATCACTCGTCCACGCTGGCCACGCGGCGTACTGATCGGGCTGGCCGCCGCGATCAAGCTCACGCCGCTCGTGTTCATCCTGTACTTCCTGGTCCGCCGCCAGTACCGCGAGGCAGCCACCGTCGTCGGAACGTTCGCCGGCATCAGCCTGGTCGCGTACGCGCTCCGGCCGATCGACTCCACCGCGTACTGGTTCGACGTGCTCTTCTCCACCGATCGCATCGGCGGCGCAACGTACGCGTTCAACCAGTGCTTCCAGGCCGTCGTCCACCGACTCGTACCGGACGGGCCGATGCAGCTGGTGATCTGGTTCGTACTAGTACTGGCGGCGCTCGTACCGACACTCATCGCGGCGCACAAGGCACGGGCCAACGGTGACGACGTGACCGCGCTGCTGGTCGTTGCTGTCTTCGGACTGCTCGCCTCGCCGGTCAGCTGGTCGCACCACTGGGTGTGGATCGCACCTGCCGTACTGGCGATCGGCTGCCACGCCTGGCGACAGCGGAGCAAGCTGACGACTGCGCTGGCGGTCCTGGTCGTAGCGACCTTTGTTGTCGGGCCGCATGTGTACCTGGACCCCGAAGGACGGCACTGGAACGTAGCGGAGCACCTGCTGGGCTCCAGCTACGTCCTGATCGGTGTGGCCTACCTGGTCGCCCTGGCGGCACGGAAGACGCCGCAGGTGGTCAGTCAGCGTTTGAACTCGGAGGCGCGCATTCGGTAGACCTGCAAGTTCAGCTCGTAGTACTTGTCGGTCTCACCGACCCACTGCATCCCGAGCCGTTTCGCGGTGGCGATCGCGCGCTTGTTGTTCGGCCGGGCGACGGCGAACAACTCGTCGACCTGCCCCTCGGAGAACGCCCAGCGCATCAAAGCACCACTGGCCTCGGTCGCGTACCCGTGCCCCCAGGCGCTCGGCCGCAACTGCCAGCCGATCTCCAGATCCTCCTCGTACGGCGGGAGCAACCGGATCAGCAGTGCGCCGACGACTTCGCCGTCGTCCCGGCGGGCGACCGCCCAGCGGCCGGCCGGGACGACGAAGTTCGGTTGGGCCTCGATCCAGGCCTGCAGGAGCAGCCGCATACTCGCGGCGTCCGGCACCTTGTCGATGGCGGGTGACAACCAGGGCGCCACGTCGGCGGAGCCATAGATCTCCAGCGCGGCGTCGGCGTCGTCTTCCTCCCAGTCCCGGATCAACAGCCGGTCCGTCTCCAGCTTCAGCGTCACCCCGCCAGAGTATGCGCCGGACCCAACCCACGGCAGCGAAGAGAACCGCAGGGCGGTCCGGGGGATGGACCACCCTGCGGGGCCGAAGGGCGCCGGGGGGTGGCGCGCCTTCGGCTGTGGAGTGGTCGCGGGGGTACGACCGCCTCCACCGGCCGGAGGCCGCGAAGGGGGTGGGTATCGCAGGCCTCCGGTGGCCTGAGCAGGTGTGCGGCTCGCCGCACGCCCTATCGAACGGGCTGGATCAGCGCGGCCCGAGTTCCAGGGGCTGGGTGCGGATCCAACGGGTGGTGGTCTGCTGCCGGCCCATGGCGATCACATCACCGGCTGGACCGGCCGAGAAGACCCGGCTGGTGGCGGTACGCCTGGAAGCGCCGACACCACGCTGTACTTCTGCCAGTAGCTGGTTGACCCGCTTGCGCAGATCCTCCACTTCGGACTGTAGCGCGAGAATGTGCCGAATACCCGCCAGGTTCACACCTTCCTCCTGGCTCAGGTGCTGCACGTATCGCAGTCTCGCCACGTCGTACGCCGAATAGCGCCGGCCGCGGCCGGACGCCCGGCTCGGCACCACCAGGCCGAGCCGGTCGTACTGACGCAACGTCTGCGGATGCATGCCGGCCAGCTGGGCCGCCACCGAGATCACGTAGATCGGGGTGCGGTCGTCCCAGGTCGGCACCTGACTGAACGGGACACCCATCACGAGCTCCCGAACAACCCGGCCCGCAGATCAGGGTGATCCGACGCGGAGTTGAACTCGGCGAGCTTCTCCTTCTGCTCGTCGGTCAGCTCGTGCGGCACCTGAACTTCCAGCGTGAGCAGCAGATCGCCCTTGGTACCGTCCCGGCGCACCGAGCCCTTGCCCCGGACCCGGAGCTTGCTCGCGTTCGCCGTCCCGGCCGGAATCCGGACCGTGACGGGCAGACCGTCCAAGGTCGGAACCTTGATCTCCGCGCCCAGCGCCGCCTCGGTGAAACTCACCGGGACGTTCAGCGTCAGGTGCTCGCCCTGGCGGCCGAAGATCCGGTGCGACTTCACGTGCACGGTGACATACAGGTCGCCGGCCGGGCCGCCACGTTCGCCGGCCGCGCCCTTGCCCTTCAGCCGGATCCGCTGGCCGTCCTGCACACCCGCCGGAATCCGGACCTGCATGGTCTTGCTCGACTGACCGCGGCCGGAACCGTGGCAGGTCTCGCACGGCTGGTCCACGACCAGGCCGCGGCCCTTGCACTCGGTGCACGGCTCGGTCATCGCGAACACGCCGCCCTGCACCGAGGTCTGCATCCCGGTGCCTTCGCACTTGAGGCAGACCTTCGGCACGGTGCCGTACTTGGCACCCGTACCGCGGCAGGTCTTGCACGGCTCGTCGCTGGTCATCCGCAGCCCGACCGTGACACCGTTCACGGCCTCGGCGAACTCGATCGTCGCCTCGGTCTCGATGTCCTGGCCACGCCGCGGCCGGGCCGTCGTGGTGGTGGTCGTGGTGCGGCCACCGCCGCCGAACATGCCGCCCAGGATGTCGCCCAGCCCGCCGCCGCTGCCACCCGCACCGCCACCGCGGTTGAACAGGTCGCCAACGTCGAAGTTGAAGCCGCCGCCACCCTGGCCGCTGCCACTCGGCATCCGGAAACCACCCGCGCCGAACAGCCGGCGCGCCTCGTCGTACTCCTTGCGCTTCTTCGGGTCACCGACGACGTCGTACGCCTCGGAGACCTCCTTGAACTTGGCCTCCGCCTTGGTGTCCCCGGCGTTGGAGTCAGGGTGGTACTGACGTGCCAGCTTGCGGTAGGCCTTCTTGATCTCGTCGGCCTCAGCGGTCTTGGAAACGCCGAGAACCTTGTAGAAGTCCTTCTCGAGCCAGTCCTTCGTGCTCATCCGACGCCTCCCCTCCCGTTCGGCCGACTATTCCGCAGACTTGTCCGCGGCCTGTTCGTCATCAGTGCTCTCCACCGGTCCGTCGGCCTTCGCCGCGTCCGCCGGTAGTTGCTCGGTCGGCTCCGACACGGCCACCCGGGCGGCGCGCAGAATCCGCTCGCCGTGCCGGTAGCCCGGTTGCATGATCATCGTCGCGGTCGGGCCGTCGACCTCGTCGGAGTAGTTGTGCAGCAGGGCCTCGTGAATCCGCGGGTCGAAAGTGTCACCCTTCTCGCCGTACTTCACCAGGCCGAGCTTCTCGGTGACCCGTTCCAGTGACTCGGAGACCGCCTTGAACGCGCCCTCCAGCTCACCGGCCTCGCGGGCCCGGCCGATGTCGTCCAGGATGCCGAGCAGCTCGGTCAGCACCGAGCCGACCACCAGCTCCCGGGCGGCTTCCCGGTCCCGGTCCACGCGGCGCTTGTAGTTCACGTACTCGGCCTGCAGACGCTGCAGGTCCGCCGTACGCTCCGAGAGCGCCTCGGTCAGCAGAGCCTCTTGCGCGGACGGGCCGGCCAGGTCGGACGGCTCCCGCGGCGGCTGCCCACCAGGGCCGCCGGGCGTACCCGGAGTACCTGCGGCGCCTGGAGTGCCTGGGGTGCCTGGGGTGCCGCCGTCGGCCCCGGACTGGTCCGGGGCCTCCCGCAACGAGCCGGTGTCCGGGTCGATCCGGCGCTTGTCCCGGACGACGGGCTCGCCGTCACCGAACTCGCTGCCAGTCGGTCGATCCGTCACTTGTCCTCCGTCTTGTCCTGCGTCTTGTCCTGCGGCCGGTCCTCGTCCACGATCTCGGCGTCGACCACGTCGTCGTCATCGCTGTTCGTGGCGTTGCCGTCCGTGCTGCCGGACGCGCCCTCGTCGGCGGAACCGTCGGCGGCCTGGGCGTTCGCGTACATCGCCGCGCCCATCTTCTGGCTGGACTGGGCGAGCTTCTCCGAAGCGGCCTTGACCGCGTCGGCGTCGTCACCCTCGAGCGCCTTCTTCAGCTCGGCGACGCCGTCCTTGACCTCGGTCTTGACGTCGTCGGGGACCTTGTCCTCGTTCTCCTGCAGGAACTTCTCGGTCTGGTAGACCAGGCTCTCGGCCTGGTTCCGGTTCTCGACCTCTTCGCGGCGCTTGCGGTCGTCCTCGGCGTACTGCTCGGCGTCGCGGACCATCTGGTCGATGTCGGTCTTCGGCAGCGCGGAGCCACCGGTCACCGTCATCCGCTGCTCCTTGCCGGTGGCCAGGTCCTTGGCGTTCACGTGCACGATGCCGTTCGCGTCGATGTCGAAGGTGACCTCGATCTGCGGCACGTTCCGCGGCGCCGGCGGCAGGCCGGTCAGCTCGAAGTTGCCGAGCGACTTGTTGTCGCGGGCCATCTCGCGCTCGCCCTGGTACACCTGGATCATCACCGAGGGCTGGTTGTCCTCGGCGGTGGTGAAGATCTCCGAACCCTTGGTCGGGATCGTGGTGTTCCGCTCGATGATCTTGGTGAACACGCCGCCCTTGGTCTCGATGCCCAGGCTCAGCGGGGTCACGTCCAGCAGCAGGACGTCCTTGACCTCACCCTTCAGCACACCGGCCTGCAGCGACGCGCCGACCGCGACGACCTCGTCCGGGTTCACGCCCTTGTTCGGGTCCTTGCCGCCGGTCAGCTCCTTGACCAGGTCGGCCACCGCCGGCATCCGGGTCGAACCGCCGACCAGGATCACGTGGTCGATCTTGCTCACGTCGATGCCGGCGTCCTTGATGACGGCCTTGAACGGGGCGCGGGCGCGCTCCAGCAGGTCGTTGCTCATCTTCTGGAACTCGGCCCGGGAGAGCTTCTCCTCCAGGTGCAGCGGGCCGGCATCGGTCAGGCTCAGGTACGGCAGGTGGATCGTCGTCTCGGCGGCGCTGGAGAGCTCGATCTTGGCCTTCTCGGCGGCCTCGTTCAGCCGCTGCATGGCCATCTTGTCGCCGGACAGGTCGGTGCCGTTCTTGTTCTTGAACTGGGTCACCAGCCACTGCACGATCCGGTTGTCCCAGTCGTCACCACCGAGGTGGTTGTCACCGCTGGTCGCCTTCACCTCGAAGACGCCGTCACCGATCTCGAGCAGCGACACGTCGAACGTACCGCCACCGAGGTCGAAGACCAGGATGGTCTGCTCGGTGCCCTTGTCCAGCCCGTACGCCAGTGCGGCCGCGGTCGGCTCGTTGACGATCCGGTGCACCTTCAGGCCGGCGATCTCGCCGGCTTCCTTGGTCGCCTGGCGCTGCGCGTCGGAGAAGTACGCCGGCACGGTGATGACCGCGTCGGTGACCTGCTCCCCGAGGTATGCCTCGGCGTCCCGCTTCAGCTTCTGCAGCACGAACGCGCTGATCTGCTGCGGGGTGAACTTCTTGCCGTCGATGTCCACGCTCCAGGCCTCGCCCATGTGGCGCTTGACCGAGCGGATGGTGCGGTCGACGTTCGTGGTGGCCTGGCGCTTGGCCACCTCGCCGACCAGGACCTCGCCGTTCTTGGCGAAAGCCACCACCGAGGGCGTCGTGCGCGCTCCCTCGGCGTTGGGGATGACGGTGGGCTCGCCACCTTCCAGTACGGCGATGACGGAGTTCGTCGTACCGAGATCGATACCGACCGCGCGGGCCATGCTTTACCTCCACAGAGTTGACTGATGCAGACTCAATGTTGCCGTTCGCCCGCCTCGGTTTCAAATCCGTGACCGAACAAACTTGAGTTCACTTGACTCAACATTGCACACCGCCCAGGTCATTCCCAACCCACCACCCGAATTTCGGGGTCCACCCCAGGGTCCGACCGGGGTCATCCCACCCCGATCCCACCCCGGCAAAGGCTTTCCGTGTGACCCACCCGACGCCCCAAACCGGTTTGGGGCAGGTGCGCGTGTGGAGCGGGGAGGGTTGCACCCCTGAAGTGGGCGGTCAAGCACCCCAAACCGGTTTGGGGTGCTTTGAAGGCGGTGGTGGAGGAGGTGGTGGAGGAGGTGGTGGTTAGAGGCGGTGGATGTCGATCAGGGAGCGGAGGGGGAGGTCGTGGCGTAGGCGGGGGTCGGTCAGGCCGTCCACGATGCAGGCGGCGCCGATCCAGCGGGCGCCACAGTCCTCGACCAGGGCCCGCGCCGTCCGCGCCGTCGCCCCGGTGTCGATCCAGTCGTCGACCATCAGCACCCGATCCCCCGCACGCACCAGGTCCCGCCGGAAGCCGAACACCTCGTGCCGATCCCGGTAGTCAGGCGCCGTCGTACGCCGCACCCACCGATCACTGTCGGTCGCCTGCGTGGCGTCCTTCCGCATCTCCACGAATCCGATCCCGAGCGCCGCAGCCGTCAACGCCCCCACCAACGACCCGCGCGAAACCGGCCCGAGCACCACGGTCGGCGCCCCGTCGTACAACGCCCCCAACGCCGGCCCCAACTCCCGAAGCAGCACGGCATCCCGCCACCACCCGGTCAGATCGGCATACGAACTTCAGACCCCGGCGTCAGTACGCCACCGAAACCCACCCTTGAGCCGCGCCTTGATGTCCATCTCTCCACCTTCCCACCCGATCCCCCACCCCGCACCCGAGTATCGCCACCACCCCGCCCAGCCCGGCCGTCCCCGCGGCAGGTGACTGGTTATGTGATCGCTGACGGGTTACAACCCGCCAGCGGTGAAACAACCCGCCAGTACGCGCAACAGCCACCGCCGCGCAGGAACCGTGCCGTACAGGAGGCACGGCGCGCGGCACCTGGCGCGGGGGTTCCGGCTGCCGTCAGAGGTGGGAGGGGCTGCCGGCGGTCAGGGTGTGGGTGATGAGGGGGACGCCGGGGCGGTAGGCGAGGTGGAGGTAGGAGGGGGCGTCGAGGACTGCGAGGTCGGCGGTGGCGCCGGGGGTCAGGTGGCCGAGGTCGGGGCGGCGGAGGGCGGCGGCGCCGCCGGCGGTGGCGGACCAGAGGGCTTCGGCGGGGGTCATGTGCATGTCGCGGACGGCCAGGGCGATGCAGAACGGCATCGACGAGGAGTAGCCGGAGCCGGGGTTGCAGTCGGTGGCCAGGGCGACCGTGACGCCGGCGTCGAGGAGGCGGCGCGCGTTCGGGTACGGCGATCTGGTGGAGAACTCGATCGCGGGCAGCAGGCCCGCGACGACACCGGTCGAGGCGAGGGCGTCGATGTCGGTGTCGGTCAGGTACGTGCAGTGGTCCGCGGCGGCCGCGCCGACTTCGCAGGCGAGCTGTACGCCGGGGCCTTCGCCGAGCTGGTTCGCGTGGACACGCGCCTGCAGGCCGCGGGCTATTCCGGCCGTCAGGATCGCCCGGCCCTGATCCGCGTCGAAGGCGCCTCGCTCGACGAAAACGTCGATCCACTTCGCGTGCTTCGCCGCGGCATCGAGCATCGGCCCGGTGACCAGGTCCACGTACGCGGCTGGGTCGTCGGCGTAGTCGGGCGGTACGACATGCGCGCCGAGGTACGTGGTCTCGTCGGTGAACTGGCGGGCGATCTGGAGTGAGCGTGCCTCGTCCGCGACGGTGAGTCCGTAGCCGGATTTGATCTCGACCGTTGTGGTGCCTTGGCGGCGCATCTCCGCGACGAGGCGGGCCACGTTCGCGGTCAGTTGGTCGTCGGTTGCCTCGCGGGTGGCGGCGACGGTGGTGCGGATGCCGCCGGCGGAGTACGGCGTACCGGTCATCCGCGCGGCGAACTCCTCGGCGCGGTCGCCCGCGAACACCAGGTGCGAGTGCGAGTCGACGAAACCGGGGATCACGGCGCGGCCACCGAGATCCTGGGCGGTGTCGGCGGCTGGGGCGTCTTTTCGTTGGCCGACCCAAGCAACCTTGCTGCCGTCGATCACCAGGGCGGCGTCGTGCAGCTCGCCGAGCGGGCCGCCGTGAGCCGGGTCGTTGGTGACGAGGGAGTTGATTCCGGTCAGCAGCAAGGTACTCATCGGGTCACCGCCCTGATCGAGGCAGCCAGCTCGGCCGCTACATCAAGCTTCACATGCTTGCCGTCAGCAACCAGATGGTTGCCGGAGACGACGACATCGGAGACGTCCGCCGCAGACGCGGCGAAAACAACAGCTTCCGCACGACCGCTGGTGGTGCGGGGAGGGAGCATGCTTCCGCTTGTGGTGCCGGCGGCGCGGGGAGGCAGCGCGCTTCCGCTGGTGGGGCCGGGGGTGCTTCCGCCGCTCACGGCGCCGTCGGCAAGTGCGATGCCCGCTGTGGGGATGGTGCCGGCGGTGCGGACTGTGTTCAGGCGGACTGCGACCAGGTCGGCGCGGGCGCCGATCGTGATCGCGCCGGCGTCGGGGAAGCCGATGGACTGGTGGCCGTCGGTGGTTGCGGCCTTGAGCAGCTCGGGAGCCGACCAATGGCCGCGCTCCTGCGTGGCGAGGCGTTCGTTCAGCTCGACCGCGCGCATCTCCTCGAACAGGTCGATCACCGCGTGGCTGTCCGACCCGAGCGTCAACGGCGACCCCGCATCGCGCAGTTGCACCGAAGGACCGATCCCGTCCGCGAGATCACGTTCGGTCGTCGGGCAGAAGCACGAGTACGTCGCCGAACTCCCCAGCAACTCCACATCCACCGAAGTCAGATGAGTCGCGTGGACGGCACTGGTCCGCCCGCTGAGAAAGCCGGCTTCGTCGAGGATCTGCGTCGGCGTACGCCCGTACGCGGCGAGGCACGCCTCGTTCTCCGCGACCTGCTCGGAGAGATGGATGTGCAGTGGTACGTCGGGAAATGCCGCCGCGACCGCACCGAGCTGCTCCGGGGGAACGCCCCGCACCGAATGCGCGGCTGCGCCGATCACCACATCGTCCGCGCCGGCCAACTGCGCGACCCGGGACGCCCAGCTTGTCGCATCACCATCGCTGAACCGCTGCTGCACCTCGTTCAGCGGCTGGTCGATGCCGCCGGCAACATAACAGGTGTCGAGCAGGGCGATCCGGATTCCGGCGTCACGGGCAGCGGCGATCAGTGCCGTGCCCATCGCGTTCGGGTCGTTGTAGCGGTGGCCGCCCGGTGCGTGGTGGAGGTAGTGGAATTCGCCGACCGCGGTGATGCCGGCGAGGAGCATCTCGCCGTACACGGCTCTCGCGAGGTCGTAGTACGTGTCGGGGGTGAGGGCGGCGGCGACGGCGTACATCTGCTCGCGCCAGGTCCAGAACGTGCCGCGCTCGGTCTGCGTGCGACCGCGGAGCGCGCGGTGGAACGCGTGACTGTGACAGTTCGCCAAGCCCGGGACGACCAGGCCGTGCAGGACGGTCGCGTCGCCGGGGTCGGCGTCGGGCTGGACCGCGGTGAAGCGTCCGTCAGCGACCGTGACGAGGACCCTCGAGGCGAGACCGGTCGGGAGGAGAGCGGTCTCGCACCAGTACGACGTCACTTCGCGAGGTCCTTCAGTACGGCGGCCAGCGCCTCGACGCCGGCGAGACAGTCGTCCGGCTCGGCGTACTCGGCGGGTGAATGGGATACGCCGGTCGGGTTCCGGACGAAGAGCATCGCGGTCGGGATGCCGGCCGCGGAGAACACGCCGGCGTCGTGACCGGCGCCGGTCGGCAGCACCGGTGCGCCGCCGAGCACGCCGGACAGGCGGTCGCGGAGGCCGGCCGGGAAATCGACGATCGGTGAGACGGATTCGGCGGTCACCTCGACGGTGGTGCCGTCGCGTTCGGCCCGCTCGGTGGATTGTTTGGTGATTGCTGCCAGCAACGATTCGAGGGTGGCGGTGTCGGCGGCGCGGGCGTCCAGCCAGGCTGTCACCTGGGACGGGATCGCGTTGGTGCCGTTCGGTTCGACCGAGACGCGGCCGAAGGTGGCGCGGGCGCCGGCCAGCCGGGCCTGCTTGTTCGCGGCGAGGGCGGTCATGGCGTACGTGAGCATCGGGTCGTGCCGGTCTTCCATCAGGGTGGTGCCGGCGTGGTTCGCCTCGCCGGTGAAGGTGAACCGGTACCGCCCGTGCGGCCAGATCGAGCTCGCCACTCCCACCGGCGCGGTCAGCCCACGCCCCTGCTCGACGTGCAGCTCGACGAACGTCCCCATCCGCTGCAGCAGCGGGGACGGTCCTACACCGGCCGGGTCGATCCCGGCCTCTTCCAGGGCGTGCCGGAGTCGTACGCCGGTCCGGTCCTGCAAGTCGAGCGCCTTCTCGGCCGGCAGCACCCCAGCCGCGACCCGGGACCCCAAACAGGGCATCCCGAACCGCGACCCTTCCTCCTCCACAAACGCCCCGATCCCGATCGGAACGCCCGGCTCGAACCCCTCCGCCCGCAACCGATCCACAGCCGCGAGCGCCGAAACCACCCCAAGCGGCCCATCAAAAGCCCCACCATCAATCACCGAGTCCAAATGACTCCCGGTAACAACCCCCGCGCGGAAAGCCGGCTTTGCAGGTGGTTCCCACCAGGCGATGTGGTTGCCTATGCCGTCTGATTCGACGGTTAGGTTGCGGGTGGCGCACTGGTGCAGGAACCAGTGCGTCGCCTCGCGTTCGGTGGGGGTCCAGCCGCCTCGGGTGTAGCCGCCGGTTTCGGGGTGGCGGCCGATGGCTGACTGGTCGGCCCAGAGGGATTCGAAGCTCACGGCAGGACTCTCAGGACAGCGGGTTCTTCGACAGCCAGTCCTTCGCGACCGCGTCCGCGCTTTCCTTGCCGACGTCCATCCGCTTGACCAGCGCGGTCAGGTCGTCGGTGGTCAGCTTGGCGTCGACCGCGTTCAGCGTCTTGGCCACGTCGTCGGACTTGTGGTCGGTCCGGATCAGCGGAACGATGTTGTTCGGCGGCAGGATGCCCTCCGGGTCCTCCAGCTGCACCCAGCCCTTGTCCTTGATCACGGCCTGGGTGGTGAACAGGTCGGTCACCTGGATGACGTTGTCCTCCAGCGCCTTGATGCTCAGCGGTCCGCCCGCGTCCAGCGTCTTGTAGTCAGAGAAGTCGACGCCGTACTTCTCCTTCATGCCCTTCAGCCCGGCGGTCCGGACCTTGAACTCGGAGCTGCCACCGGCGACCAGGTTCTTGCCCTTCAGGTCACCGATCGACTTCAGGTTGTACTTGTCCGCGGTCGCCTTGGTCACCACGATGGTGTCCTCGTCGGCGGCCGGCGACATCTCCAGGATCTCCAGCCCGGACGGCAGCGCCTTCTTCAGCGCGTCGTACGCCTTCTGCGGGTCGGTCTCGGTGGAGCTCTTGTCGAAGTACGCCAGCGCGGCGCCGGTGTACTCCGGGACCAGGTCTACGGACCCGTCCTTGATCGCCGCCATGTACGTCTCGCGGTTGCCGATGTTCGGCTTCTTCTTGACGTCGATGCCCTTGGCGGCAAGCGCCTGCCCGTAGATCTCCGCGAGCAGCTGGCTCTCGGAGAAGTCCGCGGACCCGACGGTGATGCTGGTCACCTTGGACGGTGCGGGCGAGGACCCCGCGTTGCCGCTGCCGGGCTGGTCGCCCCCACCCCCACAGCCGGCCAGGCCGAGGACCGCCACGCCGGCGATCGCAGTACGGATGAGTGTGGATCTCAACACGAGAGCCTCCAGTGTTCTCGTTCAGCCACCGGCCGGTGCCGATGGATGTAGCTCAAGTTCATCAGGTCGTACGGACAGTTCAGCCGATTTTCAGTCCCGGTGAGACGGTGATCCGCCCGATCAGTGCGAACAACGCGTCCAGCAGCAGTGCCATCAAAGCCACCAGCAGCGCGCCCGTGAACATCTGTGGGAAGTCGCGCAGTTTCAGCCCGTCGATCACGTACCGGCCGAGGCCGCCGAGTGACACCAGTGCCGCGATCGTCGCGGTGGAGACGATCTGCAGGGTGGCGCTGCGGATGCCCGAGATGATCAACGGCAGCCCGATCGGGATCTCCACCTTGGTCAGGATCTCCCGCCCGGTCATCCCCATTCCACGAGCGGCGTCGATCGTGGCCGGATCGACACCGGACAGTCCCGCGTACGTCGAGGCGAGAATCGGCGGAATCCCCAGCGCGACCAGGGCGATCAGTACCGGCAGGAAGCCGATCTGGTTGGTCAGCAGCACCGCCAGCATCAGCAAACCGAGGCTGGGCAGCGCGCGGGCCGCGTTGCCGGTGTTGATGGCCAGGAACGCGCCCCGCCGGGTGTGCCCGATCCGGAGGCCGATCGGCAGTCCGATCGCCACCGAAAGACCGAGCGCGGCAAACGTGTACCAGAGGTGCTCCACGATCCGCGCCCAGATGCCTTCATTGCCGGACCAGTTGTACGAGTCGGTCAGGTACTGCCACATGTCACGCCACCTCCCCTACCGGCGCAGCGACCCGCGTCCACGGGGTCAGCACCCGCTGCAAGGTCACCAGGACGAAGTCCGCGAGCAATGCCAGCGCCAGCGAGAGCACCACGCCGACCACGACCGGGGTCAGGAACGCCTTCTGGAAGCCGAGCGTGAACAGCTCGCCGAGGCCGCCGATCCCGATCACCGCGCCGACACTCACCATCGAGATGTTTGCGACGGTGACCACGCGCAGTCCGGTGAAGATCACCGGAACAGCGATCGGAAGGTCGATCGCGACCAGGCGGTGCAGGGATCCGTACCCGACCGCGATCGCCGATTGCCGGACGTCCGGTGGTACGGATCGGAGTCCGTCGATCACGTTCCGGATCAGCAGCGACACGGTGTAAATGGTCAGTGCGACCACGATGTTCACCTCGGACAGCACCTTGGTCCCGAGGATCGCCGGCAGCACGATGAACAGTGCGATCGACGGCAGCGAGTACAGGATGCCGCCGAACGCGATCAGCGGGTTCGCCAGCCAGGCGTACCGGGTCGCGACGTACCCGAGCGGCACCGAGATGATCAGCCCGAGAATGACCGGGAGAATTGCCAGATACAGGTGCTCGCGCAACTGCTCCCAGATCAGCCCTAAGTTGTCGCCGATCCACGTCATGACCGCAGCGCCTCCGCCACCGTCGCCTGGTCGATGACGCCGATGGCCTTGCCGTCGTCGTCGACGCAGATGCCGCAGCCGGTGGGTGAGGTGAGCACTGCGTCGAGGGCCGCGCGCAACGAGTCGCCGCGTTTGAAGACCGCGCCGACCGGCAGCAGTTCCTCGGAACCGTTCCGCCACCCGACGGGTACGCCGTCGCGCAACGCCAGCTCGTCCGGCAGCGGCCGCACCGCCAGGTTCTCCGGGTGTACGAACGTCAGCGCCCGGTAACCACGGTCCTGCCCGACGAACCCGCGGACGAAATCGTCGACCGGGTTCGCCAGCAGCTCCGCCGGCGGCGCGAACTGCGCGAGCTTCCCGCCCACCTGCAGTACTGCCACGTTGTCGCCGAGTTTGATCGCCTCGTCGATGTCATGCGTGACGAACACGATCGTCTTGCCGATGTCGCGTTGCAGCCGGAGCAGCTCTTCCTGCAGCTGATGCCGGACGATCGGGTCGACGGCGCTGAACGGCTCGTCCATCAACATGATCGCCGGATCGGCCGCGAGCGCGCGGGCGACGCCGACGCGTTGCTGCTGGCCGCCGGACAGTTGCGCCGGGTACCGCTCGGCCATCTTGGTTTCCAGGCCGACGCGTTCCAGCAGTTCCATCGCCGTACCGCGGGCCTTGCGCTTGTCCCAGCCGAGCAGCTTCGGCACGGTGGCGATGTTGTCCACCACCGTCTTGTGCGGGAACAGTCCGGCATTCTGGATCACGTACCCGATCCCGCGCCGCAAGGTCACCGCGTCCTGGGAGTTGATGTCCTCCCCGTCGATCGAGATCGTGCCACCGGTCCGTTCGATGGTCCGGTTGATCATCCGCAGCGACGTGGTCTTGCCGCAGCCGGACGGGCCGACGAACACGGTGATCTGGTTGCTCGGGATCCGCAGGGACAGCTTGTCGACGGCGACGGTGCCGTCCGGATACTGCTTGGTGACGTCCTCGAACTCGATCATGGCGCCCCTTCGCGCTCGGTGGTCGCCCGAAAGACCCTAGCGGACCCTCAGTCCGAAACCACGCGGTCGCACGGTTTCTCACCGGTTGGAAATGTGTACCGTAGCAGTACAGATTGCCCCGGTCGCAGACAGTCAGCTTTCCCGCATCGGGACCCGTACGCCACGCTCGTCCGCGATCGCGACCGCCTGGTCGTAGCCGGCGTCGACGTGACGGATCACACCCATCGCGGGGTCGTTGGTCAGCACCCGCTGCAGCTTCTGCCGAGCCAGGTCGGTGCCGTCGGCAACCGACACCTGACCGGCGTGGATGGACCGGCCGATGCCGACGCCGCCGCCGTGGTGGATCGACACCCAGGACGCGCCGCTGGCCACGTTCACCATCGCGTTCAGCAACGGCCAGTCCGCGATCGCGTCCGAGCCGTCGAGCATGCCTTCGGTCTCCCGGTAGGGCGACGCCACGCTGCCGGTGTCCAGGTGGTCGCGGCCGATCACGATCGGCGCCTCGAGTTCACCGGCGGCCACCATGTCGTTGAACCGGACGCCGGCCTTGTCCCGTTCGCCCTGGCCGAGCCAGCAGATCCGGGCCGGCAGGCCCTGGAAGGCGACCCGCTCACCGGCCAGTTTGATCCAGCGGCTCAGGTGCTCGTTCTCCGGGAACAGGTCCAGGATCGCCTGGTCCGTCTTGGCGATGTCGGCCGGGTTGCCGGACAGCGCCGCCCACCGGAACGGGCCTTTTCCTGCGCAGAACAACGGCCGGATGTACGCGGGTACGAAACCGGGGAACTCGAACGCGCGGGCGTACCCGGCCTTGCGCGCCTCGTCGCGGATCGAGTTGCCGTAGTCGAACACCTCGGCGCCCGCGTCCTGGAACTCGACCATCGCCTGGACGTGCCGCGCCATCGACTCCTGCGCCCGCTCGGTGAACCCGGCCGGGTCCTTCTCCCGCGCGGCCGCCCAGTCGTCGAACTCGACGCCGACCGGGAGGTACATCAACGGGTCGTGCGCCGAAGTCTGATCGGTGACGATGTCGATCGGCGCGCCCCGCTTGAGCAGGTCCGGCACGATCGTCGCGGCGTTGCCGAGCACACCGATCGACAACGGCCGCCGCGCCTTCTTCGCCTCTTCGGCCAATTGAAGCGCTTCATCAACAGATGCCGCCCGGACGTCCAGGTAGCGGTGCTCGATCCGGCGCTGGATCCGCGACTCGTCGACGTCGATGCAGATCGCCACGCCGTCGTTCATCGTCACGGCCAACGGCTGCGCGCCGCCCATTCCGCCCAGGCCCGCGGTCAGCGTGATCGTACCGGCCAGGGAGCCGCCGAACTTCTTCTCCGCGACCGCGCCGAACGTCTCGTACGTACCCTGCAGGATGCCCTGGGTGCCGATGTAGATCCACGATCCGGCCGTCATCTGGCCGTACATGGTCAGCCCCATCGCCTCGAGTTTGCGGAACTCCTCCCAGGTGGCCCAGTCGCCGACCAGGTTCGAGTTCGCGATCAGTACCCGCGGCGCCCACTCGTGCGTCTGCATGACGCCGACCGGGCGGCCGGACTGGACGAGCATCGTCTCGTCGTCCTTCAGCGTGGTCAAGGTGCGGACCATCGCGTCGAACGAGTTCCAGTCCCGCGCGGCCTTGCCGGAACCGCCGTACACGACCAGCTCGTCGGGGTGCTCGGCGACCTCCGGGTCGAGGTTGTTCTGCAGCATCCGCAGCGCGGCCTCCTGCTGCCAGCCACGAGCGGTCAGGGTGGTACCGCGAGGCGCGCGGACAGGACGTGGTCCGGACATGGGTGATCCAGCCTTTCAGTTCAGCGGACCGGTGACGGTCTCGGTGGCTTCGATGTAGGTGCCGTTGGCAACAAGTTGGACGGAGTGCTCCAGTTCGGGGGCGAGGAACCGGTCGGTGGCAGGACCTTCGACGTACTGCCGGAGCGCCGCTTGGGCGGCCGCGGTTGCCGGAGCGGGCGTGAGCGGTGCGCGCAGGTCGAGCGCCCGTGCGGCGGTCAGGATCTCGATCGCGAGCACCCGCTGCAGACCGTCGATCGCCTTGCGCAGCTTGCGCGCGGCCGACCAGCCCATCGAGACGTGGTCCTCCTGCATCGCACTGCTCGGGATCGAGTCGACACTGGCGGGTACGGCCAGCCGCTTCAGCTCGGACACGATCGCAGCCTGGGTGTACTGCGCGATCATGTGACCGCTGTCCACGCCCGGATCGTCGGCCAGGAACGCGTTCAGCCCGTGGTTGCGAGCAACATCCAGGAAGCGGTCGGTGCGGCGTTCGCTGATACTCGCCAGGTCCGCGACGGCGATCGCGAGGAAGTCCAGTACGTACCCGATCGGGGCGCCGTGGAAGTTGCCGTTCGACTCGACGCGGCCGTCCGGAAGGACCACTGGGTTGTCGATCGCGGCTTGGAGCTCATTGGCGGCAACGTTCTTCGCGTGCGCCGCGGTGTCACGGGCAGCGCCGTGAACTTGGGGCGAGCAGCGGAGCGAGTACGCGTCCTGGACCCGGTTGCAGTCCGGACCGCGGTGGCTGGCGACGATCGCGCTGTCCTTGAGGATCGCGCGCAGGTTCGCGGCGGCCGCGGCCTGGCCGGGATGCGGCCGCAGTGCCTGCAGGTCTTCGGCGAAGACGCGATCGGTACCGAGCTGGGCCTCGACGCTCATCGCGGCGGCCAGGTCGGCGGTTTTGAACAGGCGGTCGAGGTCGGCGAGGGCGAGCACCAGCATGCCGAGCATGCCGTCGGTGCCGTTGATCAGCGCCAGGCCTTCCTTCTCCGCCAGCACGATCGGCTGCAGATTGTGCGCCGCGAGTGCCGCGCCGGCGTCGAGAAGGTTGCCGTCGGCATCACGGACCTTCCCTTCACCGAGGATCGCCAGTGCGACATGCGACAGGGGCGCGAGATCGCCGGAGCAGCCGAGGCTGCCGTACTCGTGCACCACCGGAGTCAGGTTCGCGTTGAGCAGTCCGGCGTACGCCTGGGCGGTCTTTACCTTCACACCGGTACGCCCGGTCGCGAGGGTCGACAGCCGCAACAGTGCGAGGGCCCGTACGACCTCAGGCTCGACCTCCGGGCCGGAACCGGCCGCGTGCGAGCGGATCAGGCTGCGCTGCAACTGCGCCCGCAGCTCCGGCGCGATGTGGCGGGTCGCGAGCGCGCCGAAACCGGTCGAGACGCCGTAGTGCGGGGTGTCCGCGTGGGCCAGCGCCTCGATCGCGGCCTGCGACTTCGCGATCTCCTCCAGTGCCTGGTCGTCGATCCGTACCTGCGCGCCGTACCGCGCGACCGCGACCACTTCGGCCGGGGTCAGCGGGCCGACGCCGACAATCACCGTGTTCTCCACCTAGTCATTGCACCGCGCGGCCGCCGGGATCGACAGCAGCGCCGTACCAGTTTCTGTCTCGGGTCCGAGACACGGTCGCGACCCTCGGTAGCCGTAGGCTCCTCGTATGGTGTTCGAACTCCGGACGGCGGTTCCGGCGGACGCGGCGGGGGTCGCCCGGGTCTGGGCCGTCACGATGCCGCAACTGGTCAAAACAGCACGCGCGGTCGAGCTCGAGCTCACCCATGGGCGGAGTCGCGGCGTACTGATCGCGGTCGACGGCGCGGACGTGGTCGGGTACGCCAACATCTATCTGCCGCCGCCGGACGCACAGTCGCCGCGGGTACGCATCACCGTTCAGGTGCCGCCGGAGGCTCGGCGGCGTGGGATCGGGAGCGCGCTGCTGGCCGCCATCACCGAGCGGGCTGTCGCGGCCGGCGCCGGGCGGTTGCTGGTTGCGGTGCGTGACGACGATGAGTCGAAGGGTTTCGCGGCGCGGCACGGGTTCACGCTCGGGCGGCAGATGACGCACGCCGCGGCCGACCTGTCGACGGTCCGTGAACCGGTTGAGCCGCCGGCGGGGCTGCGGGTGGTGGATTACAGCGCGCTGAGTCCGCGGCAGCTGTTCGACGCCGAAATCGAGGTCCGGGACGACGATCCGAGTGGTTTGTCGGGCGGTCCCGCGTACGAGGAATGGGTGGACGTGTCGTGGCGCAACCCGGACGTACGGCACGATTTGAGCGTCGCCGTGCTGGACGGTGACCGGGTGCTGTCCTTTGTCACCACGACCGCTGATCCGGATCGCGGGATCATCTGGTCGAACCTGACCGGCACGATCCCGGCGGCGCGCGGGCGCGGGCTGGCGAAGGTGGCGAAGTCCACCGCACTCGCGCGGGCGCGGGACGCCGGGTTCACCACGGCGTCGACCGGAAACGACGCCGCGAACGAGCCGATGCTCGCGGTGAACAAGTGGCTCGGGTACCGGCCGACTTCCGGCGCGTGGACCGCGGAGAAGGCACTGTGAAACGGCTGATTCTCTCGCTGCTGTTCTTCCTGGTGCTGGCGCTGGTGGTCGGATACTTGGTCTCCGGTCCGGATTTCATGGATTGGGGCGTCGCCGGCGGCCTGTTCGCGGTGGCCGTCGCGGGCGAGGGTTTCCGGTACTGGATGCAGCGCAGCCGCGCGCGGAAACGGGAATCGTCCGGGGTTTGAGCCGCTGAGTTCGCGTGCGGTGGGGGTAGCCTGCGGTTGTGAGCGGCAACGTTCCCGCCTCGACCCGCACGTTGCGGGTGCTGACGTTCCTGGCCACACAGCCCGGTCCGGTACCGATGGAGCGCATCGCCTCCGCGGTCGGACTGCCACGCTCGTCCACGTACCACTTGCTGCGGGCAATGATCGACGAAGGTTTCGTTGTTCATTTGCCGGAGGAGAAACGGTACGGGCTGGGGGTGGCCGCGTTCGAAATCGGATCGGCGTATCTGCGGCACGATCCGTTGGAGCGGCTGGCGCGGCCGTTGCTGGTGCAGTTGGTGCACGAGGTCGGTCAGACGGCGCACCTTGGCGTACTGCATGGGCGTGAGCTTGTTTATCTGCTCAAAGAACAGCCACCGCGGCCGGTCACGCTGGTCACCGATGTCGGCGTACGCCTCCCCGCCACCCTGACCGCCTCCGGCCGCGCCCTACTCGCCGAGCTGCCGCCGGCGCAGGTTCGGGCTCTTTTCCCCACTCCCGAGTCCTTCGTCCGGCGCACCGACCACGGGCCGCAATCCCTGACCCAACTCCGCCGACTCCTGGCCGATGAGAAACGCCAAGGTTTCGCGGTGGAGGACTCCTTCATCACCCCCGGCGTAGCGACTGTGGCGAGCGCCGCCCTCGACCACTCAGGTCACCCGGTAGCTGCCATCAGCGTCACCTTCCGCACCGACACGGTCCCACCCACGGACCGCCCCCACCTGGCCCACAAAATCCACCAAGCCGCCACCGCACTCACCCGCCGGTTACACGGTTAATCACGTACGTCCCCCGCGCGCCTTCGCGGGCGCTCCACTTCGTCGCTCCGCTCCTCACCGCACCCACTACGCGCGCTACCCACCCACCCCCGGCTCAGCGCCGTACCTGTTCCCTTTCCGGGCTGTCGCCCTCGACCTTCTCGCTGGCGCTCGTGGGTGTGCTTTGGGCGATGCATCAGTCGTAGACCGACGCCCTGGACCAAGCCTGCGCTCTCTGCATGCACCGCGGAATACTCGCTTCGTCGCTCCGCTCCTCACCGCACCCACTACGCACCGCCTTTGGTACAGCACCGCCTCTCGCAGACCACGGCCCTCTGTCACCACCGCCTTTCGTAAACCGCCGCCCTTCGTCACCACCGTCCTTCGCACGCCACCGCCCTTCGTCACCACCGGCCCTTCGTCACCACCGTCCTTCGTACGCCGCCAGCCTTCGTTTGCACCGCCTCTCACCCACCGCCGCCCGCGCCACGATCACCAGCCGACCAACGCGATGCCGTTCACTCCGGGTAGGCGCCTGTCCTCTGCCCCGGCAGGAGAACTGACCGCACCGGCCTCGGGTGGGTGTGGTGACCGTCGAGCGCGTGGTTGGAACCGTTGGGCGACTACTACTTGCATCCGACTAATTGCTAGCCGTGAGAATTGGAGCGAACATCTTCTGTCCGCCCAGTTGAAGGTGGTCTCATGCGTCGATTCAAGTGGTTGGCTCTTGCAGTTGTTCTGGTTGGTGGGTTTGTCACGCCCAGCGCGACGGCCGTGCAACCCGCGGGGTGGGTTGGTAGTTGGTCGGTTGCGGTGACCCCGCCGGGTACGTCCGGACTGTCGGCGACGGGGGTCACCGACACGACTCTTCGGCAGGTTGCGCATCTGTCGGTTGGTGGGGCGCAGGTTCGGTTGCGGCTGTCGAATGTGTACGGGACGCGCCCGCTGGTGGTTGGAAAAGTGAGTGTGACTCCGCGGGGTGATGCGCAGGCGGGTACACCGACCGTGGACCCGGCGAAGTTGGTGCCGGTGTTGTTCGACGGTCGTGCTTCGGTGACGATCCCGGTGGGGTCTGAGTGGGTGTCCGATCCGGTGCGCGTTGTCGTACCTGAGGACACCGACCTGGTGATCAGCACCTACTTCCCCGGGCCGACCGGGCCGCTGACGCAGCATCCGGCTGGGTACGCGACCGGGTTCTCGGCGGCGGGTGATCAGACCGGCGGTGATGGGTCGGCGTACCAGGCGATCCCGGGTGCCGCGCGGTACATCATCGAAGGCGTCGACGTGCAGAGTCGCGTACGTGGCTCCGTCGTACTGTTCGGCGACTCGATCACCGATGGGGTGGTGTCGCCGGTGGACAAGAACCTGCGGTACCCGGACCAGCTTGCCGACCGGCTGCTGGCGGCCCCGCCGTCGCGGGAGCTCGGCGTACTGAACGCCGGCATCAGCGGCAACCGCCTGCTCGCGAACGCGGGGACGGCCGGCGACTCGGTGCTGGCGCGCTTCGATCGGGACGTGATCGGGCAGACCGGCGTACGTACGGTCGTGCTGCTGGAAGGCATCAACGACATCGGAAACAGCCGCGGTGCGACCGATCCGGCTGACTTGATCGCGATCCATCGGCAGTTCATCCGGCGCGCGCACCAAGCCGGGCTGAAGGTGATCGGCGCGACGCTCACGCCGTACGAAGGCGCCGGGTACTACACGCCGGAAGGTGAGGCCGATCGGCAGGCGCTGAACACGTGGATCCGGACCTCGGGTGAGTACGACGGCGTGGTCGACTTCGACAAGGCCACGCGGGACCCGGCGGCGCCGTCGAAGTTCCTGCCGGCGTACGACGCGGGCGACCACCTGCACCCCAACGCGGCCGGCTTCAAAGCGATGGCCGCCGCCTTCGACCTCCGGCAGCTGTAAGTGCCGTAAGGACAGGAGGTAGTCCCGGATCCAACCCGTCGGCAGGCTGCGCTGAGCGTGACAGTCGCCGTCGGGGCCGCATACCTCCTGTCCTTAGCCCGACTCAGCGGGGTGCTCCACTTGCCGGTCACCCCATTGAGTCAGCAGACCGCGGGCGATTTCCAGGTCCTCGCGGAGGGAGCGGTCGGCCAGGTCGGGCGGTAAGGCGGCCAGGGCGTCGGTCAGCCATGGGCCAACGGGAGCGGGCGCGAGCGCCTCGGGGGTCAGCCCAGCCAGCCGGATCGCGCGCACCGCGGTGACCAGTTCGCTGGCGAGGACCTCGCGCAGGGCGTCCAGGAGCTGGGAGGTGAGCGCGGCGGCCTGCGGTGCGAAGCTGGCGTGGAGTTCAGCCCCACGGGACAGTGTCGCCGTACCAAGAGTCGCGGGCTGCGCGGCCGAACGAACAGCGGCCAGCGCGTCATGCGCCACATACTCGATCATCATCACCCCCGAGCTCGCCTCGGCGCCGCTGGCCAGGAAGCGGCTCAGGCCGGTGTAGTCCGGGTCGACCAGGTTCGCCACTCGCGTCGTCGAGAGGGTGGCGACGCTGTGCAGGCTGAGCCGGAGCGAGTCGAGCGCGAGGGCGATCGGCATCGCATGCCAGTTGCCGTTGTGCAGTACGGTGTCGCCGGCCACCAGCGGGTTCTCCGCGGCCGCGTTGATGTCGATCCGCACACTGTTGCCCAGGGCATCGGAATGGTCGACAGCCGGGCCGAGCACCTGCGCGAACGCCCGCAGGCCGAACGGGTCCTGCACCCGGGCCGGCGGCAGCGGCAGCCCGTCGAGCAGCTCCCGCATCCGCCGCGCGACCCGCACCTGTCCCGGTTGCGGGCGCGCCTCGTGGACGCGAATGTCGTACACCTCCGCATTGCCGCGAAGCGCGACGTGGGACAGTGCGCCGACCAGCGGTACGACGTTGATCAGCGTCGACGCCTCCACGTACGCGAGACAGCATTCGGCCAGCGTGAACGCATTGCTGGAGAGCAGCGGGAGCGCGCTCGTCCCGTCGATGACATCACCCAATGCGAGCCCGAGCTCCGCCAGCGGACCCAGGTCACCGGTACCGATCGCGCCACCGCGATGCAGGTCAGGCAGGTCGTCATCGTTGAGCAGGCCAACGATCGCGTCGGCCACCGCCGGATCCAGCCCGGACCCGCCCGCGGCCAGCTGGTTGACTCGGATCAGCAGCCCGACCCGGACCACATCCTTCGGGTACGAGGTCGTACCGGTGGTCGAATGCGAACCGAGCAGTCGCGCACCGTGCTCCGGGTCCGCGGTCAGTACGTCCCGGTTCGCGCCGACGCCGGTCGTCCGCCCGTACACCGGCCGCCGCTCCGACACCGCGGCCACCACCGCCGCCGACGCCAGCATCCGCTTCCGCGCGACGTCCCCCAGGCGCACCGCCGTACGCCGCTGCCCGAGCGCCACCGCCTCCAGCGGACTGAGCCCGGCACCCGTGAGCTCCACCGGTTCCATCCCCACAGTGTGAAACCACCCCCACCCCGGTGGTAAGCACCACGCCTAGCTCGGCGTCTGAGATACGAGACGATGCCGCGCGAAGACCGCGAGGCCGATCGCGATCAGGGCGAAGACCGTGTTCCCGGCGAGCGCGATCGGCAGGCTGGTGCCGTCCAGCTCCCGGGCATGCGCGAAACCGGCCCAGGCGTACGTGAGCAAGGCGCCGGTCGCCAGCGCGAGGGTGTGGTACGGCGTCCAGCTGCCCCGCCGGGCCCAGCGCACGATCCCGGCCGTGGCCGTACCGAAGAGGACGAACCACCAGCTGGCCGAGATCCACTCGGAGCCGACGCCATCCGGGAACAACACCGACTCCAGCCAGAACACGCTGGTCACCGCGAAGCCGGTCAGCCCGACAACCAGCGGCCGCGGCACCTGGCCTGCCAGTGGGCGGTGCGTACGGCGGCCGATCACGAACGCCAGCACGATCAGGACGACGATGATCACCGCCGACACGACGAACTGCGCCGGTGACGCGACGAAATGGAACCCGAGCGCCTGCAGGATCCCTAGCAGCGTCGAGCCGACCACAAAGACGACGGCGACCGCGGTCAGTCCCCCGCGCCGCAACCAAGGACGCTGGACGCCGGGCGCGCACGCCTCGACCAGTGCGATCGGTACGCAGATGCTCCAGATCGTATGCAGCGTCACGGTGCCCTGAAGCAACGTCAGGCTGAGTTGCAGACCGGGAATCTCGGCCATTCCGGCGAAGCTGTCCAGGTTGAGATACCCCGGGTTGAACAGCATCTGGTCGATCGGGCCCTCCTCGGCCAGTCCGTACGCGACCGCCAGAATCACGATTCCGGACCAGCCGAGACCGAACCGGCGGGCGAGCTCGCGGATCAGCACCGCGCCGCCGCCGTACATCGGGGCGAACAGGAAGATCGAGCCGAACGCCGTGATCGGCTGATTGCCCAGCAGGAACTCCCCGACGAACGGTGCCAGGAAGAACAAGCCGACGGCCGGCCACCACCTCGAACGCTGCACCCGATCGACGCTAGACCACCGCGCCGCGCCAGGCAGCCAACTTTGGTGCCGGATGCAACGACAAAAGAAGACAGCCCGTCACCAGGACGGTGACGGGCTGATCAGGTCTTACTTGCCGTAGCGTTTCTTGAACTTCTCCACGCGGCCCTGGGTGTCCATCACGCGCTGCTGGCCCGTGTAGAACGGGTGGCTCGCGGACGAGATCTCGACATCGACGACCGGGTACGTGTTGCCGTCCTCCCAGACCACGGTCTGGGTGCTTTCGCGGGTCGAGCCGGTGAGGAAGCTGAAGTTGCCGGACTTGTCCCGGAAGACGACCCGGCGGTAGTCGGGGTGAATGTCCTTCTTCATGCTGCTGAACTTCCTTCCAAGTAGGGAGCGAACGGGTCGGTCAGGGGGTGGACCGCTTCGTCCGCACGCAGGACACAACCATCGAGGCGCTCGCGTAATTCCCGCTCGTCCAGCGCGGGACCGGTCAGCGAGAGGTACGAGGCGCGGTCGCCGTGGTCCGGATGCCATTCGAGCGCCGACCGGGCTTGATGCTGCTGCCCGACCGTGGACCAGCGGTCGGCGGGCAGATCGGCCAGCCACGGGCCGAGTACGCCGATCGAGATGTTGGTGCCGAAGCTGTCCCAGCTGAGGCGGTTGCGGTGCTGCGTGGCGATCCAGAGCGTGCCGCGCCCGCGGGCCGTGCCGTCGACGAGTTCCTCGAGCGCGTCGAACAGCCGCTCGGGGTGGAACGGGCGGTCGGACTGCCAGACCAGCGTCCGCCCGTCCACCGGCGCGGCGACCGAGCCGGGCTCCACCCGAGCCTGCGGGTCATGGCGTACGCCAAGCAGTCCGGCCGGCGAGTTCTTGACCAGTACGCGCGGATTGATCGCCTGGATCAGCGCGCCGACGTCCGCAACCTCGGCATCCAGGACCACCGCGTCGGCGTACTCCAGCTGGCGAACGACCACCTCGGCGATCGCACGACCGTCCTCGGCGGCGGTCGGGATGCCGCGCTCGCGAATCCGCTGATCGCCGGTCAGGTCCGCGACGACAGTGGCCGACTCCACGGTGGTGATGACCGCGTCCAGCACCAGCTCCGAATCGCGGGCAAGCTCCATCGCGACCGCCGAGGTGTCAGCGGCGGCCGGGAGGTTGACGATCGCCGTGTCGTACCGCTCGACGGCGGCGATGCTCGACAGCAGCTGGACGAGCGATCCACGCAGGGCGCAGGAGACGCACGGGTGGTCCATCGTGATCACCTCGCGGTCGATCACGCCGGAGCCGGTCCGGGCCGTACGAACCACCGATCCGGCGCTCAACGCGCTCACGTCGTACTCGACCAGGACGGCCCCGGCGGCAGCCAGCAACTCACCCGCGACGCCGCCACGGATGCCCTCGTCGAGCCCCGTCACCAAGCTCACCGGCAGCATCAACTCTCCCGTCTTGTTGAAAACGATATCCATTACACTCTATCCTGGGGAGTATGGCAAAGCGCAACGACCTCCGCCCGATCGTCAAACTCCGCAGCACGGCCGGCACCGGCCACACCTACGTAACGCGAAAGAACCGCCGGAACAATCCCGACCGGCTGGTCTTGCGCAAGTACGACCCGAAGCTCCGCCGGCACCTCGACTTCCGCGAGGAGCGCTGATGGCAACGACGGCAAAGATCGCCCGCAACGAGCACCGGCGCCGAACGGTGGCCCGCTACGCGGAGCGCCGGGCCGAGCTGAAGCGCGTGATCGCGGACCCGGCCACACCGGCGGCGGAGCGTACGGCGGCGCAACTGCGGTTGCAGAAGCTCCCGCGGGACGCGAGCCCGATCCGGGTCCGGAACCGCGACGTGGTCGACGGGCGCCCGCGCGGTTACATCGGCAAGGCCGGGATCTCCCGGGTCCGCTTCCGGGCGATGGCCCACCGCGGCGAACTACCCGGCATCACCAAATCCTCCTGGTAGAACGAAAGAAGCCCTCCGGTGGAGGGCTTCTTTGATTACAGGCGGTTGTAGGCCTTCAGGGTTCGGAGGGCGCCGAGGGTGACGATCGCTCGGTACTCCAGGGTGGCCGCGGGGCCGGGTGGTTCCCAGGTGATGGCCCAGCCGCCGTCGTCCTGCTGGTCCTCGATCAGCCGGTCGAGATGGGCTTCGAGCTGGGCCTCGGTGAAGAGCTCCCGCCAAGGGCTGTCGGGCGTGGTCGCGAACTGCAGCGGCGTCACGCCGTACGAAGGGTCGGCCGCATCGGCGCGGTAGTGCTCCAGCTTCGGCAACCAGTCGCGTACGCGGTCCAGGTCGATGTCCTTCCTGGCCTCGAGGAACTCCAGCGCCTCGTGCATCCCGTGCGCATCCACCGGCAAGCCCTTCGCCAGCTCGGCCGCGCACCACGCCTCAGCCCTGTCCCGCCACGGGTGCGAGACGTCCAGGTGGTGCAGGCGGCCGACCAGGCCCGCGGTCGGGTTGATGCCCGGCTGGTACGTCCATTCGCTGATGTGCTCCGCGCGCGGGTAGCCCTCGACCGCCGGACCGCACAGCGGGACCGCGCCGTCCGGGGTCGCGATGCTGTCCAGCCAGTCGGCTGCCCGGCGGATCATGTCCTCGTCCCGCGTACCCGCCGCGATCAGTGTGTCGAACGCGACCTCGACGTCCAGCGGCAGACTGTCCGGGCAGCGCTTGTCCGGCTCCAGCCCGTGCCCGAAACCACCGTCCGCGTTCTGGAATCCACGCAGCGCGTCCACCACGCCCTGCGGGTCAGCACCCTCGAAGATCGTCGCGAACAGCCGCCGTTCGAGCACCCGCCCGTCCCGCCGTACGAAATCCCGCCCTGCCGTGTACATGTCCATGCCCCCACCCTGCCCCAGCGGCGGTCACCACGTCTTGTACGAATCGGACACCGGATGCTGGAGATCCGCCATCACGGCTCGAAGCGATACCCCATCCCCGGTTCGGTGAGCAGGTGCTTCGGCCGGGCGGGGTCGGGTTCGAGTTTGCGGCGGAGCTGGCCCATGTAGAAGCGCAGGTTGCCGCTGGCGGTCTCGTACCCGGGGCCCCAGACTTCGGTCAGGAGCTGGCGCTGGGCGAGCAGCTTGCCGGGGTTGCGGAGCAGGACCTCCAGCAAATGCCATTCGGTCGGCGTCAGACGGATGTCCTCCCCGTTCGAAAGCGTGACCCGCTTCGCGGCCAGGTCGACGACCGCGCCGCCAACCGTCACCACCGGCTGGTCCTGGGCCACGTTGCTGCGGCGCAGTACGGCACGCATCCGAGCCAGCAGCTCGTCGATTCCGAACGGTTTGGTCACGTAGTCGTCCGCGCCCGCGTCCAGTGCCTCGACCTTGTCGGTCTGGTCGATCCGCCCGGACAGCACCAGGATCGGCGCGTCCGTCCAGCCGCGCAGCCCGCGGATCACGTCCACCCCGTCGAAGTCCGGCAGTCCGAGGTCCAGGATCACCAGCTCCGGCGGATGCTGCGCGGCAACCTTCAGCGCGGCCGTACCCGTCCCGGCCAGATGCACTTCGTACCCACGCGCCTTCAGATTGATCTGCAACGCCCGCACGATCTGCGGCTCGTCATCAACCACCAAAACTCTGGTCACAGGCCCTCTTTCTCCGATCGTTCGCGGCTGCCGGGCACGGGGGTGTCGGCCGGGCGGAGGGCGGCGGTGGGGATCGAGACCACCATGGTCAGTCCACCACCTGGAGTGTCCTCGGGCTGCACGCTGCCGCGCATCGCCTCGGCGAGTCCGCGGGCCAACGCCAGCCCGAGACCGACGCCGACCGTGTTGTCGGTGTCACCGAGCCGCTGGAACGGTGCGAACACCCGGTCCCGGTCCGCGCTCGGGATGCCCGGCCCGCGGTCGATCACCCTGATCTCGACGGTGGCACCCAGCGCGCTCCCGGTGACCAACGGCGGGCGGCCGGGCGGCGAGTACCGGATCGCATTCGCCAGCAGGTTCGCCACCACCCGCTCCAGCAGTGCCGGATCGGCGTCGACCAGCGGCAGCGTATGCGGGATGTCGACGGCGACCTGATCCCCCTCATCGCCCAGCTCGGCCAGTACGCCGGGCAGGATCTCGTCCAAGGCCATCGGCCGCGTGAACACCGGCAGTACACCGGCCTGCAACCGGCTCAGGTCGAGCAGGTTGTCCACCAGCCGCGACAACCGGTCGAGCGATTCGTCCGCCGTCTCCAACAGCTCGGCGCGTTCGGATTCGCTCCATTCGACATCGTCACTGCGCAACGACGTCACGGACGCCTTCGCCGAAGCCAGCGGTGACCTCAGGTCGTGCCCGACCGCGCGGAGCAGTGCCGTACGCAGCTTGTCGGCTTCGGCCAGCGGCTTCGCCTCCGCGGCAGCCTCGCTCAGCCGGGCCCGGTCCACCAGCGCGGCGGCGTGTGCCGCGAACGCACCCACCAGCCGCCGCTCGTCCGCTTCCAGCTGGTGCCCTTGCAGCACCAGGACCAGGTTGTCCCGGGCGGGGATCTCCGCGTCGGCCTCCTCCGGCCGCGTACACGTGAGCGTTCCGGCCGAGGCCAGCGGCCGCCAGATCTCGGTCAGCTCGTCGTCGTCCACGCGTTCCATCAGGCAGGCTCCGGTCATCCCGAACGCCTCTCGGACCCGCTCCAGCAGCGCGGGCAGCGCGGTCTCGCCGCGCAGTACCGATCCGGCCAACGTCGCCAGTGTCTCCGATTCCGCGGCCGCCCGGGCCGCCTGTCTGGTCCGCCGCGCCGCCCGGTCGACCACTGAAGAGACCATCGCCGCGACCAGGACAAAGATCAGCAGCGCGAGCGCGTTGTTCACCTCGGCGATCGTGAACGTGCGGGTCGGCGGCGTGAAATACCAGTTCAGTACGAGCGACCCGCCGATCGCCGTCACCATCGCCGGCCACCGCCCGCCGACCAGTGCGACCACGACCACGGCCAGCAAGAACACGAGCACGTCACTCGTCAGGTTCAGCCGATCGCCGCCCAGACCGAGCGCCAGCGCGAGCAGTGGTTGCAGCAGCACCGACAGCGTGAAGCCCTGGATCTTCCGGCGCCGGGACAGGCTGCCGTGATTCCGCGGCAGCCTGCCGCGCCCCATCTCCGAGTGGGTGACGATGTGTACGTCGATATCGCCCGAGTCGCGGATCGTGGTGGCGCCGATCCCAGGCCCGCTGAACAGCGACCCGACCCGCGACCGCCGACTGCCACCCAGCACGAGCTGCGTCGCGTTCTCCGCCTTCGCGAAGGTCAGCAACGCGTCCGGGATGTCGTCGCCGACCACCTGGTGATACGTGCCGCCGAGCTTCTCGACCAGGTTGCGCTGCTGGGCGAGCTTGCCCGGGTTCGCGCCGGTCAGACCGTCCGAGCGGGCCACATGCAGCGCGAGCAGGTCGCCGCCGGAGGACCGCGCCGCGATCCGGGCCGCACGGCGGATCAGCGTCTCGCCCTCGGGACCGCCGGTGAGCGCGACCACCACCCGCTCCCGCGCCTCCCAGGTCGAGTCGATGTCGTGCTCCGCGCGGTACTGCTGCAGGCCCGCGTCCACCCGATCGGCCAGCCAGAGCAGCGCGAGCTCGCGCAACGCGGACAGGTTGCCGACCCGGAAGTAGTTGCCCAGGGCAGCGTCGATCTTGTCCGCGGCGTACACGTTGCCGTGCGCCATCCGCCGCCGCAGCGCCTCCGGCGTCATGTCGACCAGCTCGATCTGGTCGGCGGCGCGGACGACCCGGTCGGGTACGGTCTCCTGCTGCGGTACGCCGGTGATCTTCTCGACCACATCGTTGATCGATTCGAGGTGCTGGATGTTGACCGCCGAGATGACGTCGATGCCGGCGTTCAGCAGTTCCTCGATGTCCTGCCAGCGCTTCTCGTTCCGGCTGCCCGGTACGTTCGTGTGCGCCAGCTCGTCGATCAAGGCGACCTCGGGGCGCCGGGCGAGTACGGCGTCGAGGTCGAGCTCGGTGAAGCTGGCGCCGCGGTAATCGATGATCCGCCGCGGCACCGCCTCCAGCCCTTCGAGCATCTCCGCGGTGTGCACCCGCCCGTGCGTCTCGACGAACCCGACCACCACATCAGTACCCCGAGCCAGGCGCCGCTGCCCCTCGCCCAGCATCTTGTACGTCTTCCCGACACCGGGCGCGGCCCCGAGATACACCCGCAGATACCCGCGCTTCATACCAACATGCTCTCAGCTAGCTGCCAATGCGGCGTTTAACGTCACCACGTTGACGTACGGTTCGCCCAGGAAGCCGAGCGTACGGCCGGTGGTGTTGTCCTTGACCAGCTGCTGAACGGCCGCCACGGTCATCCCCCGCTCGCGGGCAACCCGGTTCACCTGGATCGCGGCGTACGCGGGGCTGATGCCCGCGTCGAGGCCGCTGCCACTCGCCGTGACCGCGTCCGCGGGGACCTGTGACGGGTCGACACCATTCAGGGTGGCGACCTCCTGCCGGCGCTCGTCGATCAGCTTCACCAGCTCGGGGCTGTTCGGCCCGTACTGCGACGCCGCGCTGCCCATCCCGTCGTAGTCGACCGCGGACGGCCGCGTCTGGAACCACTTCGGATCCGGCACCATGACCGGCTTACCGTCGGCGTCCTTCTTCCCGCTGTCCATCGTGTACCCCTGACCGATCAGGTCCGAGGCGACCGGCTTCCCGTCGACCTTGATGATCGAACCGTTGGCGTTCCCGGGGAACAGCAGCTGGGCGATCCCGGTCATGCTCAGCGGATACAGCACCCCCAGCACGACGGTGAAGACCAGGAGCACCCGGACCGCGACACCGAGCTGCCGAAAATTGCTTGCCATCAGCACATAACCTTTCAGCGCAGACCGGGGATCATGGAGATCACCAGGTCGAGAAGCTTGATTCCGGCGAACGGCGAGATCAGCCCGCCGACGCCGTACACGAGCAGGTTGCGGCGCAGCATCGCCGACGCCGAGGACGGCTTGTACCGGACGCCGCGCAACGCCAGCGGCACCAGCAGCACGATGATCAGCGCGTTGAACACGATCGCGGACACGATCGCCGACTGCGGTGAGTGCAGGCCCATGATGTTCAGCTTGTCCAGCCCCGGGTACGCGGAGGCGAACAGCGCCGGCAGGATCGCGAAGTACTTGGCCACGTCGTTCGCGATCGAGAACGTGGTCAGCGAACCGCGGGTGATCAGCAACTGCTTGCCAATTTCAACGATCTCGATCAGCTTGGTCGGGTTGGAGTCCAGGTCGACCATGTTGCCGGCCTCCTTGGCGGCCGACGTGCCGGAGTTCATCGCGACGCCGACATCGGCCTGCGCGAGCGCCGGCGCGTCGTTCGTACCGTCGCCGGTCATCGCGACCAGCCGGCCGCCCTCCTGCTCCTTCTTGATCAGCGCCATCTTGTCCTCGGGCGTCGCCTCGGCCAGGAAGTCGTCCACCCCGGCCTCGTCCGCGATCGCCTTCGCGGTCAGCGCGTTGTCGCCGGTTATCATCACGGTCCGGATGCCCATCGCGCGCATCTGGTCGAACCGCTCCCGCATCCCGGCCTTGACCACGTCCTTCAGGTGAATGACGCCGAGCGCCCGCGCCTTCCCATCGATGCTCTCGGCAACGACCAGCGGCGTACCACCGGAAGCCGAGATTCCGTCGACGATCTCCCCGAGCCGGCTGTCCGTACGGCCACCGTGCTCGCCGATCCACGCATTCACGGCACCGGCCGCGCCCTTCCGGATCTGCCGGCCGTCCACGTCCACGCCACTCATCCGGGTCTGCGCCGTGAATTCCACGAACGTTGCATGCGGCAACTCACCGGTGTGCCGCTCCCGCAACCCGTACCCGGTCTTGGCCAGTACGACGATCGACCGCCCTTCCGGCGTCTCGTCGGCGAGGCTGGACAACTGCGCCGCGTCGGCCAACTCGGTGTCGGTCACGCCCTGCACCGGGATGAACTCAGCGGCCTGGCGGTTGCCCAAGGTGATGGTGCCGGTCTTGTCCAGCAGCAGTGTGTTCACATCGCCCGCCGCCTCGACCGCGCGCCCGGACATCGCCAGGACGTTGCGCTGCACGAGCCGGTCCATCCCGGCGATACCGATCGCGGACAGCAGCGCGCCGATCGTGGTCGGGATCAGGCAGACCAGCAGCGCGACCAGGATCACCACACTCAGGTTGGTGTGCGCGTAGTTCGCGAAGGTCGGCAGCGTGACGGTGGCGATCAGGAACACGATCGTCAGGCTGGCAAGCAGGATGTTCAGCGCGATCTCGTTCGGGGTCTTCTGCCGCGACGCGCCTTCGACCAGCGCGATCATCCGGTCGATGAAGCTCTCACCGGGCTTGGTGGTGATCTTCACGACGATCCGGTCGGACAGCACCTTCGTACCCCCGGTGACTGCGCTCCGATCGCCGCCCGACTCCCGGATCACCGGCGCCGACTCACCGGTGATGGCCGACTCGTCGACACTCGCGACGCCCTCGATCACGTCCCCGTCGCCCGGGATGATCTGCCCGGCCTCGACCACTACCAGATCGCCGAGCTGCAACTGGGTGGCCGGCACCTCTTCCTCGCCGTCGGCAACCAGGCGGCGTGCGGTGGTCTCGGTCTTGGCCCGGCGCAACGTCTCCGCCTGCGCCTTGCCACGGCCCTCCGCGACCGCTTCGGCGAGGTTCGCGAAGATCGTCGTCAGCCAGAGCCAGACCACGATCCACCAGGCGAACACGCTCGGATCGGTGATCGCGAAGATCGTCGACACAACCGCGCCGACCTCGACCACGAACATCACCGGGCTCTTCCACATCACCCGCGGATCGAGCTTGCGCAGCGCGTCCGGCAGTGAGCTGAGCAGCAGCTTCGGGTCGAACAGGCCCGAGGGGGCCCGCTTCGGGGTCACCGTCGGCTCCGCGGCCGGCGGGTTCATCAGCGTGGTCACAGTCCCTCCGCGAGGGGTCCGAGAGTCAGGGCGGGGAAGTAGGTCAGGCCGGTGACGATCAGCACGGTGCCGACCAGCAGCGTCACGAACAGGGCCTTGTGGGTTGGCAGCGTGCCTTGTGTCACGGGCACCGGCTGCTGTTTCGCCAGCGATCCGGCCAGCGCGAGTACGAAGAGGATCGGCACGAACCGGCCGAGCAGCATCGCGAGACCGAGCGCGGTGTTGAAGAACGGGGTGTTCGCGCTCAGCCCGCCGAACGCACTGCCGTTGTTGTTGCCGGCCGACGTGAACGCATACAGCACCTCGGAGAACCCGTGCGGGCTGTCGGTGTTGAAGATCGACGCCCGCGCCGAGGCCAGGCCCATCGCGATCGACGCACCGGCCAGCACGATCGTCGGCGTGGTCAGGATGTACAGCGAGACCAGCTTCATCTCGCGCGCGGTGATCTTCTTCTGCAGATACTCCGGCGTACGACCGACCATCAGGCCCGCGACGAAGACCGCGAGAATGGCAAGGACGAGCATCCCGTACAGGCCTGATCCGGTACCGCCCGGGGTGACTTCGCCGAGCATCATGTGGAACAGGGCCGTACCGCCGCCGAGCGGGGTGAACGAGTCGTGCGCGGAGTTCACCGCGCCGGTCGACGTCCCGGTGGTCGAGCTGGCGAACAGGGCGGACGCCCACTCGCCGAAGCGGGTCTCCTTGCCTTCCATCGCGGCACCGGCCGCCTGAGTTGCGGTGCCGGCACCTCGGTTCTCGAAGAACGTGGCGGCGAAGGTGAAGGCGGCCCAGAGCGTGCCCATCACGCCGAGGATCGCGTACCCCTGCCGCTTGTCCTTCACCATCAGGCCGAAGGTCCGGGTGATGCAGACCGGGATGACCAGCAGGAGGAAGATCTCGAACAGGTTCGACAGGCCGTTCGGGTTCTCGAACGGGTGCGCCGAGTTGGCGTTGTAGAACCCGCCGCCGTTCGTACCCAGCTCCTTGATCACCTCCTGGCTGGCGACCGGGCCGCCGGGGATGGTCTGGGTCTGGCCGACCACCGAGGTCACCTCGTGACCGCCGGAGAAGTTCTGCACGACGCCCATCGCGACCAGCGCGAGACCGCCGATGACCGCCATCGGGAGCAAGATGCGCAGCAAGGTCCTGGTCAGGTCGACCCAGAAGTTGCCGACGCGGTCGGTCTTGGAGCGGGTGAAGCCACGGATCAGCGCAATCACAACGGTCATCCCGACCGCGGCCGAAACGAAGTTCTGGACGGCCAGCCCGGCGAACTGGACCAGGTGGCCCATCGTCGCCTCAGGTGAGTACGACTGCCAGTTGGTGTTGGTGACGAACGAAGCAGCCGTGTTGAAGGCGATACCGTTCGGAACGCTGGGCAGACCGAGCGACAGCGGCAGCCAGTGCTGCAGGCGTTGCAGCAGGAAGAGCAGTACCAGGCTCGCGGCCGAGAAGGCGATCAGCGACCGCCCGTACACCGCCCAGGTCTGGTCGGCGCGCGCGTCGACGCCGAAGAGTTTGTACATGCCACGCTCGACGCGCAGGTCCTTGCCGGACTCGTAGGTACGGGCCATGTACCCGCCGAGCGGCCGGTAGACCGCCGCCAGGCACAAGATCAGGAAGCCGGCCTGCAGGAGGCCGGCCGCGGTGTCGGACATCAAAACCTCTCGGGAAAGATCAGGGCGGCGATCAGATAGAGGACCAGCGCGGCGGCAACCACCAAGCCGGCGATGTTCTCGGCGTTCATGTCATCTACTGGACACCGCTCACTGCCCGGTCAGGAGGCTTCTCGCAGCCCTCTCACACCCGGCTGTACAGCTCTCACACAGTTCTCACATACTTGCGGGTGGTATTCCGACCCACAGACAGGGATCAACACCCACGTGACTGAGATCGACACCGCCGCCCCCGCCGAGCAGTTCTTCTCCTCGGAGACGCGGGAGGCACTCGCCGCCGCGAGCCGCAAGCTCGCCGAGCGGCTGCAGGCGCACACCGACGCGCTGCTGGCGATGACCGGCGCCGAGGACCACGCCACGCTGTTCGAGCACAACGCCGCGCTCGAAGGCGTGGTCGAGGACTGGAACGACGCCGTGTTCGAGCACACCGGTACGACGCCGCTGTTGCTGGACGAGCCGGTCGAGGAAGACGACGAAGAGACCGAGCAGGACCACGTGATCAGCGTCGTGTCCCGGTTCGACCTGCGCGTCCTCGACCTGGACGCGTTGCTGGAGGCCGGTCGCGCCGCGCAGGAGCGGCACCCGGCCGAGCTGGACGAGTCCGGCGACCGCGACCCGGTCGACACCGCCGAGCAGGCCATCTACGAGATCAGCCGCGAGGTCGGCGAAGCCTGGTTCGAGCTGCCGGGTACGGAGATGGTCGCCGGAGCGCGCGCGTACGTCGTACCCGAGGCCCCGTACGAACCGCTCGACGTCGAAGCCGAGGACGTCGTCACCGAACTGATCGCCCCGAACGGCGTGGCCACCCACGCCGAGACCTGGTCCTAGACGAGCAGCTGGCCGTCCAGGACAGTGATGGCCTGACCGGTCAGCAGGACCCGATCGCCTGACGACCGGACCCGCACGACCCCGCCTCGGGCGGACGCCTGGTACCCGACCAGCTCGTCCCGCCCGAGGCGATCACCCCAGTACGGCGCCAGTCCGGTGTGCGCGCTGCCCGTCACCGGGTCCTCCGGAACCCCGCTCCCCGGCGCAAAGAACCGCGACACGAAGTCGTACTGATCGCCGGCCGCCGTGACGATCACCCCACGCAGCTTCAACCGGGTCGTCACCGCCGCGATCGCATCGAAGTCCGGTACAACGGCACGCACGGCCGCCTCATCACGGACAACGACCAGCAGGTCGCGCAGTTCTCCGGTGTCGTACGCCTCGAGCGGCTCCACGCCGAGCGCGGCCGCCAGCCCGTCCGGCACGTCCACGCCGATCGGCCGATTCACCGGGAAGTCCAAGGTGATTCCGTCCTCCGCGACCTCCGCGGTCAGGATCCCGCTCAACGTGGCGAACGAGGTCTTACCGGCCACCTTGCCGTCCGTAGCGAGGGCATGCGCAGTGGCCAGCGTCGCGTGCCCGCACAGCACGACCTCATTCGTCGGCGTGAACCAGCGCAGGTCCCAGTCCGCTTCCCCGCCCGTGCTCGGACGGACGAAGGCGGTCTCCGCGTGGTTCATCTCCGCGGCGACCGCCTGCATCCACTTCTCGTCCGGCCAGTCCCCGGCGTCCAGTACACACACGCCGGCCTGGTTTCCTACGAAAGCCCGCTCCGCAAACGCGTCGACAACCCGAATCCTCATAGGTCTGACGCTAGCCGAGATCAGTCCAGCGGGCGCAGCTCATCGGCGTACGAGACGGAGATGCGCCGCAGTACACCGTCCTTCGCGGTGTACTGACCCATCCGCCACAGCGGCGGGCTGTACGCGTGGACAGTGACACTGCCCTTGTCCAGCCCGGTCAAGCGGTGGATGTGGTCCGGACCGAAGCCGTACACGTCCCCGGCCGAGACCTCGGTTTCGATCGAGTCCGTACCGATGGCGAGGTTGTGCTCGACCAGCTTGCCCTTCGCGACCGCGACCGCGCCGGAGGAGACATCGTGGTCGTGCCAGCCGGTGTCGTTGACCGGCGTCCAGCAGATCAGCCACACGTCGACGTTGGCGTCGCGGTGCAGCGAGGCGAACACGCGCTCCTCGTCGCTGTACGCGACCTTGTCCTCCCACAGCTGCGGCTGCGCGGCGATCGACGCGGCCAGCTCCGAAAGCTCGGCGGGGGTCAGGTCGCGGCCGGGCAGGTCGTCCAGCGACAGACAGTTGTTCAGCTCCACGAGGCGGCTGGCCTGGCGGGCCGGGATGTCGGGTACATCGATGGGCTGGGCAGTCACTGCACTCCCCTCTCCGGAGTAGCTGCACCGAACAACAGCCGGTGCGGGTTGTCGTAGCGGATCACCGCGGTCGCGGCGTCGCCCTGGCGAAGGTCGGTGATCCCCGCGTACGGCCGGTCGGTGCCATGCACGACCTGGTCGATCCCGAGGACTCGCGCGACCGCGTCGATCCCCTGCGGGCCGTAGCTCGAGGTGTCGACGTACAACTTCGGGTCGATGGTGCCGAGCCGGCCGCCGCGCGCGGTCAGCCGCTCGTGATGTACGGGCGCTAGCCCGGCCGCGGCGGCGAAGCACATCCGCAGCTCCGGGTACGTGCGCCGACCCCCGTACGCATGCCAGGCCCACCATGCGGCCTGCAACTGTGCGGTGTAGTCGACAACGGGCGCCCACCAACCGGGGCCATCGGTCTTTCCGGCAGTACCGGGATGCACCAGGATCGGCCGGCCGGACAGCTCGGCGGTACGCAGCAGCTCGCTGACAGCTTCCCAGCCGGCCGGCGTACCGAGGACGTGCGCGGGCAGTTGCAGACCGAGAAAGCCCTTGTCCAGCAGGGATTTCAGCTCGTCGACGTCCGGCTCGAGCAAGTTGACGGAAGCCCAAGCGCGGAACGGCTTCGGCAGCTCCGCCGCCCCGGTGTGCCACGCGGCCAGCAGCTCGGTGTCGCCAAGCTGCTCGACACCGAGCGGACTCGACAGCGACACGGCGGCCAGCGTCGTACCGAGGTCTTGCTCCAGGGCGACCCGCTTGCCGAGCTCGTGCGCGGCGGGGTCCACGTCGTACGGCGCCTCGGTCGCGGTGTGCAGCGTCCAGCCGGTCAGGTACGGCGGTTCGCGGCGAGCCCGGAGCCGGTCGACGAAGGCTTCCGGCCAGAGGTGCTGATGGACGTCGATCATCGACCCCTCCTCTCGCCAGTTTGATCAAATTGAAGCGCTTCAGCGTGTACCAAGTGAAGCGCTTCAAAGGGCGTGCTGTCAAGTTTCTGTCCGTACCGGCCGCTAGGGTCGTGGGCATGTCCGGAACCGGCCGCAGGCCAACCCTCAAGGACATTGCCGCCGAGACCGGGCTCTCGATGGCCGCGGTGTCGTACGCGCTGCGTGGCCTGCACGGCACGCCCGAGACCCGGCAACGGGTTCAGGACGCGGCCGAGCGGCTCGGGTACCAGGCCGATCCGGTCGCCCGGGCGCTCGCTTCCGGGCGCAGCGGCTCGGTCGGCGTACTCTGCGCATCGCTCGAGGACCTGTGGCAGCAGCGGGTCGCCGCCGCGCTCGGCCGCGAGCTGCTCGCCCCGGACCGGAACGCCTGGATCATCGACTCGGCCGGCGACGCCGACCGGCAGCTCGAGCTCGCCCAGCACCTGGTCGACCACCGCGCCGACGCGATCGTGGTGATCCCGATCGACCCGGCCGCGAAGGGCTGGGCGGAGATCGCCGAGCAGGCACCGGTGATCGCGATCGGCGACGCGCTGCCGGGCGCGAAGGCGAAGTCCGAGGTCATCCTGGACAACGAGACCGGGGTCAGCACGGCGCTGCGCCGGCTCGCCGACGCCGGCCACCGCGACCTCGCCGTACTCAGCCCGAGCCGGCGCTTCGAGGTGGAACGCCCCGCCGAGGAGATCGCGGAGCGGATCGCGCGCGACCTCGGCCTGACCGTCCGGCTGCTGCAGTGCCCGCACGATCTGGCCGGCGCCACCGACGTCGCCCGGACGCTGCTGACCAGCACCCGGCGCCCGACCGGCATCCTCGCCCTCGCCGACTCGATGGCCTTCGGCGTCTACGCCGCGAGCCGCGAGCTCGGCCTGCGCATCCCCGACGACCTGTCCCTGCTCGGGTACGACGACCAGCCGATGTCCCAGCTGCTCACGCCACCACTGTCGACCTTCCACTGGCCGCTCGACGCCCTGGTCGGCCACGTCGTCGCCCGCGTCACCTCCGCGATCGACACCAACCGCCGGGTCCGGCGCACCACCCTCACCCCAGCCCTGATCGAACGCGGCTCGGTAGCCGCCCCGCCCACCCCCTGAGCGAAGCGCCATCCACCCACCGCGATTCTCCACCCCTCCAAACTAAACCAAAACACTAGACTTACCCCCCGCGTCCACCATCCGGACCCCCGTCCTACACACCGAACCCCCGCCCCCACCGCCCTCCCCCGTCTCAGGGGTCAGCCCCTCAGCTAGTGGGTTGACCCCTCGCATTTCCAGGGGCCAACCCGCCATCTCAGGGGCCGACCCCTCAAACGGCGAAAGGCCGGACGGCGAAGGCCGGTGCGGTTCGCAGGTTCGCCGACCTCGCTCGGGGGTTGACCCCTGAGGTAGCGGGTTGACCCCTCGCATTTTCAGGGGCCAACCCTCCAGCTCAGGGGCTGACCCCTGAGACGGGGAAGGGCGGTGGGGTTCGCGGGGTCGTTGGTGTCGGTTGGGGGTTGGGCGCTGGGATGGCGGAAGGCCGGTCGAGGGGTGCTCGGCCGGCCTTCGCGGGGTGGTGCGGTACTACGCGGGGTGGTGCGGTACTAGTCGGTGCGGGGGTTACTTGGTGCCGAAGACCTGGAGTTCGGTCATGTCGGTGAACTTGCAGCCACCGAAGGCCCCGTTCGGGCAGTTGGTGGCGAAGTCCGGGACCTGCGGGCTGAGCATCCAGAACCGGACGTACTGGACGCCGGTCGCGTTGCCGGTCGGGGCGACCAGGTTGTACTTGCCCCGGTTGGCGGCGCCGAACGTACCCTCCGCCGCGGTGGCCCAGGTGCTGCCGTCCGCCGAGGTCTCGATCCGGTACTGGCCGGTGGACGAGCTGCCCGGGTCGCCGCAGGTGTTCGACGGGTCGACGTTGAAGTTGCTGACGTTGACCTTGGCCGGCAGCTTGATGTCGACGTGCTTGGCGATCATGGTGTTGGTCGCCGTGCCGTTGTTGTCACCGGTGGTGCTGCCCCAGCCGGTGCCCTGCGCGTTGTCGATGGCGAAGTCCGGCCCACACTGCGGGCTGAAGTCGGGCCCGTTGAAGCCGGCCACCGTACCGCCGCCGGACGAGGCCGCCCAGTTGCGCCGCGGTACGAAGTTCGCGCTGGCGCCCGGGCTGACCTTGACCGACTGGACGATCAGCTCGTAACCCGGCGCGGAGACGACCACCTTCGGGTACGTGCCCGGAGCCACGCCCGTGATCGTGTACTTGCCGCTGGCATCGGTCGAACCGGCGTAGTCACCGGCGTACCCGGACGAGTGGCCGCCGACGTAGACCAGCGCGCCCGCGATCGGGGCACCGGTGTCCTTGTCCTTGACCGTGCCGCTCAGCGTGGTGGTCGCACCTGTCGGCGGCTTGTGGAAGTCCTCCGCCGGGTAGGCGTCGCCGCCGTCGACGACACCGGCGTACCAGCCCATGCCCCGGTTGGCGAAGACCGTCCAGATGATGTCGGCGTTCTTGCCGCCGCTGGCGATCAGGTCGGCCTGGACGATCGCGTTCCGCATGTCGAGCATCGTCGGGTCGGCCGGAGCCAGCTCCATCGCCCGGGTGATGATGCTCATCGCGTACCCGCGGCCGAAGCGCTCGCGCAGGTCCCAGAGCGTCTGCGCCCAGACCTCACCGGACGAGTGCACCTCCGGCGTACCGCCGATGGTCGGGAAGTCGCCGTACGTGTACCCGCCCTTGGTGCCGTTCGCCTTGACGCAGTTCGGGCTGACCGCCTTCACGCGGCAGTCGATCGCCTCGGTACGGAACAGTTCGCCGTGCGCGACGTACTTGCCCTCGAGGACCTCACCAGGGGCGGTGGTGTCCTTCTCCAGACCGTGCGAGACCAGGTAGTCCATCGCGTAGAAGTCGCTCCACGCCTCACCCATCGAGCCGGCCTGGATGCTGTTCAGCGTCGAGTTGCCGGTGGCGTCGACGACCAGGCGGTTGGACAGACCGTGGGTGTACTCGTGGTACAGGATGCTGGCGTCGTTCGCGCCGCTGGCCGGTACGTAGCCGTCCTGCGCGTCGGTCGCGCCGGGCTGGTGCCACAGGTACATCTGCATGGTCGGCGGGGTGCCGTCCGGCGGGGTGTTCATGTTCGCGTTGTCGATGTGGTTCGCGTCCGGTCCGCCGTTGGCGCCGGTGGCCGCGCCGTCGAGCGCGTTCAGGTGCACCGGGTCGCCGCCGGCCGCGTCGAACGAGCCCGCCGCCGGGGTGAAGCTGATCGGCGGCTTCGCCAGCCAGTCGTGGAAGTTGCTGGCCAGGTAGAACGCGTTCGTGACGTCCTGGTTCATGTTCGTCTTCCAGGAGTCCGGCTTCGCCGGGTCCCAGGTGCAGATGTAGGACGCGGAGCAGAACGACGACGCGTTCGGGAAGCTGGTCAGCTTGTACTCGGCGCCGGTCCCGCTGGGCCCCGCCTTGCCGGGCACCTTGACCGTCTCACCGGCATTCGGCTGGTTGTCGTCGTTGACGTCCGCCCAGGCCGCGACCGACGTACCCTCGAGCAGCGTCTTCGCGTTCTTCGGCAGCCACTTGTTGTAGATCAGGTTCTCGACCCGCTGGGTACCACCCTTGGCCGCGCCCGGGTAGTTGTCCTGGACGAGCGCGTCACCGTTCGCCGCGCTGGACAGGTTCCGGCGGAAGAGCAGCCCGCCGGTCTGGGCGTCGATCACGTGCGTGTACACCTTGGTGCCGCCGGCGTTCACGTACGTCATCCAGCCCTTGCGCAGACGGTCCGCGGTGTGGAACCAGACCTGCTTGGCGGTGTCGCCGTTGCTGAAGGTGGTGCTGACCCCGGCGGACTTCGCGGTCGCGGACTTCGCCGTGCCGCCGACGTCCTCGATGGCGGCGCTGCGGGCGGCCGAGGCGCTGAGCTTCGGCGCGGCGGCCGCGGAGCGGGACTGCGCCGCGGTGGCCAGGCCGGAGACCGGGGAACCCATCACGGAGACCAGCTGGCCGTGCTTGGTGACGTTGGCCTTCAGGCCGTTGCCGAACACCTCGACGCCGTCGACGACCTGGGACCAGAAGATGTGGTGCGTACCGAGCTCGTCGACGTAGTCCTTGCGCAGCTTCAGCGTGCCGAGGTCGGCGGCGGAGAGCTTGAAGACCTCCGGGTGCGCCTTCACGTAGTCGAGGACGATGGTCTCGGCCTTCTTGCCGCTCTTGCCGGTGAGGAAGCCGTTCAGCTTGGTGACCTGGGCCGGCGTACCGGTGTTCGGGTCGAGCTCGACGACACCCTGGGTGCCGAGCGAGTTGCGGAACTTCTCCGAAGCCGCGGTCTCCTTGCCGGCCACCTTCGCGGACCGCGCGTAGGTGGTCTTGGCGTTCGGCGTCCGGGCGTCGTAGTAGCCCTTCTGCTCCTTGCCGCTGAAGTTCTCCGACTGGGCGGGCTTGGCCGGGTCGGGCTTCGCGGTCTGGGCGGCGTTCGCACCGGTGGCCGTCATGGCCAGCACGGTCGCGGCCGCGGAGACGGCGGAGACTGCCAGGAGCCCCCGCCCTCTGCGTGATGTGGTCACAGCAAATCTCCATGGAGTTCGTGTTGGCGGGTCGCCCTCCACGACCCGTCCCGGGGGCTGACATTAAGCCTGCGGGGGCGTCCGGGGAAGAGAAATCACCGGATTGCCTGGGAGTTGAGGGTTGTCCTTCGTGCCCGGAACAGTACTAGTAGTGACCGGGAAGTTGCAGTCAGCCACTGCCCGATCACTACTAGTGTCGAAAATCGATCAGAAAGCGCCGGCACCGTTCGGCGTACCGAGACCGGTCGGACCGTCCCAGCCGGCCCGGGCGTTGCACCACTGCGTCGTCGGGCAGGAGCCGTTGCTGCCACTCGTCACATCGAACAGCGAACCCGGATGGGCGTACGGCAACGCGTTCGCGTACCCGGCGGTGTTGCCGGACAGCGCGTACACCGCGGCGATGATCGGCGCGGCCTCACTCGTACCGCCGAACTGCGCCCAGGTCGACGCAGTCTTGCTCGTCGGGTAGTAGATCGCCATCCCGCCCTTGGCCGGATCGGCCGCGGCAGAGACATCGGCCATCGCCCGCTTCGAGCAGCCGGTGTCGAACGACGCGGCCGCGCTCAGCGCGGTGTTGTACGTCGAGCATCCCGATCCCGCGCCGCTCCAGACACTCTCGCTCCAGCCCCGAGCGTTGCTCGCGGCAACCAATGAGGTGCCACCGACAGCGGTCGTGTACGACGACGACGCCGGGTAGCTGCCGCCCTGGTAGCCGTTGTCGCCGGTCGATGCGGTGACGGCGATCCCCGGGTGGTTGTAGTAGCTGCCGTACGTCGAGTCGGCCGCGTCACTGCCGCCGTAACTGTTGGAGATGGCAACGACCCCGGCCTGCTTGGACGCTGTCACGACCGCGGCACCGAGGTCCGCGAAGCTCGCCGACTTGGCCTGGACCATGATGATCTTCGCGTCCGGCGCGGCCGCCGAGACCGCATCCACGTCGAGCGCCTGCTCGCCGGCCCAGCCGGCGTTGAACTTCGGCAACGCGGTGCCGCCGTTCTGGTCGATCACGCGCAGACAGCCGTTGGCCGTCGTACACGCGGACAGGCCGAACTGGGAGCGATAGACGCCGAGGTCCCGTTCCAGATTCGGGTAGCCGTACGCGTCCACGATGGCGACCGTCCGGCCGCCGGCGCTGAGGCCGTTGAGTTTGTAGGCGTCGCGCAGACCGGTCGGGGTGAGACCGGTCGACGGCGGCGCGGCGGAAGCCGGAGCGACGCCGTTCGCGTCGACCAGCTTGATCGCGTTGCAGACCGCGGTGTGTGCGGACCTGACGACGGAGCAGACCTTGGCGGCATGCTTTCCGGCGGTGTACGGGGCGGGGGCCGCGACGGCTCCCTGGACGGTCAGTCCGGCGACGGCGAGAGCACCGACACCCAGGGCGGACACGAGAATCCGTTGCCTCAACTGGACTCCTCGAGTTGTGGCCGGACCTCCGCCCGAGCTTCCCGTACTGCCGGGGGGCGGAGACCGGCAATGGTTGGGATACTTCGCATCGTCCGCCCGGGCAATGATCCGGGGCCAGCGATCGGACCGCTGACATCTGTCATGGGTGCACCCGTGACATCCGGCCCAGCCGGACCCGGTTTCCCGCGTGATCCCGGCAGCCGCGGCGGCTCCGGGCGCGGCGAAGGATTCCCCCTGAGTTTTCCCGGTTCCGGCCCTTGACACCGTTTCGGCGGCCGGGCCTATGCTGACCGGACTTGTGAGAAATCGATTTCCCTGTGCTGGAGGACGGTCATGAATCAGCCCCTGCTCAGCCGGCGGCCCATCACCAGACGCCGCTTCCTGCAGACCACCGGTGGGACGGCGCTCGCCGCCTCGCTGGCAGCCTGTGGTGGCGGCAACGGCAGCGGCGGTTCCGGTACCAAGGAACTGTCGTTCGTCTACATGGGCACGGCCGAGCAGCAGGCCACCTGGAACAAGCTGTTCGCGAAGTTCACCGAGCAGCATCCGGAGATCAAGCTCAAAGCCGAGGGCATCCCGCTGTCCAACTGGGGTGACTTCTTCAACAAGCTGTCCACCCGGATCGCCGGCGGCCAGGTCCCGGACGTGATCCAGATCGCCACCGAAGGCCAGCGGCTGTTCGCCTCCAAGGGCCTGCTCGCGCCGCTCGACGACTACATCAAGAAGGACCAGTCGACGATCGACGAGTACTACGCCGACATGGACCCGAACCTGATCGAGTGGGACAAGAAGTACGCCTCCACCGACGGCAAGACGTACTACCTGCCGGGCGAGTTCAACACGATGTGCATGTGGTACTCGAAGGACCTGTTCAAGAAGGCCGGCGTACCGGAGCCGACGCCGAAGTGGACCTGGGACGACTTCCGGCACGCCTGCGAGCAGATCAAGGCGAAGACCGGCGCGTTCGGGTACGCGGCCGACTCGGCGTACTTCGGCGCGATCATGCCCTGGCTGCTCACCAACGGGACCAGCAGCTTCAGCGAGGACTGGTCGAAACCGACCTTCGACGACCCGAAGGCGATCGAGGCGGCGGAGTTCAACCGGAAGCTGGTGGCCGACAAGCTGTCGCCGCCGCCCGGCGGCACGTTCGACGCGTTCACCGCCGCGGCGCAGGGCAAGCTGGCGATGTTCGGCGGCGGGCGCTGGCCGATCATCAGCATCCGGAACCTGAAGGCGACCACGAAGATGGGCATCGTGCCGTGGCCGACCAAGGTCGAGCAGGGCTCGCCGGTCGGCTGGAACGGGTACCCGATCCTGAAGGCGTCGAAGAAGAAGGACGACGCCTGGACGTTCATCAAGTTCCTGATCTCCAAGGAAGGCTCGTCGACATTCGCCCAGCTCGGCGGCACGATCGTGCCGGCCCGGAAGTCGATCGCGAACAGCCAGTCGTTCCTCGAGGACGCGCCGACCGGAACGCAGTACCTGTACCAGGCACTCAGCTACGCGACGCCGATCCCGTCGCCGGACAAAGGCGCCGCGGTGCAGAAGGCGATCGAGGACGGCTGGAAGCAGGTCCTGACCGGTAACGCCACGCCCGCCGACGCGCTCGGCAAGGCGCAGACCGCACTGGAGGGATTGGTCTGAGCCGCCGCCTGCATCCCCAGCCTCAGCCTCAGCCTAAGCCTCAGCCGCACCAGCAGCGCCGGGATTGGTTGCCAGGCTACTTGTTCATCAGCCCGGCCGTCCTGCTCTTCCTGATCTTCGTCGCGCTGCCACTGCTCGCTGCCTTCGGCCTCAGCCTGTTCCACTGGGACCTGCTCAGTACGCCGGAGTTCGCCGGGCTGGACAACTTCAAGCAACTGGTCCAGGACTCGGCGACCATCCGGGCGGTCTTCAACACCTTCGTCTTCGCGCTCGCGTCGGTCGTCACGCATGTCGGGATCGGCATGCTGCTCGCGCTCGGCGTCCACCGGACGATGACCCGCGGCACCAAGTACTTCGTCCGGACCGCGTTCTTCTTTCCGTTCCTGGTCTCCTGGGCGGCGGTCGCGCTGCTCTGGAAGTACGTGCTCGACCCGACCTTCGGCATCGCGGCGTACTACCTCCAGTCGTCGACGAACTGGCTGGCGTCGCCGACCTGGGCGCTGCCGACGCTGATCGTGGTCGACTGGTGGCACACCATCGGGTACACGTTCATCATCCTGCTGGCCGGTCTGCAGACGGTCCCGGCGCAGTTGCACGAGGCGGCCCGGGTGGACGGTGCGAACGCGTGGTGGCGGTTCTGGAGCGTGACGCTGCCGGTGATGTCGCCGACGATCTTCTTCGCCACCGTGATCACGTTCATCGGCGCGTTCCAGATCTTCGATCCGATGGTGATCATGACGCAGGGTGGACCGGACGGTGCGACCCGGAGCATCGTCCAGTACACGTACGAAAAGGGCTTCCAGTCGTTCGAGGTCGGGTACGCGGCCGCGCTGTCGCTGGTGCTCTTCGTGGTGATCATGGTCGTGACCGGTCTGCAGTTCCGGCTGAGCCGACGGTGGGTGCACCAGTGAAGGGCCGGCTGCTCGACCTCGTCCTGGTGCTCGCCGGTCTGGTGATGATCGCGCCGCTGGTCTGGCTGATCGTGACCGCGTTGTCGGAGCCGATCAACGCGTTTCAGTTGCCGCCGCAGTGGATTCCGCGGCCGCCGACGCTGCAGAACTTCCAGCAGGTACCGGACCTGATCCCGTTCGCGCAGATGGCCTGGAACAGCGTGCAGATCGCGGTCATCACGACGGCAGGCGCCCTGCTGACCAGTGCATTGGCCGCGTACGCGTTCAACCGGCTGCGCTTTCCGGGCCGCGACCAGATCTTCTCCGTACTGCTAGCGGCGCTGGTCGTGCCGGTGCAGCTGACTGTGGTGCCGATCTTCATCATGATGCGCTGGCTGCATCTGGTGGACACGACGGTGGCGATCTGGTTGCCGGCGTTGGTGAACGTGTTCGGGATCTTCTTTCTCCGGCAGTACATCTCGTCGATTCCGCGCGAGCTGGACGAGGCGGCGATCATGGACGGCGCGGGGCACTTCTGGATCTTGTTCCGGGTGATCCTGCCGCTGGCCCGGCCCGGGCTGACGGCGCTCGGGATCTTCGTGTTCGAGGCGTCGTGGAACAACTTCTTCTGGCCGTACATCTTCCTGTCGTCGCCGGAGAAGATGACGCTGCCGGTGGGTCTGGTGTCGCTGCAGGGTGCGGTGGGCGGCGGCCCTGCGGTGGTGTTGTTCGCGGCAATCACTTTGGTCGTGCTGCCGATCCTCGTCCTGTTCCTGATCTTCCAGCGCTCGTTCATCGCTTCGATCGCGACTACTGGGCTGCGCGCATGACCAACCATCTGCCCGCGGCATTCAAGGCGCTGTGGCATGAGCTTCCGCTGGTTGCCTCTGCTGGCGTATTGGTCTGTACAGCATCGGCTCTTGTGGTCCTACTGAGCCCTGGGCTCTCTCCGCTCAGTGTGCTGCTTACAGCACTTGTTGTCTCACCGGTCTGGGCCGCTGTCATCGCAACCACGGACGCGGTCGTACTGAAAGATCGCGGCGGTGTTCCACAACTGTTGAAGAACCTGTGGAAAACAGCGGCTGCCGGGCTGGAGGTGGGTATAGTTCCTGGCGTAGTGGTAGCCGTTGCCTTGGTCAACTGGCATGCGTTGTCTCCGCTGTTCGCACTCCCCTTCGCCATCAGCGGTTGTGTCAGCGTTCTCCTACTACTTGCCTCTTGTTACGCCTTCAGCCTCCGCGTCACCTCGGGGCTACGTGGCAAACGACTCTGGTTCACCGCACTGCACCTGGTCGCCCGTGCGCCACTGGTTCCGCTAGGCGTACTGGCACTCGTCGTTGTCGCACTTCTACTCAGCACTTCGGTAACCGCTTCGCTGCTGCTGCTCGCACCCGGTCCGGTGGCGTTGTTCGCCTCTGCCGGTACATGGATGGAGAAAGATGCACTACACCGGTGACAACCTTCGACACTTCGCACTGCCCTTGGGAGGTCTTGGTACGGGCACAGTCGCGCTGGCGGGCAACGGTGCACTTCGCCAATGGCAACTGCACAACATCGGCAACCACGAGGGCCACGTACCCGACAGCTTCTTTGCGATCCGGCTGTCCCGGATAGAGCCGCCACTGGACGAGATCCGGTTGCTGCAAGGTCCTTCGCAGCAGCCCAGCAACACTCCGCTCGTCACGGACGACCTGGTACCCGCGGGTGAGGCTCGGTTGCAGGAAACCATCCAACCCGTCGGTTTATCCACAGTTACAGCGACCTATCCCCAGGCACATGTGGATTACTCGACTGATCTGCCGGTTGAGATCAGCTTGGATGTGTTCAACCCGTTGGTGCCGGCTGACCCGTCTGTCAGCTCACTGCCGGTTGTGGCGTTCACCTTCACGTTGCACAACCCGGGTGAGATCTCAGTGCACGGCAAGCTCGCTGGCGCCCTGCAGAACTCGGTGGGTTGGGACGGTGTCACGCCTATCGACGGCGTCTCCTGCAGCTCGTACGGCGGGAACACGAACCGGGTGCGCCGGGGTGACTGGACTTCGCTGGTGCTGGAGAACACCACTCTTCCCCAGGATCATCCTGGTTGTGGACAACTCGTGCTGGCGACCGATCGTGCTGATGCGCTGGTTTATCCACAGTTTTGCCGGCCGGAGGAATTCGTTGCCTTTCTCAACGGTCCGGTGACCCCAGCTGCTGGTGCGAGTGCGGCCGGCAGCACGTGGAACGGTGGTTTGGCGGTTCCGTTCCACCTGGAGCCTGGTGAGACCAAGCAGGTTCGGTTCCTGATCGCGTGGCACTTCCCAAACCGATATGTCGACTTCAATCAGTTCGGTCCGCATCCTGAGTACGGTCACAGCCGGTTCTGGTTGGGCAATGCGTACACCCGTCGTACGCCCGATGCCGTGGCTGTGGCCGATGCTTTCATCCCGCGCTGGTCGGAGTTGGCTGAGCTGACGCGCGAGTGGGCGGAGGCGTTCGAGTCGAGCAGTCTGCCTGGGGAAGCCGGTGCGCGACTCGCTGCGCTCGCCGCTGACGTACGCAGCCCCACTGTTTTCCAGACCGCTGATGGTGACGTGCTTGGCTTCGAGGGGGTTCTCGGCGCGTCCACGGTGATGTGGGGCGGACGGTACGGCGGCTCTTGTCCGTTGAACTGCACGCACGTGTGGAACTACGAGCAGACGCTGTCCCGGTTGTTCCCATCGTTGGAGCAGAACATGCGGGACACCGAGTACGACGTGATGCAGGCACCGGAGGGGTACATCCCGCACCGGGTTCGCGCACCGCTGTACATGAAGCAGCTCTGGGATGTGGTGATTGGCGGGCCGGAAGAGCCTGCACTGGACGGCATGCTCGGGACGGTGCTCAAGACGTACCGCGAAGTACGTCAAGGCGCCGGGCTGGAATGGCTGGAGCGCCGATGGCCCAGTGTGGTTCGGCTGCTCGACCACATCCATGGCAAGTGGGTACGGGACGGTGTGCTGCGGGGCATCCAGCCGAGTACGCATGACATCGACTTGTGTGGTGTGAACTCGTTCATGGGCACGCTCTGGCTCGCCGCGCTTCGTGCGGCGGAGGAGATGGCGTCGCTGCTTGGGGAGGACGGCAAGGAGTACAGGAGGCTGTTCGAGGCCGGCAGCAAGGCGTACGACGAGTTGCTGTTCACCGGCGAGTACTACCGGCAGATCCTCGACCCTGACGAGACGCGTGACTTCCAGTGGGGCGACGGCTGCCTGGCGGATCAGCTCATCGGTCAGTGGTGGGCGCACCAATTGGACCTGGGCTACATCCTTCCGGCTGATCATGTACGGACCGCGCTGCGGAACGTCGTACGCCACAACCTCCGCACCGGCTTCCACGACTTCGACCACCCGTACCGTGTGTTCGCGGACGAGGACGACACCGGTTTGCTGATGTGTACGTGGCCGCACGGTGGCCGACCGGACATCCCCACCCGGTACTGCGACGAGGTGTGGACCGGTTCCGAGTACCAGGTCGCCGCCCACTGCCTGTACGAGGGCCTCACCGACGAGGGCATGGCCATCCTGCAAGGACTCTGGTCCAGGTACGACGGCACCCGGCGCAACCCGTTCAACCCCATCGAGTGCGGCGACCACTACATCCGCAACGCCGCCGGCTGGTCAGTACTGGAAGCCCTGACCGGCTACCAGCACAACGCCCTCACCCAAACCATCACCTTCGCCCCACTGGCCATCGCCCGCACCGACGACACCTGGCACTTCCCCTTCACCACCAACACCGGCTGGGCCACCGCCACCCACACCAAAAACACGCTGACCCTCGACTGCAAGTCCGGCCACCTGAACGTACACACAGTCCACCTCGACGGCACCACGTACACAGTCGACACGGCGATCGTGCCTGGTACGCCGCTCGTACTGGAGAGATAGGTGAGTGCCGGCCGTCCGGCAACGCCACCGGACGGTCGGCACTCGATCAGAGGAGTCCGAGTTCCGCGGACTCGGTGTCGGTGAAGAGGCGGGAGCGGATCAGGAAGCGGACGCCTTCGGGGGCCTCCACCGAGAATCCGCTGCCGCGGCCTTTCACCACGTCGACAGTGAGTTGGGTGTGCTTCCAGTACTCGTACTGGTTCGCGGACATCCAGAAACCGATCGGCTTCTCGACGCCGTCGACCGCCAGATCACCGAGATGCACGTCCGCCGACCCCGTTTTGAATTCACCGTCCGGGTAGCACATCGGCGAGCTGCCGTCGCAGCAGCCACCGGACTGGTGAAACATCAGCGGACCGTGCATCCCGGTCAGGCGGCGCAACCACTCCGCCGCCTCGTCGGTGAGCAACACCTTCTCGACCATGCGATCAGAAGAACCCGAGCTTCGACGGGCTGTAGCTGACCAGCAGGTTCTTGGTCTGCTGGTAGTGGTCGAGCATCATCTTGTGGTTCTCCCGGCCGATACCGGAGTTCTTGTACCCGCCGAACGCCGCATGCGCCGGGTACGCGTGATAGTTGTTCGTCCACACCCGCCCGGCCTGGATCTCCCGCCCGGCGCGGTACGCGGTGTTGATGTCCCGCGACCAGACGCCCGCGCCCAGCCCGTACAGGGTGTCGTTGGCGATCTTCATCGCATCCGCGTAGTCGTCGAACTTGGTCACCGAGACGACCGGCCCGAAGATCTCCTCCTGGAAGATCCGCATCTTGTTGTCGCCCTCGAAGATGGTCGGCTGGATGTAGTACCCGCCGGCCAGGTCGCCGTCGAGCTCGGCGCGGGCGCCACCGGTGACCACCCGGGCGCCCTCTTCCTTGCCGATCCCGATGTAGGCGAGGATCTTCTCGTACTGGTCGTTGCTGGCCTGGGCGCCCATCATCGTGTCGGTGTCCAGCGGGTTGCCGAGCTTGATCGCCCGGGTCCGCTCGGTCGCGTCACCGAGGAACTGGTCGTAGATCGACGACTGGATCAGCGCGCGCGACGGGCACGTACACACCTCGCCCTGGTTCAGCGCGAACATCGCGAACCCCTCGAGCGCCTTGTCGTAGAAGTCGTCCCGCGACGACGCCACGTCGGCGAAGAACACGTTCGGGCTCTTGCCACCGAGCTCCAGCGTGACCGGGATGATGTTCTCGGACGCGTACTGCATGATCAGCCGCCCGGTCGTGGTCTCACCAGTGAACGCGACCTTGGCAACTCTGTTGCTGGAGGCAAGCGGTTTGCCGGCCTCGACGCCGAACCCGTTGACGATGTTCAGCACCCCCGGCGGCAGCAGGTCGTGGATCAGCTCCAGGAGCACGTGGATGGAGGCCGGCGTCTGCTCGGCCGGCTTCAGCACCACCGCGTTGCCGGCCGCGAGCGCGGGCGCCAGCTTCCAGGTCGCCATCAGGATCGGGAAGTTCCACGGGATGATCTGCGCGACCACGCCGAGCGGCTCGTGGAAGTGGTACGCGATCGTGTCGTCGTCGATCACCGACACCGAGCCCTCCTGGGCCCGCAGCGCACCGGCGAAGTAACGGAAGTGGTCGACCGCCAGCGGCAGGTCGGCGGCCAGCGTCTCCCGGACGGCCTTGCCGTTGTCCCAGCTCTCGGCGACCGCGAGCAGCTCGAGGTTCGCCTCGATCCGGTCGGCGATCTTGGTCAGGATGTTCGCGCGCTCAGCCGGCGACGTACGCCCCCAGGCCGGCGCGGCGCCGTGTGCGGCGTCCAGCGCGGCCTCGACGTCCTCGGCCGTACCGCGCGCGATCTCGGTGAAGGTCTGACCGGTGACCGGAGTCGGGTTCTCGAAGTACCCGCCCTTGACCGGCGGCACCCATTCGCCGCCGATGTAGTGCTCGTAGCGCGATTTGTACGTGACCGGGCTGCCATCCTGCCCCGGAGCTGCGAAGATCGTCATAGGTCCTCCTTGACACCATGTCGGCACAGCGACGATGGACCGAACCTAGGCGCGGGGACGTTGCACGGACGTTGCATGCGGGTACGCAGGCAGGGCCCGTGCACTGCGGAGTGAGGCTGGATGGACACAGCGGACCACGCTCGCCGGCTGAGCGAGCTGTACGAAGAGGTGCTCGGCGGCGGCCGCGTACCGGGCGTACCGCGCCCGCTCGTCGCCGCGTCTTGGGAGCGCTCCCTCGCCGCCGCCGTCGACCCCGAAGCGGATGCGGCGGCGGTCGTACTCGATCCCGAGGTGCTCGCCGCGCTCCGCGCGAATCACCCGCTCCAGGCCGTCCTGCCGGTGCTGCGGCAGACGTTGACGACGATCGCCGACGAGGCCTCACACATCATGATCATCACCGACGCGCAGGGGACGATCCTGTGGCGCGAAGGTTCCGCCGAGGTGAAGCGGCAGGCCGATCGGATCGCTCTGTCCGAGGGCGCGGTCTGGGCAGAGGACCAGATCGGCACCAACGGGATGGGTACGGCGCTCGCGGTCGGCCAGCCGGTACAGATCCATTCCGCCGAGCATCTTGTCCGCCGAATCCATGAATGGACCTGTGCAGCCGCGCCCGTACACGATCCGGACACCGGGAAACTCCTCGGTGCCGTCGACGTCTCGGGGCCGTTGCGGACCGTCCATCCCGCGATGGTCGCGCTCGTGACGGCCGCGGCTCAGCTCGCCGAAGGACAGCTGCGGGTCCGGATGGCGGCGGCCGACGAGATGCTGCGCGCTCGCAACATGCGGCATTTGATGGCGCTCGGCAATGCACCTGGCGCGTTGCTGACCCCCACCGGCCGCGTGCTCGCGGTGCAGCCGCTCGAATGGCTGCCCGATCGGCTCGTCGTACCGGACGGCGCGGAGCGGATCGACCTGGGTGACGGGCGTGAAGGTCTGGTCGAACGGTTGGACGAAGGGTTCCTGCTGCGGATGCCCGGCGCGCCGGTACGCCGGCTGCGTCCCACGTTGCGGCTGAAGCTGCTCGGGTCCGGTCAGCCGATCGCGGTGGTCGGTGGTCGCGAGATCGCGCTGACCTTGCGACGGGCTGAAGTGCTTGCACTGCTGCTGCTGCATCCCACTGGGCTGACCGCGGAGCAGTTGATGCTGCAGCTCTACGGCGACGAGGGCAATCCGACGACCGTACGGGCCGAGATGCACCGGCTGCGCAATCTGCTTGGCGGTGGGGTGCTCGACACGAAGCCGTACCGGATCATCGCCGATGTCACGGGCGATGTCACCGACGTACAAACAGCCATCCGCGAAGGCGAACTGCAGGCGGCGCTCGAGCTGTACACCGGGCCGCTGCTCGCACGCTCGGACGCACCCGCCCTGCGGGCCGAACGCGACGAGCTCGAAGCGACCGTCCGGCGCGCGGTCCTCGACGCCGAGGACCCCGATCTGCTCTGGCGTTTCGCCCAAACCCCGACCGGCGCCGAGGACCTGGAGATCTTCGAGCTCCTCGACGCCGGCCTCCCCACCACCGACCACCGCCGACCCGCCGTCACCGCCCGCCTCCACCGCCTGGACGACCACTCCTAAGCTCACCCCCGTGACAACCGCGCTGAGAGCCAGGCCCGGACTCACGAGCGGGTTACTCCCGGCCGACCAGGATCCACATGTAGTCGCGGTTCTTGGTGGGGAAGGTGGCGGTCTTTTTGCTCAGTTCCTTGGTGTTCTTGCAGTCGGTGGTCGTGTACTGCCAGCGCACCACCTGCACCCGCCACGACTGCTTGAGCTGATGCAGGCGGCGCACCTTCCCGGCCGGCACCTCGGCCGTGTACGACCAGCTGTCGGTGACCGAATGCGACTTGCCGACGGTCTTCCCGTACTTGTTCTGGATCTCCGCGATCACCAGCTGGATGCTCACGCCGAGATCCCCGGACCACGACGAGTTCGACTCCGAGGTCGCACTCTTCTGATAGGTGATCCGCCCCGGCCCTTCCATCCAGTCGCTGTAGAGGTTCGTCCCGACGTACACCTCATGCCCACCCTTGGCGTACCAGTAGATCGCTTTCGTGTCGCACTTCGCGGCGGCGGCCGGCGCCGCACTCACTCCGGCCGGCACGACCACACCGGTTGTCAGCAGTACTCCAGCGGCGATTCCCCGACGAAGACGCATGGCATTCTCCAATCGAAACAGATTCACCTAGACTGTGGTGGATTGGTAAGAAACCTACGAAGTGGACTAGGGTGGCCGCAATGGACCTTCTGTCTCGGAGTGTGTCGGTTTCATGTCGGGGAAAACTTCGGCGTGACGAGGCCGACACCGACATGACTGACGAGTAACCAACCAATAACATCGCTGGTATGCAGATCCTCGCCATCGTCGTCTCGCTCGCGGTGACCCTGGTCGCCGTCGCGTTGTTCGGCAAGACGATCGGGCACATCGTGTCCGTGATCAAGCTCGGGCAGCCGGCTGCCCGGACCGACGAGCCGGGCAAGCGGACCGTCACCCTGGTCAAGGAGTCCCTCGGCCACACCCGGATGCTGCAGTGGAGTCACATCGGGGTGATGCACTGGTTCGTCGCCTTCGGGTTCATCGGGCTGTTCCTCACCCTGGTGACGGCGTTCGGCCAGCTGTTCGACCCGCATTGGGCGCTGCCGATCATCGGGCACTGGTTCGTGTTCGAGTGGGTCAGCGAAGCCCTCACCTGGACCGGTCTGATCTCGATCGCCGGCCTGATCATCTACCGGCTGATGCACCTGCCGAAGGGCGACAAGCCGCGTTCATCCCGGTTCTACGGGTCGACGTCCTGGCAGGCGTACTACGTCGAGTACACGATCCTCGGCGTACTGATCTGCATCCTGCTGCTCCGCGGCCTCGAGTACCAACTGGGCGGGCAGGACAAGTTCCACTTCCCGATGACGTTCTTCCTCGGCAGCGGACTGTTCGGCGGGCTGAGCGAGCACGGTCTGGAGAACGCGGTCTACCTGGTCGCGATGATCAAGATCCTGATCTCGTTCGCCTGGATGATCACGATCTCGCTGAACGCGACCATGGGTGTCGCCTGGCACCGCTTCACCGCCTGGCCGAACATCTGGTTCAAGCGTGAGGCCGACGGCGGTACGGCCCTGGGCGCGCTGCAGCCGATCATGGTCAACGGCGCCCCGATCGACTTCGAGAACATCGACGAACTCGACGAGGACGCGGCGCTCGGGGTCGGCAAGGTCGAGGACTTCACCTGGAAGGGCCTGCTCGACTTCACCACCTGCACCGAGTGCGGCCGCTGCCAGTCGCAGTGCCCGGCCTGGAACACCGACAAGCCGCTGTCGCCGAAGCTGATCATGATGGGCCTGCGCGAACACGCGTACGCGAAGGCGCCGTACCTCCTGGCTGCCGATGACGACGAACGCAAGTCGCTCTCGCAGCTCGTACTCGACGAGCAGGAGAAGCCGCTGGTCGGCCCGGCCGACGTTGCGGTCATCGACGAGGACGCGCTCTGGGCATGTACGTCATGCGGCGCCTGCGTACAGCAGTGCCCGGTCGACATCGAGCACGTCGACGCGATCATGGACATGCGCCGGTACCAGGTACTGATCGAGTCGTCGTTCCCGTCCGAACTCAACGGACTGTTCAAGGGCCTGGAAAACAAGGGCAATCCGTGGAACATGAACCCGTCCGGCCGGATGGACTGGGCCAAGGACCTGCCGTTCGAGGTCAAGCAGGTCGGCACGGATGTGGAATCGCTCGACGAGGTCGACTACCTGTTCTGGGTCGGATGTGCCGGCGCGTTCGAGGATCGCGCCAAGAAGACCACGCAGGCGGTCGCGGAGCTGCTGAACATCGCGGGCGTCAGCTTCGCGGTCCTGGGTGACGGCGAGACGTGTACGGGCGACCCGGCGCGGCGGTCCGGCAACGAGTTCGTCTTCCAGCAACTGGCGATGCAGAACGCCGAGGTGTTCAAGGAAACAGGAGTCCGCAAGGTGGTTTCGACCTGCGCGCACTGCTTCAACACGCTGAAGAACGAGTACTCCCAGCTGGGCGTCGAGCTCGACGTCATCCACCACACCCAACTGCTGAACCGGCTGGTCCGCGACGGAAAGCTGACCCCGGTCGCGCCGGCTGACAGCTCGCTCAACGGGCAGAAGATCACGTACCACGACCCGTGCTACCTCGGTCGCCACAACCAGGTGTACGACGCCCCGCGCGAACTGCTCGACATCATCCCGGGCGCCGAGTACGCCGAAATGCCGCGCAATCAGACGAAGTCGTTCTGCTGTGGCGCGGGCGGCGCGCGGATGTGGATGGAGGAGAAACTCGGCACCCGGATCAACCTGAACCGGACCACCGAGGCGGTCGAGACGGGCGCCGACAAGATCGCCACCGGCTGCCCGTTCTGCCGGGTGATGCTGTCCGACGGCCTCACCGCCAAGCAGGCCGACGGTTCGGCCCGCGAATCGGTCGAGGTGCAGGATGTGGCTCAGCTCCTCCTGACCTCTGTAAAGCGCGCGGAAAGCTGAGCTGCAACTAACTGCAAAACCCTTCCTCCCTGGGCGGTCCAGACCATAAACTCCGACGGCTCTGCACCGCCCCGGGGAGGAAATCCACCATGAAACGTCGCGCCTTGCTGGCCCTCGTGGTCGCCGTACCGCTGGCCCTCGGCCTCGCCGCCTGCGATCCCGAACCCACCGGCTACCGGCCGTCCGTCCCGGCGGACCTGCCGACGCCGACCGTCGCCAAAGCCACGAAGTAGACCGAATCCGGCCATTTTCCCACCCCGGTGTGTGAACTTCTCGTAATCTCCCGTTACGGATGTGATCACCTCGAACTGATCGGGTGGGCCAATGCGGAGTACACGACGCAACTTCCTCACCGTCGGCGGAGCCGCGGCGGCGCTCGCGCTGGCCGGCAATCTGCCGGAGATCCGGGCCGCGGCGGCCGGCTGGACCGGGCGGCCGGACCGGCGCGACCCGTTCACACTCGGCGTCGCCTCCGGCGATCCGCTGCCGGACGCGGTGGTGATCTGGACCCGGTTGGCGCCTGATCCGCTCGCGCCGTTCGGCGGCATGGATCGCCGGCCGGTCGAAGTCCAGTGGCAGGTGGCCGAGGACGAGCAGTTTCGCCGGGTCGTACGGCATGGAACGGCGAAGGCTCAACCGGAGTCGAGCCATTCGGTGCATGTCGACGTCCGCGGGCTGCGGCCGTGGCGGCACTACTGGTACCGCTTCCGGGTGAACGGGCAGCTCAGCCCGGTCGGCCGGACCAAGACCGCGCCCGCGTACGACGCGCAGCTGTCCGAGCTCTCGCTGGCGTTCGCGTCCTGTCAGGCGTGGTGGGAGGGCTGGTACACCGCGTACGCGGACATGGCGAAGCGGGACCACGACGTGGTGTTCTTCCTCGGCGACTACATCTACGAGTTCGGCATCGACCGCGGCATCCGGCCGCATTCGAACGAGCCGTACATCACCCAGCAGACCGTCACGCTGGACGAGTACAGGCAGCGGTACGCGGCGTACAAGCTGGACCCGGATCTGCAGAACGCGCACGCCCGCGCGCCGTGGGTCGTCACGCTCGACGATCACGAGGTGGTCGACAACTGGGCCGACGAAGCGCATCCGAGTGCACCGCCGGCGCAGTTCCTGGTCCGGCGCGCGAACGCGTTCCGCGCGTACTGGGAGCACATGCCGCTGCGGCTCGCGCAGTTGCCGAAGGGGCCGGACATGCAGCTGTACCGGCGGATTCGGTACGGGCGGCTGGCCGAGTTCAGTGTCCTTGACACGCGGCAGTACCGCTCGGATCAGGCGTACGGCGATGGCACCAAGGCACCTGGTCCGGAAACGAAGGACCCTGCTCGTACTATCACCGGTGCCGCGCAGGAGAAGTGGCTGCTGGACGGCTGGGCGGCGTCCCAGACTCGGTGGAACGTGATGGCGCATCAGACCGCGATCGCTCGGCTGGACACGAAGGACGGTCCGGAAGTGCTTGTCCCGATGGACACCTGGGACGGGTACGAGGCGTCGCGCGATCGTGTTCTCGGTAGCGCGGCCCAGCGGAAGGTACGCAACCTGGTGTCGATCGCGGGCGATCTGCACCGCAGTGTCGCCTCGGATCTGAAGCTCGACTTCACCGATCCTTCGTCCGCGACCGTCGGCGCCGAGTTCGTGGGTACGTCGATCACGTCCGGGATCGACGGCCAGGACCTCGATGCGGGCGGTGCGACGCTGCTGCGGGAGAACCCGCACATGAAGTTCGGCAACTTCCAGCGCGGGTACGTGACCTGCACGATCACGCCGCAGCAGTGGATCTCCGACTATCGCGTGGTCGACAAGGTGTCCGTCCAGGGCGGCACCGTCCGTACCCGCGCCAAGCTCCTGGTCGAGGACGGCCGCCCCGGCATCTCGGAGGTCCAGCAATGAAGTTCCCCCGCCAAACCGTCGTCGCGGCCGGAACGTTGGTGGCCGCCGCCCTGCTCGGCTCCGGGTCGATGCCCAAGGCAACTTCCGATGTAGCGGTCAGCGTCGCGCCGGCACAGCTGAGCGTCGTTGGTCTGCCGTGCTTTCCGAGCACGTTGAACCTGACAATGACGAACACCGGAACCAAGGACCGGTACGCCGATCTGACCTTGTCGCCGAATGGACCCTTGATCTTGTCGCGGACGTTGTTCTCGTCCTGGCTGCCGGCGGTTGATCCGGATCAGCCGGTGTCGGCGCCGGTCGAGGTTAGGGTGCCACGCGACGCCAAGCCCGGCACGTACAAGATCGGGGTCGAGGTCGACCGCAGCCGGCTGACCGTCCCGGTGACCGTGCAGCCGCTGCCCTCCAAGGGCCCCGGCGACAACCTGATCCTCGGCGAACAGGCGACCGCGTCCTCGACACACGGCAACTTCACCCTGTGCGGCGCGGTCGACGGCGACAAGGACTCCGAGCACTGGGACACCCTCACCGGCTGGAACGACGGCACGCGCGCGGCGTTCCCCGACACGTACGACGTCGCGCTCGCAACACCGGCCACCATCGGCCGGGTCGAGCTGTACACGCTGGATTCCGCCAAGTACCCCGCGCGAGTGAACGGGCTCCGCGACTGGGACGTGCAGGTCAAACAGTCCGGCACCTGGCAGACGGTCGCCCAGGTCCGCGGCAACACCGTGGGGCACGTCACGTCGACGTTCGCCCCGGTTTCAGCAGAGGCTGTACGGGTCCTCTGCCTCGACGGGAACGACCACACGTACTCCCGGATCGTCGAGCTGGAGGCCTACGGAAGCTGACGATCTGAGGAGAAGATATGAAGAGGGTTTGGCGCGCACTGGTCGCGGTCCCACTGGTGGCAGCGGGCATCACCGTCGGGGTGACCACCAATGCCTCGGCCACGACCGGAAAGCCGAGTGGCGCACCGCCCTCCGGCGTCACCTGTGTCTCGGTCACCGGCGCGAAGGCCTGCTACCAGACCGGCACCGACAAGGTCTGGGTCAAGGACACCAAGGCCAACGGCCAATCCGCCGCCGGCACCATCAAGAACGCCCAAGGCGACCCCAAGTGGTACCGCGAATGCTTCAACACCCGCGGCGCGGCCGGCGGCTGGGTGATGTGCGACTTCGACGTCCCCAACTACCGCAAAGGCTGGCTCTGGGCCGTGAACAACCCCTTCATCGGCGCCCAGGACAGCACCCCCATCAACACCGGTCCGATCATCTGAATCAGCGGCGTACGCACGCTGACCGGTGCCCCGTTGAACGAATTGACCTTTGCGGGAACCTGCAAACACTGTGTCAGTGAACCTGCTGCACCGTGTTACGTTCCGCACTGATGAAGACCTGGCCCCGCCCCGCCGGCGCAGCACTGCTGGCCGTCACCTGCTACCTGTCGGCCAGCTGCTCAGCTGGCGGGGCCGCCGACCCGCCGAGCACCGCACCGACGGCCGGCCCGAGCCCGACGACGGCCGGCGCCGGGCCGGTTGAGCTCAAGGATCTCCCGCACGATCCACAGGTGATCTGGCGGGAGGACCTCAACTACGACCGCGCCGCCTCCAACCAGGACGTGACGCTTGCACCAGGCTCGTACGAGGTCCGCGCGGTCTGCTCCGCCCCGGCCGCACTGAAAATCTCAGCCGACGGCGGCGCACCCCAAGATCTCGCCTGCTCAACGTCGTACGCCCCCGGCCTCAAACTCTGCACCACCAAGCCCGGCCTGTTCCTCACCCTCCGCCGAACCTCGGACCCCCAGGTAGACCTCGTCTGGCAACTGGGCCGAACCTCCCCCACCAAGTGCCCCACCCCTCAGCCGACCGCCACGCCCACCGGCGCCGCCCGCGGCTGACCCGGCCCTCGGCCAGCCGTCAGCCGTCAGCCGTCAGCCGTCAGCCGTCAGCCGTCAGCCGTCAGCCGAGTGAGGCGAGCACGCTCATCAGGATGACCACGGCGGCGATCGCCCCGACGATGGCGAGGAGGGTGCCGAGGCCCTTTCGCTTCACCTTGCTGTGGCCGATGCTGCCGGACGTGAACTGGTGGAACGGCGACGCGTAGAACACCGGCACGGCCTGGTTCGGCTGCACCGTACAGTCGAGCGCCGCCCTGCCGTACGTGAGGATCCACTGCGAGTGGACGTCGATGTGCAGCGGTCCGGCAGGTACCGGAATGTCGTTCCGGCCGTACTTGACCGGCACCGGATAGCCGTTCAGGTGCACCGTCGGTGGAATCATGTTCGACGTCATCGCACTGCCCTGGACGGTCAGCAGCAGCATCCCCATCGGACCCTGCGGCTGATACTGCGGCGGCTGAAACTGCTGCGGCTGCGGCTGCGGCTGGGGCGGCTGGAACTGCGGCGGCTGATTGCTCATGCCGCCAAACCTTAAGGCGTCGCGGCGAACCCGAACACCCCAGACTCTCCATCGAGTGCTTGACCAACCATTCGACAGGCTTGCTGAGATTCGCCGTCAGGAACCACCGCGACCGCCCGGCCCGCGGCGGTCCGTACGCCCTGGGATTCGAGGCGTCTGCGGCCTGGAACTCGCCGGTCGCCCGTCACCAGTCGAACGCCCGCTTTCCGAACCGGACCGTTGCGCCTTCAACGCGTCCGCGACAAGCAACTCCATCGACCAGTTCGCTTCCAGCGCCGGGGTGATCTTGGCGTACCATCGGTCAATCGCATCCCGGTCAGCCTGAGCTCTGGTGGTTGACTTCGCTTCCTCACACAGCCGCTTCGCGCCATCCGGCGAGATGTGGCGCAACCCTGAGGCAAAGACTCCCGTCAGGTTGCGCCCAGGCCCAGGGCGAAGCTGCTCGGTCAGCGCTTTGCCCGCCGGATCGTCATCGCGGTAGTGGACGGCGTGACCGTCCCCGGTAATGACCCAGCGGCGCGCCACCCGCGAGTCGTCGACGGTGAGCTTCGCAACGTACGCGACCTCACCTTGACGATCGAAAGCGGCCCGCGCCCGCACATTGATGCCGCCTGGCCCGCGCCCGGTGTCCTCCGACTCAGCCGCCATCCAGCGATCCTATGCGCCTGAAGTGATCACGGGCCTGCGATCCGTACCGCTAATCGGCTTTCACGCGTCTGGTGTCGTAGGCCCACATCGCGATCTCGACGCGGTTGCGGACGCCGAGTTTGGCCATCAACGAGGCGACATGGGTCTTGACCGTGCTCAGGCCGACGAAGAGCTCGGTGGCGATCTCGGCGTTGGTACGGCCCCGGGCCACCAGTGCGAGCACCTCCTCCTCGCGGTCGGTGAGCGGGTCGACGGGCTGGACCGGTACCACCGGCGCCTGGTCTGCGAAGGTCGCCAGCAGCCGGCGGGTCACGTTGGGGGCGATCAGCGCGTCCCCATTGGCCGCCGCATGGATGGCCTGTACGAGCAGCGCCGGCCCGGCGTCCTTGAGCAGGAAGCCGCGGGCGCCGGCGCGGAGGGCACCGAGGACGTACTCATCGAGGTCGAAGGTGGTGATCACGACGACCGCCATCGGGTCGGCAACGCCCTCCCCGGCCAGGCGCCGGGTCACTTCGATACCGTCGAGCCCGGGCATCCGGATGTCGACGAGCAGAACATCGGGACGCAGCCGGGTCGCCAGGTCGAGCGCGTCGATCCCGTCGGCCGCCTCCCCCACGACCTCGAGGCCGGGTTGGGCGCGGAGGATCATGACGAGCCCGGTCCGTACCAGGTCCTGGTCATCGGCTACGACGACACGGATACTCACGCTCACGCCTCCACCGGTAGCACGGCCTCGACCACCCAGCCACCCTCGGGCCCCGGCCCCGCGCAGAACGATCCGCCGAGGAGTTGGGCGCGTTCGGCCATGCCCTGCAGGCCGAACCCAGGCTCCGGAGCCGGCCCCGGCCCGGTCTGTCCGTCGTCGCTGACACGCAGTCTGACAGCGTCGCCCTCGCGGCGTACGTCGATCCGGACGCGGGTCGCGCCCCGAGCATGCCGTACGGCGTTGGTCAGCGACTCCTGCGCGAGCCGGTAGAGCGCGGTGTCCACGGGTAGCGCCAGCCGGCTCAACGAACCGTACAGCGCGACCTCGACGGTGGGTGTCACGCCGGCGCGCGCCAGAGCAGGCAGGTCCGCAACACCCCGCTGCGGTGAGTACGCGACGGCTTCCTCCTCACGCAGCACGCGCACCATGGATCTCATCTCCGCCAGGGTTCGGGACGCTTCAGACTCGATCGCGGCCAGGACCTCGGCAGCCTTCTCAGGCTGAAGGCCTGCGACCACGCCACCGGCCTGCGCCTGCACCGCGATGGCCGAGACATGGTGGGCCACGGTGTCGTGCAGCTCGCGAGCCAGCGCCACCCGCTCCCGATTGCGGATCTCGCGCTGCTGGCGATGCCAGAGGTCCGCGCGATAGCGGAACACCGCCGCGAGGGCAACGAACAACAGCAAGAGGACGCTGCCGCCGAAAGCATCGGCCCGGCCCGCGGAGGAGGCGTAGATCCCCAGCGCGACGACGACTGCCACGAACGCCGTCCCCAAGACCATCTCCCGTCCCGAGCCCCACCGCACCAGGGAATAGAGCAGGATCAGGACGGCCATCATGGAGTAGAGGCCGAGGTCCCCGGCATGCGCGGTCAGCTGGAAGACCGAGAGCAGCCCGGCGACGCTCCACCCGGCCAGGGCGGTCATCAGGGGGTGGCCCCGCCGCCAGAGCAGGGCAGGCACCAACGCCAGGGCGAGCACCGTCACAAGTGGTCGCCACGCCAAGCCCGGCCGAACGATCCCCTCGACCAAGACGGCGGCCGCGAAAACGCCCACCAGCAACCAGTCGAACCGACCGATGGGTGGGGCGTCAGCAGGCCGAGGCTCGTACCAGAGGGAGCGCCGGCCAGTGTCCACCGCTCCAGCGTAGGGGTCGGTGACCCTCGGCGTACCAACCGAAAGAACTAGAGCGAGACCGTGCTATCGGCCAGGCGACCTCCGGCCTCCGGGCCGATGCGGCCGCCGCGGGGCCCAGCGATCGTGGACGCACCGATCCTCACCAGACACGGAGCCCAGGATGAGCACACGTCAACCCACCACCCAACTGGACGACCCGCCGGTCCCGGTGAGAGCCAAGCTCGCCGCGGCGTGGACAAGCTTCATGTTCCTGTACGCGTACGTGGACATTCTCAACTTCTTCACGCCCGGCGTCGTCAAAGACATCCTCGACGGCAAGGTCTTCGAGTTCGCCCTCTCCCAGACCTTTTCGGCCACGGCACTGACCCTGATGGCCGTCCCGATCCTCATGATCGCCCTGTCGACGACGCTGCCCGCCCGCGCGAGCCGCCTCGCAAACCTCATCGTGGCCGCGCTGTACATCCCCGTCACCGCATTCAACGCCCTGGGCGAATCCTGGCTGCTCTTCTACGGCCTCGGCATCGCCCTGGAACTGATCCTCCTGGCCACCATCCTCCACCACGCCTGGACCTGGCCCCACACCACACCACCGGCGCCCATCACCACCAGCCCGAACCACGAAACCGCCCGCCCCCAGCACCAAGCCTGAATCTACCCAACCGCTGATCCTGAGTTGCTCCAGGCAACGACTCATCCAACAGTCCAACCACCTCGACACCGAGCGAAGCCTCCGCAGCCAACGCCCTGCCTCAAGTCAACCGTTTGATGCAAACCAAATCCACCCGCTACAGCAGGTGGCCGGGCGGTAACTGGCCCCGCCGGCACCCCCGGCATCCTGGTCGGCCAATGGCGAGTTGATGGCACGGTCGCTCGGTCGATGCCCGAACAAACGGAAGCCCAGGTTGGGGAGCTACAGCTCCGGCCTGGGCTTTGTTATGTCTTGACGAATGGAGCGGGTGACGAGAATCGAACTCGCACTGTCAGCTTGGGAATCACTCCACACCCCCGCGTCAACGCTCACCCCCGCCCGGCCCAACCGTCCCCCACCGGCCTGCACTACCCCCACCAGGCCCCCCGTAATGGCACGCCAATGGCACGAGTAGCAGCGCCCAACGACGTAGTGGGCTAGCGTCTGTCCCATGCGCTTGTACCACCGGACCGACGAGGCGGGGAAGGCTGGCATTGAATTCGAAGGCTTCGCGGTGACAGCCACCGACAAGCAGTCGGTTGGCCATTCGTGGTTTGCCGGGACGAAGGAGTCGCCAACCGCCCGTGGCGCAGGATGGTGGGTCATTGTCGAGCTACCCGATGATGTCGCTGAAAGCCACAGGCACGACCAGTTCAGCTACAGACTCCCGTTCGACCTCGTGAACCAGTACGCACCGTTCACCTACGAGGCGTTCGAACCATCGTGAGCGGAACCCTGGCCCGTAGCTAGAGTCACTGCGGCTGCTGGGTTGAGCACAGTGATTCCCACCTCGGATTGAAGCGCCGCCTGCTTCGTCAGCATGTCGTGATCGTTGGTGACGAATGCGTCATTTCCAGCCATGTGGTGCGCGGACAAATGCTGGACATCATGCATCCGTCTCCCGGCCGGCATCTTGCCCGCAGCGAGCAATTCGGGCAGCACGATCGCTCTGATCTTCTCGTCCGCACTCTTCATGCTGTCGGGTGAGATGACGTCGTGGCCGCCGATCGGCGACAGACCAATGCGGAACGGTCCGGGCAGGGTTCCAATGCAGGGACGTTCAGCGAGCCACGCGAGATTCACAGCATGCTTGTCAGCGGGCGCAGTCGACTGGTCGTACGCGTAGGCCGTGGTTAGCCACAACTCGATCTTCCCGGCCTGAGCCAGGTCAACGAGTTGGTCGATCTCCGCTCGGTGTGTCAGGTCCTGTGCCGCGACGATGACGCAGTAGGTATCGAGAGTGAGTCGAAGCATGGACCAATGGAATCGCGACCTCCTTGTTCTCGCAAAGCCTGGCAGCCGACCGCCACACCTGCCCCGTCCTCCTGATAGCTGCCAATCCAGGTCAGCGCGGTGCGGGTCAAGAGTCGGCTTGCCGATCCCGTAGGGACGCCGTAGGCGCTCTTGATGCGTGGCGTGCTGGCCGTACGATCGAGCGACCAGGGGGACGGGGCCGAACCGCCGGCCTTAGCCGGACAACCGCATCGGGCCTGTGGGCGGGGTGAGCGGTTGGGGATCGGCGTTGCGCAGATGGTGCGCGCGGTGAAGGGCGTCGGCCGGAGGTCGTAAGCCCGGGCCGCGCTGCGCGCCGCTTGCGGCGCGCCTTGATACTTAAGAGGTCAATCCGGCAGACGGGGCGCTGAGGTGGCCGGTACGGGTTGGCCGCGCGGGTGCAGCCCCCCCACATGGCTGATGGCTCGGGTGGTGGTGCAGCCAAGGCGATGACTGCGGCAAGTGGGCCTCCCGGGGTGCTACTTGGCCCAGCCGGTGCCGTTGCAGGCGGTGCAGGGTTCGTGTTCGGGCTCGGTTACTACCTTGCCGTTTTTGATGCGGGTTTTCTGGACGACCTTCCACGACGTGCCGTTGCAGGCGGGGCAGGGCTGTCGCGATGGCCGGGTGGGTTTCGGCATCGCTGGTCCGTTCGGGTGGGCCTGGTCGTGACCGCGCCCCTGGCTCGGGAGGAGTTGAGGAGGGTGACCGAGGCAGGGGCGCGGAGTGGAAGGCAGGGCTGACGCGGACACAGGGATCGGCACGCCAACCCCGCCGCTCAGGTGGTGCCGGTGGGGATGACCCGCCCGGCCGTGAGGAGCTGGAGGTGGTCTTTGACCTCTATCGGGTGACCGATGCCAGCGAAGTGGTGGAGACTCGGGACCAGAACAGTCGTGATGTCCTCGGTTGTCAGTCGCGTGACCATCGAGTTGAAGGCACTGCGGCCGGAGGCGCGGTCTTCGACATGGATCGAGTCGAGGTCGTAGCACCATTCGTCCGCGAAGCGCTCCATGCTCTCGCGCACCCTGGCCACCTCGGACTCGGTGATGAACAGGTTCGCATTCACGTACGCGACCGCCGGCGCCTTGCCGCTCACTGCTCAACTCCAGCGGGCTCGCTCGTCACCCGCAGCCGCGTGCACTGGCGCTGGATCGCCGCCTCGAAGCGGGCCGCGGCTGCCGGTTCGGAGACGTGATCGATGATCTTGTGCTCACCGAGCCAGACACAGACCCGGCGCAACGGCAGCTCCGTGACCGGCGTGCTCATAAGGCGTTCCCGCGAGTCCGGCGCAGCAGCCCGAAAAGGACACCGTCCAAGGCGGCACCAGCAAGTACGAGGAACCAGAACGCCGTAACCATGATCAACACCCATTGTCGTTGAGGACGAAGCAAGCGCTTCGGTAGCGGTATCGATGCGCTACGTGATCAATCGTGTCCGCGGGTGAAGACAGCAACTTTCACAGCTTGTGAAAGCGCGGACGGCTCGTCAGAGACCGATCCAGGCGGCGTACCGGGTAAGGGACTCGGACGGATGCCGCGACGTGGACAGCAGATCCACCACCACGCCACGTACGTGCGGATGCCGGCGTGCTTGCCCGGGAGCAACCTGACGGGCCGCGTACAGATGCCGCACCGCATGATCAGGAAGATTCAGTCGCTGGTACGCGCGGGCAAGGTCGAAGTGGTGATGACCGATCCGCGTCGGCAGCCACCCGCGAGGGAACTGGATGAACTCACCCAGGTGAATGGCGTGCGAGTAGTCGCCCAGTTCAATCATCGTGATGACCCGGTGCGCGGCGACATTGGTCGGACCGAACCCGAACCAGAACGTCTCCAGATCCTCACCAGTACGAGCCGCGAAGCGCTCGGCCTCGTCAAGGTAGTCGCGAACCGTTGACGCATCCCCCGACCGTGCAGCCAGCACAGCGGCGCCCAGGAAGAGCTGACCAGACGCGATCAACGCCCCCGGTGTTCGCGTGTCCGTCCCCTCAAGGTGAGCCCGGCCGGCAGCGTTCAAGTTCCAGCACGTCTCATAGTCGCGCTTCCGCAAGTACGCCGTCACACGCAAGTACTCACGCGCAGCCCGCAAACCGGGCGCCCGATCCCCCGCCTGCCCGGCGGCCCAATCCATCCGGTTCAGCGCAGTCAAGGACAGATCCGGATAACCCGCCGCGATCCCCACCGTGTGCGCACACCGGTACGCCTCCGCGAGCAGACCCCACGCGTCAGCACGATCGGTACCCGTCCACGTGTTCGCCGCCGTATGCAGCTCGGCGTACAGACCCGGGAGCACCGGAACCATCGACTCGTACCGCGCCGCCTGGCCCACGATATTGGCACCGCGCACGGCTTCCCGCAGCACATGCAGCGGCCGGGGCGTGATCGACTCGTCAGGTTCCAAGTCGTACAGGTCGAGCTGAGTGCGTACGCGACTCAGCATCTTGCCCAACCGCTGATCCTGTGTTGCTTCAGGCAACGAATCGTCCAGCAACACAGCGACCTCGACACCGAGCGCCCGCGCGCAAGCCGCGAGAAATCCTTCCGTTGCCGGCCGACTGCCACTCTCAACCTTCGTCAGCAGGCTGTACGACACGTTCGCCAGCGTTGCGAGACCGTGTTGGGTCAGCTTCCGATGCTTACGAAGCAGAGCGATCCTCGCCCCAACGTCATCCACGTGGCCCATCGCCTCGTCCTACTTGTCAGACTCTTCGTCCAGCATCGCCAACAGATGCCGCTGCGCCGCATACCTGCACGATTCTTCCTCCGACGAGTATGGAACCAGTGTGACTCATTTGACCTGCCGATGCGCCAGGATGCGCGGCGCTAGACTGCCGCGGGCACCTCGGCAACTCGCTCAAATATCGCAGCAAGATCGAGCGTACGGACGTGCTTGAAGCTGTTGTGAGGTAGTAGTTACGGAGTCACACGTCGATGCGCGGCCAATGGAGGCCGAGGCGGCCCGTTCGTCGGGAGCCCAGAGGCGCGGGTCCGAGAAAGTGTCGGCATCCTCTTGTGCCAGGTACGCCCGGATGTCGCCGAGTTCGTAGCTGACCAGGTGCTGTCGCTGACGACGGTGGTCGGCGTACCCGAACCGAGCTGAAGGTGCAGGCCCATCCCTCAAGACCAACCTGTGCCGCATCCCTGGAGCGGACAAAGGAGTGGGCGCCGGAGTACTCGCATCCAACGGCGTACTCAAGTCAACCGTTTGATGCAAACCATACTTGCTCGCTACAGCCGGTGGCCGGGTGGTCACTGGCCACGATGGCGGCCCCCGGACGGGCAGATCAAGCGGAGGACTATGCCCGAGCAAACGGAAGCCCAGGTTGGGGAGCTACAGCTCCGGCCTGGGCTTTGTTATGTCTTGACGAATGGAGCGGGTGACGAGAATCGAACTCGCACTGTCAGCTTGGGAAGCTGATGTTCTGCCATTGAACTACACCCGCGTGCTGCCGTGGTGCTGGCAGCGGTGACGAGCATAGCGGATCGGGGGGCCGGGCGGCACGTCGGGTCCGCGCGGCGGGACGGATTGGGGTGGATTGTTGCCGCGTCAGGGGCTCGATGGTGGCCGGGTGCATCGAAAACGGGGTGCGGGCGGTTTGCGCGGGGGGTTCTTGGGCAGTTTTTCACAAAGGGCGCGTTCAGGGCTGGGCAGGTTGGTCATCTTCTGGCAGATTAGAACGCGTTGCCGGGGGCAACATTTGACGCAACGTGAGGATGATGCGGTCCTCGCACGGACCGGACAAGATGGTTGCGGGGCAACTGGATGAAGGGGTGAACGGTGGCAACTGACACTACTGACGCGGTGGACAACCTGGAGAAGGAGCTCGTCACGTTGGCGCGGCGGCTGCGTGGTCTGCAGCGGACGCTGTCCGACGAGGCACACCCGGACCTGGAGCCGGCGCAGTACGCGTTGCTGAACCATGTCGAGGAGCTGGCGCCGGTGCGGATGGCCGACCTGGTGGCAGCGCTCGAGGTGGACAAGGGCCCGGTCAGCCGGGCCTGCGCGCGGCTGGAGGAGGAGGGCCTGCTGAAGCGGGCGGCCGACAAGTCGGACGCGCGCGCGACCCTGCTGACCCTGACCGCGGCCGGCAAGCGGAAGCTGACGGCGGCCCGGAAGAAGCGCCACAAGGTGATCGAGGACCTGCTCAAGGACTGGTCGCCGACGCAGGTGAAGACCTTCGCCACCCAGGTGTCGAAGTTCAACAAGCTGGCCGACTGACCTGACCGGCCAAGTGGTTGCCTCAGGGTAGTTGCCTCAGGCCCATGGTCTGGTGCGCCGGTCCCGCCGGAGAGCTGAGGGCTCCGGATGACTCGCCACCAGCACCGGGCAATGTCAGAGGTGAACCTCGGCGTTTGCCCCTTCGCCCCTCGCATGCGGGAGGCGAAGGGTGCATTTGAGAGGTTGACCCCGCGAATGTGGCGGGCCTGAAGCACCTTGCGACTGCACCGACGGGCAGCGCGACTGTGCGGACGGGCAGCACGCTGCTAACGTGCGACCGTGCTGCTCTCCGACCGAGACATCCTGGCCGAGCTCGACGCGAAGCGGGTCGCGCTGGAACCGTTCGATGCTGCGATGGTGCAGCCGTCGAGCGTCGACGTACGGCTGGACCGCTTCTTCCGGGTGTTCGAGAACCACAAGTACCCGCATATCGACCCCGCCGAGGAACAGCCGGATCTGACCCGGCTGGTGGAACCCGACGGCGAGGAACCGTTCATCCTGCATCCTGGCGAGTTCGTGCTCGGCTCGACGTACGAGCTGGTCACCTTGCCCGACGATGTCGCCGCCCGGCTCGAGGGCAAGTCGTCACTCGGCCGGCTGGGCCTGCTGACGCACTCGACCGCCGGCTTCATCGACCCCGGCTTCTCCGGGCACGTGACCCTCGAACTGTCGAACGTCGCCACCCTCCCGATCAAGCTCTGGCCCGGTATGAAGATCGGCCAGCTGTGCTTCTTCCGGCTGTCCTCCCCGGCCGAGCACCCCTACGGTTCGGCCAAGTACGGCTCCCGGTACCAGGGCCAGCGCGGCCCGACACCGTCCCGCTCGTACCGCAACTTCCACCGCTCCGACATCTGACCGCAGAAACACCGCAAACACCAAGGCCCCGGGAACCGCCAATCGGTCCCGGGGCCTTGCTCTGTGTCAGGCGGTCGGTTTCAGGTAGACCAGGATCGTCTCGAGCTCCGAGCTGCCGTAGCCGCTGCTCTGCGGCGTCTGCGTGTAGACACCGCCGTACCGCGATACCGCGTCGGGTGACCCCTGGGTGCCGCTGTACTGGCTCATGTCGCTGCCGCCGGCGGACGCGCCGTCCGACGGAGAGCTGCCGTCCGACGGCGTGTCACCGGATGTCGGGGAGCTTCCGTCGGAGGGCGTGCTGCCGGCGGACTCGCTCGGGCCGCCGGACGGTGCTCCGCTCGGCAGGTCCTGGCCGGTGTTCGCGTCCAGCAGCACGGCCTTCTTCTCGGTCTGCACGTACGCGACGCCGTGAAACGCCGTGCCCAGGTCGGGCACGACGCGGCTCCCGGACTTGGTGGTCCAGCCCCAGGCCTTCTTGCCGGTGGTGTCGTCGAATCCGAAGATCTCGCTGTGCCCGGTGGCCGCGTTCTCCCGGCAGATGATCGCGCTCGCCTCGTCCCACAGGCAGCTGTAGCCGCTGGAGTCCCGCGCCGACAGCTCGGGCACCGACTTCACCACCGCACCGGTCGTCAGGTCGACGGAGAAGAGCGAGGCGACGTCCTCACCCCCGTAATTGTTGTCCTTGTAGACCGTGCCGTAGAAGTACGCGTGCTTGGCGCCACCGGCGAGCGGCACCAGGTTCCGCTGCTTCAGCGGCACCTGCTTCGTGATCTTTCCGCTCGCGCCGTCCGCGAGCACGACCGTTCCGTCGGGGTTCGACCGGTCGCTCGAAACCTTGGACCCGGCGACGACACCATCGTGTACGGCGGCCGCGACGATCCCTGGAATGACGGTCACCTTCTTCGTCTTCGGGTCCGCGAACAACGTCTTGTTGCCGTCCGCGCCGACCCCGATCGCGACTTGGCCGTTCTCCGGGTCGTACTGAAGGCCCTGCAGGTTCGGCGTGCCCTGCGCCGTCGGGCCGGTCCCGTTCACGGTGCTCACCGGCGTGGAGATCTCGACGAGCTTCTGCCCGGAGTCCACGTCGATCCACTGGATCAGCACCAGGCCCTGCGGCTTCTGCGTACCGTTGCCCTTGTCGGCCTCCGCGTACGCGACGACCGCGATGTCCTTGCCGTCGACCTTGACGCCCACCGGCGCGGTCACGTCGCTGACCGTGGTCGTCTCCGCCGCGGTCGACTTGACCACCCAGGACTTGCTCGGGTCGGCGACGTTGTTGCCGATCAGGCCGTCGCGGTGGCCGACCAGGGCCACCTGACCGACCATGCCTGCTCTGGCCGAGTCGTAGAAGTCGCGGGTCTGGACCTTGGACACCGGGAACGCCGCGGCGGCGGTGAAGGCCTTGGGCGGGTCGAACTCGGGGATGCTCGGTGCGGTGGGGGTCGGGGAGGCGCTGGATTGTCCGTTGCTGTTGCCGGACTCGGCCTTCTTGTCGTTGCCGCCGCAGCCGGCGAGCAGGATCAGGGCGGCGGTGACGGCAGTGGTTGCCACCAGCGGACGCAACATCGTTGGTTACTCTCCCCAAAAGTCGACCGAGAATGATCGACTGAACGCTAGCAGTGCGCGCGGGTCCGTCAGGGGTTTATCCACAGGGGTTGCAGGAAGCTGCAGAACTACCGGTTGCTGCCTGTCGCGGGTTCACCAAGCCGAGCCGCACCAACAGCGCGTACAGCTCGGAGCCACCGCCCACCGGCAGGCCAGGCAGCGGTACGCCGGTAAGTGGCGCGCCCGTCAGCGGTAGGCCGTTCATCGGACGATGGAGAGCCCGGTCCCGCGGTGGCGGGGCTGTGGCCCGGGCAGGGGCTGGTTGAAGGAGTCTGAGGTACTGCGGACCGGCTCCAGCTTGTCGGCGAGCCGCCTCAGCGCGGCGGCCAGTCCCTTCCGCGGTCCGCCCCGCGGCTGCCGGTCGGAGCGGTGAGCCCGCGCCTCCGCCGCCCGCACCTGCTCGGCAACGCGGTACCGGGCAACTTCCTGCTGTTCGCTGATCATGATCGTGCTCCCCTCGCTTCGTCCCCGTGCTGATGGTGTTTTCGGCAGTGCTTCGCCCAGGTCCCGCCGCATTGAGCAGCGGCGGCGGGACCTGTAGTGGGTGTGGCTGAGGTCAGACCTTGACGACGGTGATGTCGCCGGAGACCGTGCGGGCGCGCAGCATCAGGGCGCGTTCACCCTCGGCGGGCTGCTGGCCGGGCTGCAGGTCGCACCGGATCCGGCCGGTGACCGTCTTCAGGTCCAGGTACGTCGGGAGACCGTCCGGTACCCCGATCTGGACGTCGCCGCGGGCCGTTTCGGCCTGGACGCTCGGTGCGTCGGCGAGCTCGACCTTGACGTCGCCGGAACCGGAGGTGGCGACCGAGTGGTCGCGGATGCGCTCGACGGTGATGTCCCCCGAGCCGACCTTGATGGTGGTCGGGCCGGAGGCGTCGCCGACCTTGACGTCACCGGAGCCGGTGCTCAAACCGAGCGCGTCACCGGCCTCGTCGACCTCCACCGACCCGGAGCCGGTGGTCACCCGGGCCACGCCGGCGACATGCCCGACGCGTACGTCACCACTGCCCGTGTTGACGCCGAGGTCCCCCTCGACGCGATCCAGCCGTACGTCACCGGAGCCGGTGTTCAACCGGGCCGGACCCAGCGGCACGTCCACGACGATGTCGCCGGACCCGGTCTTGATCCGGGCCGCCAGGACCGCGGAGGTGGCGATCCGGACCTGGATCTCCGGCCCGCGGCGAACGTTCCGCGGTCCTTCGACGATCAGCTCACCGTCGACGACCTCGACGATGACGTCCTCCTCCGGGCCGCTGTCGACCTCGATCGCCGCGGCGGTGCCTTCGCCTTCGGTGTTGGCGACCAGCTCGACCCGGCCGGAGCCGATGTCGATCCGGACGCGGTCGATCCGGTCGTTCTCGCCGTCGTTGATCTGGGTGCTGAAGCCGTTCATTCGGCCCACCCCGTCACGCGTTGGCCCGGGCCGTGCCCGCCCCGGCGGCGCTGGTCTTTGTCCTCCCGGCGGCGGTCCTTGTCCTCCCGGCGGCGGTCCCGGTCGTCCCGGCGGCGGTCCCGCTCCCAGCGGCCGCGGTCCGGGCCGAAGACACCCTCATCACCGAACGGTCCGTTCGGGCCGAACACGCCGTTCGGGCCGAAGACGCCCTCGGGTCCGAGCGGTCCGTTCGGACCCAGCGGGCCCTCCGGGCCGAACACCGGGCCGCGCGGCGGGCGCGGTGGCCGCGGCGGGCGGCCGCCACGGCGACGGTCGCTGAGCTCGGTCATCACGGTGCGCATCAGCCACGCGTTCGAGGAGATGCCCTCGGCGGTGGCGGCTTCGTCCACCTTGTTCTTGATCGACATCGGCAGCCGCAGCGTGATCCGCGCGGTCGGCTCGTCGGCGTCCGGTACGAACTGCTCGGCAGTCTCGGTGTCCGGCTCGTCGTCGATGTCGTCATCGGTCTCGTCCGGACCGGTCAGCTGGCTGGGAGCCGGCGTGACCACGAACTCCGGGCGGCCACCGGCCATCCGCAGTTCGACCGAGCCCGGGGACAGCTCACGGCTGATCTCCCCGGCGGCGTCGGACAGGGCTGAGATGAGGGCCAGCCGGCCCGCGTCATCCAGCGTTGCCCCGAGGCGCTGAGCCACGGAGCGAGTTTGCTCGTCGGCCAGGGCGGTGGCGTTCTCAACGCTCCGCCGGACCGACTCGAGGTAATGGTCAAGTTCCATGACGCAATCATGGCGTCATAGTGACGTCACTGTCAACCCCAGTGATGTCATTAAGCCGTCAAAGTGGCGGCACCGGCACAATGTCACGCAGCCAGACTGTGTCGGCCAGGGAGGAAACGTGTCCAGAGGAGTACTCATCACCGGTGCGTCCAGAGGTGTCGGGGCGGCGGCCGCGTACGCGTTCGCAGCCGCCGGCGACCGGGTCGTACTGCACTGCCGAGGTGCCGTCGAACGCGCCGAACAGGTTCGCGCCGGACTGCCCGGCGAGGGCCATGCGGTGGTCGCCGCTGACCTCGGCGATCCGGCCGCAATCCCTGCCCTGGTAGGGGATTCGGCCGCCGTACTGGGCCGGATCGATGTCCTGGTCAACAATGCCGCGATGTTCGTCGACGAACCGGTCGCGGGCTCTCGCCGGGTCGGCCATCCACTACCGGAAACGTCCTACGAAGACTGGGTCGCGACCTGGCGCCGTACGCTCGCCGTCAACCTCGAAGGCGCCGCGCATGTGACCTGGTGCGTGGCCCGGCAGATGCTCGACAACGAGCCCACGGACGGCGTACGCCGGGGTGCGATCGTCAACGTCGGCTCCCGCGGCGCGTACCGGGGTGAGCCTGACGTCCCGGCGTACGGGGCCTCCAAGGCGGGACTGCACGCGCTCGGGCAGTCCCTGGCGGCATCACTGGCGCCCCATGACATCACCGTGACGTCAATCGCGCCCGGGCTCATCGCCACCGACATGACCGAGACGTTCCTGACCGGTCCCGGCGGGGACGCGATCCGGGCGCAGAGCCCGTTCGGTCGCGTCGCCACCGCCGAGGAGGTCGGAAAGGCGATCCATTGGCTCGCGTCAGCCGAGGCGAACTGGGCGAGCGGAGCGGTCCTGGACTACAACGGAGCGTCGTACCTGCACTGAGTGCACCACGTAGGCGGTGATCGCCCAGACCACGGCCAGTACCGCGATCGGGAACACGTTGCCCTGCTCTTCGGTGAACAGCGCGATCAGCCACAGGTTCACCGCGGCGTGCATGACGGTGGCGATCACCAGGTTCGTACGCCGGGCGCCGGCGAGCACCGCGCCCATCACAACCGACATCGACGTCGCCATCACCACGAACAGCAGCATGAACACGATTCCGTTGGCGAACCCACCGATGTGCCAGAACCCCCAGAGCAGCCCGACGATCAACGACGAACGCAGCACCGAGAAGCGCGTCTGCAGGTACGGCTGCAGGTAGGCGCGCCAGCCGAGCTCCTCGCCCGCGGCACCGATCAGCATCGTGATCACCAGCGCCCAGACCGGGAACGGCAGGCTCTCCGCCCGCCAGGTCTGCCCGGCGATCACATGCACCAGGACGGACACGAGCATCGCCGCCGTGACGATGCCGACGACCAGAGCGCTGCGCCCGGCCACCATCGGGACCGGCGTGAAGCGCGCGGCGACCCTGGTCGTCCGGCGGAAGAGCAGGTACATCACGCCCACACCGAGCGCCGGCGCGAACTGCACCAGCTGGATCAGGTCCGTACTCGGACCGGTTGCCGACTGCAACGCGTTCAGCAGGCCGCTGAAAGTCATCGTGGCCAGGTAGAAGACCACCACTCGCAAGAACACCGTTACTCCTGGTTGAGGTAGGGCGCGATCATCAGGTCGAGCTGCTCGGTCAGGAACTCGGTCAACGAGCCCCAGCCGTTCACCGCCCAGACCTGGAGCGAGCCGTCGAAACAGACAAGGGTGTGCCGCGCCAGCGCCGGGACGTCGGTGTCCGGGCGGAGCTCGCCGGCCTCGATCGCGGCGCGGTAGAAGCGGTCGCAGACGTCCACGATCGCCGCCGAGTACGCCAGCGCGTGCCGCCGGAACTCCGGGTCGGCGATATCGAGCTGGACGAACCCAAGCCCGTTGCCGAGCTCCTCGCGGCGGGTGATGTGGGCGACGGCGGACAGGGCGAAGTACCGGAGGTTGGCCAGCGGCGACCCGTCCTGGGCCGCCGCCTGTTCGGCCGCGTACTGGACCATCAGCGGTGATCGTGCGGCGGAGGCGAGCAGCAGACCGCGCTTGGACCCGAACCGCTGCATCAGGGTCGGCGGCGCCAGCCCGACCTTGGCCCCGACCGCCGCGAGGGTCAGTTTGACCGGTCCGAGCTCGGCCAGCACCTGACGCGTCGCATCCAGGATCGCGTCGTCGCTCACCAGCCGGGGCCGGGCCATGTCGGTACCTCCGAGTTTGTGAATTGCCATTCGCTAATACACGAAATCGTAACAGATCCTTGTTCGCTCAGTTAGTCAGTGACAAAGGGTGAGGATTCGGATACCTGGAGAGGGGTCCGGACCGCGAGCCCGCAGTCCGGTCCACCCGTCCGTGACCGGGCTCGTCGTACTACGGGAGCCTCTTCATGCGCATCGCCCGCATCACCATTGGATTGCTGCTGGCACTGGCAGGCCTGGTGGCCACCGCCGCCGGAGCCGTCGCGGCCTTCTGGCTGGTCGGCCCGGACAACACGATCTCGACGTCCGCCCGCGGCCTCACCAGCACCGGCGTCGCGGTCGTCACCGCGCCCGCACTGCTCGACCGGCACGGCCCGACGCTGCACGTCACCGCGACCGGCGACAAGCCGCTGTTCGTCGGCATCGGCCAGGACCTCGACGTCAGCGACTACCTGTCCGGCGCCGAGCACACGCGGCTGACCCGGTTCGATCCGCCGCGGACGTTCGGTACGCAGGAGATGCGTGGGCGTACCAACAAGCTGACGCCGCCGGGTGACCTTGACTGGTGGGTCGCGCAGTCGGCGACCGGTACGCAGTCGGTCAGCTGGCCGATCCAGGACGGCAAGTACGACGTCGTCGTGATGAACGCGGACGGCACGCCCGCCGTGAACGCTCAGGTCAGCTTCGGGATCCAGGTACACCGGCTGTTCGGCATCTGCCTGCTGGTCCTGGGCGCCGGCATCCTCGTCCTGGCCGTTGGCCTGACCCTCATCCTCCGCCGCCGCCCCGCGGAGCAGTCGGCCGCTGTCGCGGAGCCGGGCCGAAGCGCGGAGCTCACACCCGAAGCACCAGTCCGAGTGCCGGCAGCCGACGCACCCGCTCCGGCGATGCAGTCAGCCGACGAGTTCGACTACAGCGTCTCCCCGTTCGCCCCCGAGCGAGTCAGCCCGTTCGCACCAGCCCGCTCCACCAACCCCACGCCTACCGCCGAAGCACCGCTCACCGCGGCCGAGCAGTTGCAGCCGGCAGCCGCCGCTCCGGCTGGAGCAGCCAGCGCGGGTGGACGCGCCACCGTGAGCAAGGCGGGTCGCCGCGCGAGCACCGAGGGCGTGGGTGCTGCCGCTGCCAGCGTGGGTGCGGGCCGCCCACAACCTGCTGCTTCTCGGCCGGGGCATACGGCTCTTCCTGCTGCGCCGGTGTTCATGTCGCCTGCGGCGGTGGCTCGGGCCAAGGCGCCGGTGTTGATCGGGAGTGGGGCGGCGCATTCGGTGAGCGCTGAGCCGGAGATGCGGATTGCGGAGGTCGACGAGAACGACAACGTTCCGTTGGCCGCGTCACCTGAGTTCGAGAAGAGTGATGAAGCAGTGCGCCGGACGGCCGCGTTGCTGGCGAGTGGTGCGCTGCTGCTCACCACGACGAGCTGCGGGCTGGTCCCGCCGAAGAACAGCCTGACCGCGTCGGAGAGCCGGCCGGCGGTCACGCTCGCGGACGCGCAGACGATCGTGCAGCACTACAACGAGGTCAACAACAAGGCGAACCAGACCCGCGACGCCAAGCTGTCCGCGACCGTCGAGGGCAACCCGACCCTCGCGCAGACGCAGGCCGGTTTCCTGATCGGCCGGAAACTCGATGCCGCCGGCAAGGACACTTCCAAGCCGTTCACGTACACCAACCCCGAGATCGGCGCGCCGCAGTTCTCCTCGTACCCGATGCGGTTCGTGGTCAGCTCCGGCATCTCGAACGCGCCCGGCAGCCGCCAGCTCGGCGTCTGGCAGCGGGAGAACGCCGGCAGCCCGTGGTTGCTGACGCATTCGGTCTACCCGTCGAAGACCGTCACCCTGCCGGCTGTCGACGGCTTGCGTACGCCCGAGCCCGCCGACCTGAGCCAGCTCGACCAGCAGCCCGAGGCCGTCGCCCAGGACCTCGCGACGTACCTGACCGCCGGCCCGAAGGCTCCGCAAGCGAAGCGGTTCATCGCGTCGCCCAGCCTGACCAGCCTGCTGCAGCAGCGCTCCTCGTCGAAGCTGAACGACACCGCCGAGCCGTACATCGCGAGCGTGACCGACGCGTTCCTCCCGGGCGGGCGGCCGTTGTCGTTCATCACCACGTCCGGTGACGCGCTGGTGTTCCTGACCCTCACCGAGCAGTACCTGCAGCGGGTCGAGCCGGGTTCGAACGCGTTCTGGACCAGCGGCGAGGCGACGGCGTTCAGCAACGGGGCCAAGTACACGCAGACGCTGCACCAGGACTACCTGCACCAGGTGGCCGTGGTGATTCCGTCGAAGGCGAACGGCGGTCCGGTCCGGGTGCTGTCGATCGATCCGCAGCTGATCGGCGCGGGCGGCGCCTGACCACCCACCGGAAGCGGCCGACCAGTAGAGGCCGGCCGGGCGGTGGCGGCAAGAAGATGATGGCAAGCGGTTGCCGAAAGATAGTTTCGGCTGGTTGACTCTCGGCGTCAGGTTTTCCCTTCCGCCTGGGAGTACCAGTGGACGTCACCCGCCGCCGCCTGCTGTCCTTTGTTCCCGCCACCGCGCTGCTGACCGCCGTCAGACCGGCGCCGGCTGCCCAAGCCGCAGTGCCCGACCACCTCATGACGGACAACCCCAGCCAGCTGCTAGCCAACGCGATCGCGATCTACGCCGGTACGCCGGAGTCGAACGCGCGCCCCGAGGTGGCCGCCAAGATCGCCGCGATGGACAGCACGGCGCGTACGTGGCTGTCCGCGCTCGACCGCGCCGGCGCCGGCGAACTGTTCGCCGGCCTCCCGCTGGGCACCAGCGATCCGAACCTCAGCGCGTCGTACCAGCACCTGTACGAGATCGCGCTCGCGTACCGCCGGCCCGGTCCGGCCTCGGACCTGCAGGGCAACGAGCAGGTACGGACCAGGATCGCGGACAAGCTGAGCTGGCTGCACGACAACTACTACGGCGACCAGTCGAAGGGGTACTACGGCAACTGGTTCACCTGGGAGATCGGCATCTCCACGTACGTGTCGAAGACGCTCGCGCTGATCAACGCCCCGACCGGCCTGATCACCCGGTACGTGACGTCGATGGACGCGTACCTGCGGAACGGCAAGAACGGTGACGTCGACCTCGACTCGCGCTTCCACACCGGCGCGAACCTCGTCGACATCACCGCCAACCGCGTACTGCAAGGCGCACTGCTCAACGACGACGCGCGGCTCCGCAAGGCGTTGCAGGACCAGTTCACCGTCTTCGCCACCGTCGACCCGTACAACCTGCAGCACGGTGTCACGGACGGGTACTACGTGGATGGTTCGTTCGTGCAGCACGCATCGGTCGCGTACACCGGCTCGTACGGAAAGGCCCTGCTCAGCCGGGTCGTGCAGACGATCAAGGTGCTGGCCGGGACCGAGTACGCGCAGAGTGACGATCTGGTCGGCGTCGTGCAGGGTTGGGTCGAGCACGGGTTCGCGCCGCTGATCTTCGAAGGCTGGATGATGGAGATCGTCAAGGGCCGCGCGGTTTCCCGGACGGCGACCGGGTACGACGATGTCGCCGTGGTGGTCGAGGCGATCGTCGACCTGGCCGACTACGCGACCGGCGCGGACGCGGCCCGGCTGAAGGCGTTCGCGAAGTTCACCGCGCGGCCGACGATCAACGTGAACGGCTTCGCCTCGCCGGTCAGCATCGGCCGGTTCGCGGACCTGAAGGCGGACGCGTCGATCGTCCCCGCCGACCTGAACCCGGCCGCGAGCACGACGGCGTTCAACGCGATGGACCGGACCGTGCACCGGCGGCCCGGGTACGCGTTCGCGCTGGCGCGGAACTCGGAGCGGATCAGCAAGTACGAGTACATGAGCGGCGAGAACCTGATGCCCTGGTTCCAGGGCGACGGCGCGCACTACCTGTACCTGTCCGGTGAGGATCAGACGCGGTCGTTCGGCGTGGACTACTTCACCAGCGTTTCGCCGTACGCGCTCGGTGGCGTGACCGCGCCGGTGGAGACGAGGAAGACGATCCCGGAGCTGTACGGGAAGCAGTACTACGACAATCCGGCTTTGGATTTCACTCCTTCGTCTGAATCTCAGAACACTTACGTCTACTTCCCGACCGGCACCAATGTGCACTCCGGCGGCGCCACCTTGGACGCGTACGGTGCGGTCGGCTGGGTGCAGTCGGACGACTTCGCGTACGCGTCGCGGGCCGAGCTTCCGTCTGATTTCGTGGTGTACCAGAACGCGTCCGCGACCAAATCGTGGTTCCTGCTCGACGACGAGATCGTCGTACTAGCGGCCGGCGTCGGCGACGCGAACCGTGCGGTGACGACGACATTGGACACCCGGATCGCGGCCGCGGGCGATGCGGTGTCGGTGACCGGGATGCGCCGAAACGGCGGCAAATGGTCTGGCGCCGGAGCGGTCGACCCGCGCTGGCTGCGCTACACGAACGGCACGGCTTCCGTTGGGTACCACTTTCTCCAGCCGGCCGCATTGACGGTGGATCTGCAAACGGTGACGCGTAGCCGACGGTTGATCAGGGCAACCAATCCGGACACGGCCGTGACCAAGCAGGTGTTCGGTCTGACGTACACCCAGGCGGCCGGTTCGACTCGATCGCTCGCGTACACATTGGTGCCCAACGCAACGGAATCGGCGATGCGCTCGTACGCGCACGGGCGGATCGTGCTGCTCGCGAACACCGTTGAAATGCAGGCGATCCAGCATCTCGGGCTGCGGCTGACGGGCGTGAACACGTTCGCCCGGGGCGCGCACAACCTGCCCGGTTTGACCATCGACGGGCCGGCTTCGTTGCTGATGCGGCGTCAGACCGGCGGGGCGGTTTCGGTCGCGATGTCCGATCCGACGACGAAGCGGGACAGCATCACGGTGAACCTTTGGGCCCAGTACCTTCGCGCCGCGGCGCCGGTGCCCGGTGTGCAGGTGACGCGGACGGTCACCGGAACCAGGCTGACCTTCACGACGCGGCACACCTACGGGAAGAGCTTGGCGATCAAGCTTCTTCCAGGGTGGTGATCAGGGCCTGCATGGTGCGTAGCGTCGTCCGCAGGTCTTCCACGTCGACGGACTTCGCGAGCTCGGTCGTCCAGGGCCCCTGGGCGACCGAGATCTGACGGATCGCCCAGTAGCCCGCCTCCGTACAGGCGAGCAGCTTGGCGCGGCGGTGCGCCGGATTCGGCCGGTACTCCGCCAGGCCGCGCTCCACCAGCAGATCCGCGATCCGTTGTACGCCCTGCCGGCTGACGCCCATGATCCGGCCGACGTCGGCGACCGAACGCGGCTCTTTCAGGACGCCACCGAGCACCTGCCACCAGGCCGCCGTCATGTCGCCGTGCTGGGCAAGGTCCTGCGCGGCCTCCATCAGGCGCGCGTTCAGGCGGAAGGTGGCGAGGATGACGTCCGTCACCACCACCCCACCCTCGGACCGCTTCCCAACCTCAGGCCAGTCCTCCCGCGGCGGAACACTCATCCGCTCATCATCCAGCACGCCGCACCATCACCCTCCGAGTGCCCCGCACGCGCCACGGTCGCCCGACGAGTGCTCCGTCCGCGGAGCGATCATGCGAGGAGCATTCCGTCCGCCGGCGGTCATCCGACCAGGACGCCGTACGCTGCCGGGTCGGCGCGGTGGAACACGCCCTCGTACGCCTCCAGCTTCTTCTCGTCGGCCAGCTTCAGCCGAGCGAGCACCGCGCGAGCGAACTGTACCGGCGAGTCCGGCCCCGCCGTGATCAGATCCCCGTCCACCACCGCACGCTCGTCGACGTAGTTGTCCGAACCTTGGTAGCCGGTCGACATCTGCAGGTACTCCTTCGCGGCACTGGTGTGCTTCCGGTCGTCCAGCAGGCCGGCCCGCGCAAGCCCCGCGGTCGCTCCGCAGATCGCAGCCACCGGTACGCCCACCGCGAGGAACCGCCCCGCCAACTCCGCGAACGCGACCCCACCACCGGCATCCCACTCCGCCGACCCCGCCAGCACCAGCAGATCACCCGCATCCGGCGCGACATCCGCGATCGTCACGTCCGGCACGATCCGCATCCCACCCATCGTCACCACCGGCTCCAGCGACTCCCCCACGGTCACCACAGTCCACGGCGTCCCGGTGAACCGCCCAGTCCGCAACTCCACGGCCAGGTATCCGATCTCCCAGTCCGCCAACGTCTCATAAACCGCCACATACGCTGCCCTCATAGACAACATCTTGTCATCACGACAACATGTTGTCAATAGGGTCCCGCCACCCCCGCCGACCCAAACGCCTCCCCAAACCGGTTTGGGGCGGCCAGCAACCGCGACCGGGGAGTTCTGCCGCCCAATTCGGGCGGGCAACCCTCCCCAAACCGGTTTGGGGAGGTGGGCGGGCAGCGAGTGTCAGGAGGGGGCGTCGACCGGTAGGCCGGCTGTCCGGGCGGCGTCGGCGAGGCGTTTGTCGTACGTCACGAACGAGACGAGTGGCCCGGCGCGTTTCGCGGCGGCGAGGTGGATCGCGTCCAGGCTGCGTACCTCGGCCGGCTGCACTGCCTGCGCCACGATCCGGCCGGCGGCGTCGAGCTCGGTCAGGTCGATCAGGTCGAGCACCCGAGGCAACCGCTTGATCGCCGACGGGGCGTGCCGCGCGAGCGCCCGGAAGGTCTCGACCTCAGCGAGGACCGAGCTCACCCACGGCACCTCCGCACGCTCGTCGAGCCACTTCCGCAGCGCCTGTGACTCAGACTCGGCATGCACCAGCTTCACGATGGCGGCCGAGTCGAGGTAGATCATCAGCGCTCACCCTCTCGCTCCCGGGACAGCTCCGCGGCCACGTCGACCCCGTCCGGCTCCCCGAGCGATATCTCCAGCACCGCACGCCGCATCTCCACGGCCCGCTCCTGCCGCAACGCCGCCTCGATCACCGCATGCCTGATCACCGCCGACCGCCCGCCCCCCTGCCGCATCAACACCTCCAAGGCATGCTCGGTCTCCCCATCGATCCGAATCGTGACAGTCTCAGCCATCCCCCCACTGTAAGACATTTCGTCTTACATCACCAGGAACCCTCGTCGCGAGCCTCGGGTATCGCGGGCAGCCGTGCCGCAGCCGGACCATCCGGCCAGGGCATCGACCGCGTGCTCTGAGGGGTCAGCCCCTCGGACAATGGGTTGACCCCCGAAAATCTCGCGGCCAAACCCACCCGCTCAGGGGTTGACCCCTCAGACGGAACCGGGTAGCACGATCGACTTTGTCAGGTGGGTGTGGATTTGGGTGGTGACCTCGTCGGCGGGGGTTGTCGCGGTGTTGATGGTCAGGTTGGCGGTGGTGGTCAGCCAGGGGCGCGCGGCTAGGTAGGGGGCTACGTGTTGGTGGCGCCAGGGGCGGATGGCGGTGCCTTCGGGGTCGGCGTCGATTCGGGTGTGGAGGGTGTCGGCGTCGGCGTCCAGTACGACGTGGACGACGTCGTGGCCGCGTGAGCGGAGTCCGGCTTCCAGCTCGCGCCAGTACGACTCGACCAGGACGGTCTGCGGGGCAATCACGTGCTGGCCGGTGAAGCGGATGATTTCGTCGATGACCGCGGGGACGAGCGCGCGCCACGGTGGGAGCTGCTGGAAGTCGGTGAACTGCTGGTCGCTCAGGTTCACCTTCAGCAGGTAGCCGACGTGCTCGGGGTCGAAGAGCCGCGCGCCCTCCAGCAGCTCGACCAGCTTGCCTGCCGTGGTGGTCTTGCCGGCGCCGAACGTTCCGTTGATCCAGATGACCGTCATGGTGAGGTACGACGCTCCAGCACAGCCCGCGGTTCGAGCCGGACGAGCGCAATCCCGGCGAGCGCCGTGGCGGCAGCGGCTAGGGCGAGGGCGTGACGGACCTGCAGCGTGGCGAGGACGTTGGTTGACGCGAGCAACGGAATGGTCTGCGCCAAGGAAAGCAAGGACTGCAAACGAGTCAAGTGCGATCGCGGCGTGCTGCGTACGAACACCGGCGCCAGGTGCGACGTAAACAGCCCGACACCAACGCCCTGCACCAGCGTCGCACCAACCGCAGTGGGAACGGACGGTGCGATCGCCAGCACCGCGATCCCGGTCGCCGCGACGACACAGCCGAGTCCACCGACCAGTCCGGCGCGGGCGTACGTACCGAACCGCGCCACCAGCACCGTGACGACCAGACTGCCGGTAACACTCCCAGCGACGACAAAGCCGGCCTGACTGGCAGCCCAACCATGCGAGCGAGCCAGTAGTGGCACACACAGCGAGCTGATCGGCAGTACGAACGCAGCAACCAGCGCAACGACCAGGAGCACCGTACGAAGCACCGGATCGCGTACTGCAACCCGCAGACCGTCCAGCGCATCAGCCACCACCGACCGCCGCGCACCAAGTGCGGGTACGTCGTACGGCGGCCGCAGCGCCAGTAGTACGACGAACAAGACCGCAAACGTCAGCCCGTCGAGTACCAGCGCCCCAACCAACCCGATCGTCGCAACCAGGAACCCACTGAGCGGTCCGCCAACAAGGGTGATCACCTGTGTAGCCGACGTACGCAGCGCCATCGCCCGCGGCACCTGCTCATCCGGTACGAACAGCCGCACCAGCGCCCCGGCCGCAGGAAGTGCGAACGCGTCGACCGTACCGACCACCACCGCTGTAGCTAGCAGCAGACCAGCCGAGACGCCCCGCACGCCAACCACAACAGCCAGCAGGAAGCAGCACGCACCGACGATCGCTGTGCAAACCACCAGCAGCCGGCGCGGACCGATGCGATCACCCAGAACACCACCGAGCAGCAGGAGTACGGCGCGCGGCAGGGTGAACCCGGTCAGTACCAGCGCGGCGATCTGCGGGCCGATGCCCGTAGCTGCCCAGCTGAGGGCGAAGAACAGTGCGGTGTCGCCGAGTACTGAGAGGGTGGAGCCTGCGAGCCAGCCGTAGTACGCGCGGTTCAACCGTCCAGCCGGACTGGCATGACGAGGGTGGTGAAGGTGCCCTGGTCGGCGGAGCGGACGACTACTGGGCGATCGGAGGCGCAGATCTCGAGCAGTACGTCCGGGCCGACGCTCGCTTCGAGGGCGGCTGCCAGCAGGGTGGCGGTGAAGCCGATTCGTACGCTTCCGGAGCTGACGGCGTCGAGTTTCACCTCGTCGGCGATCCGCAGCGAGTGCGGGTCGATGTCAAAGGCAACGACATCGCGTCCGGTGAGTACGCCGAGCAGGGCCAGGCGGTCGACGACCACTCGGTACGCGGGCGGGGTCAGGCCGTCGAGGATCTGCTCGTACGCCGGGTACTCCGCGTCGATCGTGTCGAGTTCACGGACCTCGTCGCCGTACGCCAGCCGGAGCCGCTCGCCCGATCGGACCTCGATCCGTACGGTGTCGCCGGCCGCCGCCCACCTGCTCACCTCCGCGAGCTGATCCGCCGGTACCAGCACCCGCCCGCTCGCCCCACCAAACTCCACCGGCCGGACGGTCCGCACCGCCATCCGATACCGATCAGTCGCCACAAACGAGATCTCGTCCGGCCCCAGTTCAATCAACACACAACTCAACACCCGCTGCAGCTCATCCGCCTCACCCTCAGTAAATACAACTGCAGTTGGGGTTACTTGGCGGAGGGCGCTGGATAGTTCGGGGCCGCCCAGGGTGGCGGTGGTGTGGTCGGCGAGTAACTGGGTCAGGAGGTTGGTGGCGGCGGTACGGGTTGCGGCGGAGCGTGCTTCAAGTGTGCGGAGGTGGGCCCGGACGACCTCCGCCACCTCCGACGGGTCGGCGTCCAACGCGATCCGGACCTCCGGCAGCGGCAGGTCGATCTCGCGGAGGTCCCGGAGCAGCCGGGCGCGGGGCTGTTGGGACTGGTCGTAGTACCGGTAGCCGTTCGCCGCGTCGACCTCCGCGGGCGGTAGCAGTCCGCAGTCGTCGTAGAACCGCAGCGCGCTCGGCGCCAACCCCACCAGCCGGGCAAACTCACTGATCGTCACTCGCATACCCGCGACCCTCCGCCCTGCACCAGGTTGAAGGTCAACCTGCCTTTCCGGAACAATCCGCCGACAGCCGGTGCAAAAGACAGGTCAGCCGCGGAACCGGCCCCAGAGGTTCAGGGTCTTGCCGAAGCGTTCGGCGCGGATCCAGTCCAGGATGCTCTTCGCGGAGCGTTCCGGGGTGAGGTCGCCGCGTACGGACCGCGGCACGTGCTTGCGGATCTCGGCCGCGTCCGCGAGAGCGTCCTCGATGTCCTCTTCCGGCCAGCCCCGCCCGGCCAGCCGTTTCCGCCGGACCGCGTCCGGGCAGTCGAGGTGCAGCCACCGGCCCTCCGGCAGTTCCTTCGGCAGCGCCGGCGACAGCAGCAGCACCGGAATCCCGGACCGGCGGATCAGCTCGGTGATCCGCAACCACAGCGCGTTGTACGCGGGCCAGATCGGCGCAGCCGTCGGACTGGTGATGTCGATCCCGAGCAGCCGGCCGTCGTCGTCCAGCAGCTCGTCCATATCCATCACAACCAGGTTCCCCGGACTGAGCCGCACCAGCTCGGGCACGACCGTAGTCTTCCCCGACCCAGGCGCCCCAGTCACCACGAATAGCCTCGTCACACCCCTAGTGTGCGGTCACTCCACCACCAGGCGCACGGGAGGCCGCGCTTCGGTGGACATCGCGGGTAGTCCGCGGGCGCCCGGAGTGATTGATCCGAGCATGCTGGAGTGTCCGGCGCCGGTGCAGCTCGGGACTGTGCCGCCCAGTCCGTGCAGGGTCAGGAAGCCGAGTACCGCGAACGCGTACGCCTCCTTTGCCGCCGAGGGGAGGCCGAGTTCATCTGTGGTCCGGACCGGAATGTCCAGCTCATCGGCCAAGAGATGCATCAACGCCGGGTTCTGAATACCGCCGCCCGAAGCGACCACTTCGGTACCGCCGTACCGCCGCACCGCGTCAGCGACCGTACGGGCGGTCAGCGTGGTCACCGTGGCGACCAGGTCCGCCGGGGCAATCTCCGGCAACCCCTCCATCGCCCGCGCCAGGTACGCCAGGTTGAACAACTCTTTCCCGGTCGACTTCGGCGCCGGCCGGGCGTAGTACGGCTCGGCCAGCAGCCGCCCGAGCAGTTCCTCGTGTACTTGCCCGCGCGCCGCCATCACCCCGTCCGCGTCGAACGGCTGCCCGGTCAGCTCCATCACCACCGCGTCGATCAGCGCGTTCGCCGGACCGGTGTCGAAGGCAACGGGTTCGCCATGGACGACCGTAATGTTCGCGATCCCACCAAGGTTCAGCGCGACCGGTACGCCCGGGCGCCCGCGCAGCCATAGCACGTCGATGATGCTGACCAGCGGCGCACCTTGCCCACCGGCGGCGACATCGCGCGCCCGCAGATCCGACACCACCGGTACGCCGGTCGCCTCCGCGATCCAGGCCGGCTGCCCGAGTTGCAGTGTCCCCCGTACGGTCCCGCCGTCGACCCAGTGGAAGAGCGTCTGCCCGTGCGAAACGATCACGTCCGCGGACCCGCCGCAGAGCTGCTCGACCGCCTGCCGCGCCACCGCGGCGAACGCCTGCCCGATCCCGGTGTCCAGCTTGCAGACCTGCTCCATCGTCGTCGATGCCGGCGGCAACGAGGTGGCGATCCCGTTCCGCAGCTCGTCCGGGTACGGCTGGCTGAGCATGCCCAGCGGGGTCAGCACCAGTTGGTCGCCCTCCAGCCGCAGGTCCGCGGCCGCGGCGTCGATCGCGTCGTACGACGTACCGGACATCAACCCGATCACTCGCATATCAGTCCCTCAGCTCCCGTCGGTGGTCATCGCCTCGCAACGTGAGCAATGCGACCACACTCACCGCACACGTCACCACCACGTACCACGCCGGGATGTCGATGTTCTTGGTCCGTTTGATCAGCTCGGTGATGATCAGGCCGGCCGATCCGGAGAACACCGCGTTCGACAGCGAGTACGCCAGCCCGAGCCCGGTGTACCGCGCCCGGGTCGGGAACATCTCCGCCAGCATGGCCGGTCCGGGCCCGGCCATCAACCCGACCACCAGGCCCGCGACGAACACCGCGGCGCCCTTCGCGGCGAGGCCGGATTCCTTGTCCTGCAACAGATTCAGCAGCGGGAACGCGAGGACGACGACCAGGCCCGCGCCGGTCACCATCACCGGCCGCCGCCCGATCTTGTCGCTCAGCCAGCCGGCCGGCATGATCGACAGCGCGAACCCCGCGTTCGCCAGCACGGTCGCGACCAGCGCCTGCCGGAACGTCGCGTCCAGCGTCGACTGCAGGTACGACGGCATCACCACCAGGAACGTGTACCCGGCCGCCGACCAGCCCATCAACCGGCAGATGCCGAGGACGATCGCCCGCGCCACCTCGCCCTTGCTCGCGGCCGGCGGCTCTTCCTGTACGCGGGTGAAGCTCGGCGTCTCCTCCAGCCTCAGCCGGAGCCACAGCGCAACCAGACCGAGCGGAAGCGCGACCAGGAACGGTACGCGCCAACCCCAGTCGTGCAGTGCCTGCGTGCTGAGCACGGTCGCGAGGATCGCCGCGAGCCCGGCGCCGGCGAGCAGCCCGAGCGCGACGGTCAGCGACTGCCACGCGCCGTACAGCCCGCGCTTCGTCCGCGGCGCGAACTCGGTCATGATCGACACCGCGCCGCCGAACTCACCGCCCGCCGACAGTCCTTGCAGCGCCCGCACCAGCGTGAGCAACCACGGCGCGGCCGCACCGACCGTCGCGTACGTCGGCAGCAGGCCGATCAGCATTGTCGAGGCGGTCATCAGCAGCAGCACGATGATCAGCGTCGGCCGCCGCCCGATTCGGTCACCGACCCGGCCGAAGATCGCCGCTCCGATCGGCCGGAAGAAGAACGCGAGCGCGAACGACGCGTACGTCTTGATCAGGCTCTCGGCGTCGCTGGTGGAGGTACTGCTGAAGAAGTTCGCGGCGATTACGGTCGCGAAGAAGCCGTAGGCGCCGAACTCGTACCACTCGACGAAGTTCCCGACCGTGCCGGCGACGAGTGATCGCCGGGTACTGACCGCGGTCGTGCTGCTCATCGATGCCCTTTCGGTAAATTTCTCCCGCCCACCGGCTACATCTTCGTCTATAAGTGACATGCGGCGCGAGTCCGCGCCGATCTCTTGACAGCGGGTTTTCGCCCGATCGATGATCGGGGTCGCTATACCGGTTTATCTGCAGACCTATCCATGGCTGTCGACCGGGTGGCTGCAGCGACTTAACCGATATAGCGACACCGCCCACCCCAGAGGAGTCGATCGGATGAGTACACAGCGGATGAAGCGCCGGACCCTACTGACGGCGCTGGCCGCGGGAACCGCCGCGGCCGCCACCGGCGCCGCGCTGCCGGCCGAAGCGCTGGCAACCAAGTGCCGCCGGGCCGCGAAGAACGGTCCGGTGACCGTCGCGTACATCGAGGTCAACGACCACAGCATGCTGAACGCCGGCAAGTACACGCTGGCCAACGGCGGCGCGCAGGTGATCGACATCGCGGTCATCTTCGCGGCGAACATCAACTACGACGGCTCGAAGGCGTACCTGTCGTTCAACCAGCAGGTCCAGAGCGTGCTCGACAACGTCGCCACGCAGGTCCGGCCGCTGCAGCAGAAGGGCATCAAGGTCCTGCTGTCGATCCTCGGCAACCATCAGGGCGCCGGCTTCGCGAACTTCCCGAACCAGGCCGCCGCGGACGCGTTCGCCCAGCAGCTGGCCGACGCGGTCAACCGGTACGGGCTGGACGGGATCGACTTCGACGACGAGTACGCGGAGTACGGCAACAACGGCACCGGTCAGCCGAACGCCTTCTCGTTCGTGTACTTGGTGCAGGCCCTACGCCAGAAGCTGCCGAACAAGCTGATCACGCTCTACGACATCGGCCCGGCCGCGGACCGGTTGACGTACAACGGCCAGAGCATCGTCGAAACCTTCGACTACGGCTGGAACCCGTACTACGGCACCTGGTCGGTCCCGAGCGCACCGAGCGCGAAGTCCCGGGTCTCACCCGCAGCCGTCTCGTACACCGCGACCAGCTCGGCCACCGCCGCAAGCCTGGCCCAACGAACGGTCAGCGGCGGCTACGGCGTCTTCCTCACCTACAACCTGACCGAGTCGGACACGTCCGCGTACATGTCCTCCTTCACCCAGAAGCTCTACGGCAGCAACACCGTCTACACCCCGTAGACCCACCCCGGCTGCCAACTGAACGGCGCCGCAACCAGCTCCTCCACCGGTCGCCCACTCCCCAGCAGGTGCTCCAACGCCCACCGATTGGCCGAGTGGGCGACCACCAACACAGTCGCCCCGCCGTACCACCGCTCCACATCCCCAAGAAACGACCGAGTCAGCTCAACCACGTCCCCATACGACTGCCCACCCGCAAACGGCACACCCACCCGAGCCGCCCGCGGCTCCAGCGCCTCCACCGACACACCGTTCAACTCGCCGTAGTTGCACTCCCGAAGCCGCCAATCCACCAGGTGCGGCGCGCTCAGTTCCGCGAGCTCGACCGTCTGCACGGCTCGCCGAAGATCCGAGCTGAAGACCACATCCACGTCCCGCCGGCGTACACCCAGCTCACGCGCCTGCTCCCGGCCGGCCGCCGACAGCTCGCCGGGGAGCCAGCCGGTCGCGATACCTCGTTCGTTGTCGACCGTGGTCGCGTGGGTTTCGTAAATCAGCTTCATACCTCACAGTCAATCTCCCTTTGCCTTCGTTACTGGTCGGTATATACTTAAGTTACCGGCGAGTACAGTAGCTAGGGAGCCTTTGTGAGCCACTACAAGTCGAATCTTCGGGATATCGAGTTCAACCTGCTCGAGGTGCTCGGGCGGGCCGACGTGCTCGGGCAGGGGCCGTACGCCGAGATGGACGTCGACACCGCTCGTGAGGTGCTCGCGGAGGTCGACCGGCTGGCCAAGCACGAGCTGGCGGAGTCCTTCGTGGACGCCGACCGGAACCCACCCGTGTTCGACCCGGACACGCACGAGGTGCGGATGCCGGAAGCGTTCAAGAAGAGCTACCACGCCTACATGGACGCCGAGTGGTTCAAGCTCGAGCTCCCGCCCGAGCTGGGCGGTCAGCCGACCCCGCCGTCACTGCGCTGGGCCGCGGCCGAGCTGGTCCTGGGCGCCAACCCACCCGTACACATGTACGCCGCCGGCCCCAACTTCGCGCACGTCCTTTGGCGCAACGGCACCGACCGGGACAAGAAGATCGCGCACCACATCATCGAGCGCGGCTGGGGCGCGACCATGGTGCTGACCGAGCCGGACGCCGGTTCCGACGTCGGCGCCGGCCGGACCAAGGCCACGCTGCAGAACGACGGCTCCTGGCACATCGAGGGCGTCAAGCGCTTCATCACCTCGGGCGAACACGACCTGACCGAGAACATCGTCCACCTGGTGCTGGCCCGCCCGCAGGGCGTCGAGGGCGCCGGCGGTCCGGGGACGAAGGGCCTGAGCCTCTTCGTGGTCCCGAAGTACGACTTCGATCTCGAAACCGGTGAGCTGACCGGCGAACGCAACGGCGCCTACGTCACGAACGTCGAGAAGAAGATGGGCATCAAGGTGTCCACCACCTGCGAGCTCACCTTCGGCGACACCAACCTCGGCGGGCCGGCGAAGGGCTGGCTGCTCGGCGAGGTGCACGACGGCATCGCGCAGATGTTCCAGGTGATCGAGTACGCCCGGATGATGGTCGGTACGAAGGCCATCGCCACCCTCTCCACCGGCTACCTGAACGCGCTCGAGTACGCCAAGGAGCGCGTCCAGGGCGCCGACCTGACGAACCCGGCCAAGACCGCCCCGCGCGTGACCATCACGCACCACCCGGACGTCCGCCGCTCGCTGATGACCCAGAAGGCGTACGCCGAGGCACTTCGGGCGCTCGTCCTGTTCACCGCGACGTACCAGGACCGCGCCGAGCAGGCCCGGTACGCGGGTGAGCACGATGTGCTTGCCGAAGGGGTGAACGACCTGCTGCTGCCGCTGGTGAAGGGCTACGGCTCGGAGAAGTCGTGGACCCTGCTCGGCACCGAGGCGCTGCAGACGTTCGGCGGCTCCGGCTTCCTGCAGGACTACCCGATCGAGCAGTACGTCCGCGATGCCAAGATCGACACCCTGTACGAGGGCACGACCGCGATCCAGGGCCAGGACCTGTTCTTCCGCAAGATCATCAAGGACCAGGGCAAGGCGCTCGGTCATCTGGCCGAGCAGGTGCAGGCGTTCGTCGCGTCCGAGGCCGGCAACGGGCGGCTGAAGGAAGAGCGCGCGCTGCTCGCGAAGGGCCTGGAGGACACGCAGAAGATCCTCGGCGTGATGGGTCAGGCGCTGATGGCGAGCAACCCGCAGGCGGAGAACGGCGATCCGCGCAACGTCTACAAGGTCGGCCTGAACACCTCGCGGCTGCTGTTCGTCCTCGGCGACGTGGTCTGCTCGTGGCTGATGCTGCGGCAGGCGGAGGTCGCGCTGGAGAAGCTGGGCGGCGAGCTGCCGGCAGCCGACCAGGATTTCTACACCGGCAAGGTCGCGGCGGCGCAGTGGTTCGTCCGGAGCACGATGCCGTCGGTCCGGGCCGAGCGGATCAAGGCGGAGCTGACCGACCTGGACGTGATGGACCTCCCCGAGTCCGCGTTCTGACCGGCCCCCTCCGGCTCGGGCGCTTGCGCGGCCCGAGCCGGAGGTTTCCAAGCAGCCGAACGCCGGACGCTCGGCTGCCGGCGGAGCGAGTTCGGGGCAGATTGATCTGCCCCGGGTTGCCCCGCGATTTGCCCTGTTGCGGAGGGTGATCTTGCGGCAACGTTTCTGCCCTGCAACACCGTGACCCTGGCTTGGTTTCCCCTGTCCGAGCCAGGGTCGCGCCCATTCCGGAACCGGACGCCCAGATCCTGCGTCCGTGTGAATGTGTCCAAGCCCGGTCGTCGTACGCTGTCCGCGATGTCCGTCCGCCTGCTCGCCGCCTTCTTCGCGGCCACCGCCTTCCTGTCCGCCCTCTCGGTACCGCCCGCGCACGCGGACACACCCGAGCTGCCGGACCGGATCGTCGCGGCCTGGAAGACCGATCACGTCTCCGTCGACGAGCGGCTGCGCCCGACGATGCCGGCGGCCGAGCTGACCCGGATCCGCACCGCGGTCAAGAACGCCGGCCTGCCGGTGTACGTCGCGCTCGTCCCACAGTCGCCGTACCTCAGCAAGGGCGGCTACGACCTGCCGACCCTGCTGCATGCCCGGGTCGGCGAGCCCGGCGTGTACATCGTCGCTATCGCCACCGCGGGCAGCTGGACCGTCGGCGGCACGCTCTATCGGCCGGCTGGGCTGCGTGGCCGCGACCTCTACAGCGTCAAGTCCGAAGACAAAGAGCGGATGAACCTGGTCTACGACCGCCCCGCCCCGCAGATCGTCCGCACCATCCAGCAGGCCGCCACGGCGTACGACGGCCGGCCGCTGCCCGCGGTACCGGCGAGCGATCTACGACCGGAACGTGCCGGCAGTGGTCCGTCGGTCACGGACAAGGCGGACCGGGCCACCTTCATCGGGATGGGCGCCGGCGGCTTCCTCGGCTTCGTCCTGACGCTCGTCCTCGGACTGCGGCGCCGGAAGGGCACGGTCAAGCGCGCGAAGAGCGTGGCCGCGAAGCCGGTCGACGTCCAGGACGTGCAGCTCCGGGCCGACCAGAAGATCCAGGAGGCGGAACGCGCCCTGGGTCGGCTGGACAAGCGCGCCAACAAGACGACGCAGCAGCTCGATCGGCGCGATGACGCGTACCGGCGGCTGGACGCGGCGCGTACGCTCCGGGCCGACCAGCCGGACGATCTCCTGTCCAGCGCCGGCGCCCTGGTGCTCGCTCGGCAGGCCGAGCGGGTGGCCAGCGGCGCGGCTCTGCAGCCGCCGTGCTTCTTCGACCCGACGCACAATCCCGGCACCGCCAAGGTCGACTGGGCCGACGACATCGAGGTGCCGGCCTGCCAGCAGTGCGCGTCCGTCGTCCGTCGCGGCAACACTCCGCGCGGTCTGCGGGTGCCGACCAAGTCCGGGCTGTTCGGTCACGACACCAAGCAGGTGCCGTACTGGACACTCGACCCCGAAGACAGCCCGATGGTCGCGACCGGCTTCGGCGCACTGTCCGACGATCTGCCCGAACAACTCGCCGCGAGCCGGAAGGACGGGGTCCGATGAGGCGCGTACTGCTGCTCCTGGTCGTCACCGTGTTCGCGCTCACCGGCACGGCTCAGGCCGCCACCCCGGCCGATCCACGGATCACCGACGCGGTCGCGGCCTGGAAGACGAGTGGGCTGTACGTCGACCCGGATTTCGTCTCGATCGCCGACCGGGACGAGACGCTCAAGGTGATCGCCGGCGCGAAGCTCCCGGTGTACGTCGCGGTGCTGCCGACCGGTCGCTGGTTCCCGGAGAAGGACGACACCGACCTGCTGGCCGGCCGGCTGGCCGCCGCGAACGGCAAGCCCGGCGTGTACGTGGTGATGGACGGCTACAGCTCGCACGGTGCCGCGAACAATGTCGCCGCGCGGGCGTACGGCAGTACGTACTCGAAAAAGGATCAGGCGTTGAGCAGCCAGCTGCAGGCGTACCTCGACACGGTGGAGCAGGACGCGCGGGACCAGCCACGACCGGCCCGCTCGGAGCCGTATCCGGAGCGGCCCGAGTCGTCGTACCCGGAGGAGAAGTTCACCGTGGGCAAGGCGATCGGTAATGGCGGCGGCGGTGCCGTGCTCGGCTTGATGGGCGGCGGCATCCTCGGCGGCCTGGTGCTGCTGGTGGCGGCGATGACGTCCGGACGACGGGAAGGAAAAGCGTGAGGACCCGGTTTCTGCTGACCTGTCTGGCGACGGCGGTCGCCATCCTGCTCGGGCTGCCTGGTTTGATCGGCGCCCCGGCGCAGGCTGCGACAACGCAGACGCCGGCCGAGCGTGCACGCGAGATCGCGGCAGTGGTGGGCAAGGACGGGTTGTACATAGACCCGGCGTACAAGGCCGCGTTGCCGCAGAAGCTGCGTGACGACGTCCAGGCCAAGGCGAAGGCGCTCGGGTACCCGACGTACACGATCATCCTGCCGCTGACGCCGAGCGACGCGTTCGAGGGCAAGGAGAGCAACGTCCTCACCCTCGTCGAGGACGCGCTCCGCAAGCCCGGGCTGTACGTCGTGGTCGACGGCGGCTCGCGGTTCCCTTGGTACGAGACGCGCGACCTGCCGCAGGTCAGCGAGGAGAAGCTGCGGGCGTCGCGGTCGCGGGCGCTGGACGACGAGGGGTACGACGCCGGGCCGACCGAGGTCGTGGCGCGGATGTACGAGCTGCTGGCCGCACCGGGCATTCCGAAGACCTCGACCCGCCCGGAGTCCAAGCCACCGTCCCGGTACTCGGACGAGGACGGCGGGCACGGCGGGATCGTGGCGCTCTCGATCATCGGTGGATTGATCGTGCTGATCGGCCTCGGATTGGTGATCGGCCGTATCCGGCGCGGGCCGGCGCCGCAACGCGAGAAGGCGTTCCGGATTCCGCCACACGTCGCCGCCACGGTCGCGTCCGAGCGGCGCCGCCGGCTGGAGCGCGAAACCACCGCCGAGCTCACGACGCTCGGGTCCCAACTGGCCGCGTTGCCGAGCACCGAAGGCCCTGGCCTGCGGCATCAACAGGCCGCGCTCGACGACCACGCGGCCGCCGGCAAGGTACTCGACTCGTCCACCGAGCTGGTCGATCTGGTCGGCGCGATGGTGCTGCTGGACAAGGGGCGCCGCGAGTACGACGCAGCGGTGGCGGCCGCGAGCGGCCGGACGGCGCGGTCCGTACCGGAGCTGTGTGCTTTCAACCCGCTGCACGGCCGGGCGGCCGGCAAGCCGACGCAGATCGCGGCCGACGGGTCCACCCTGCCGGTCCCGTTGAAGCTGCCGCTGTGCACCGAGTGCCGGCAGGCCTTGAAGCGCGGCGACGCGCCGGCGTCCCTGCCCGGTGACAACGGCCCCTACTGGCATGACGACTCGCTCTGGGCCCGCACGTTCTACGGCACCACCGGCGACGACCTGGCCGAATCGGTCTCGCGCGGCGAGCTCTCCAAGTGATCTGTCCGTGGCGTCCCTGAGAGGAGCTCAGGGGCGTCTCGGGGGATCTGCCTGATCCAGCCGGGGCCTCCGGCCGCCTACTGTCGGTGCGACAGCGTGGGTGGGCTCGAGAAGAGGCGGACGATGGCGGAGAACAAGCAGCTCGGTGTGGTTCTGCTGGTGGTGGCGGCCGGGCTTGGGCTCTGGCAGTTCGGCGACCGGGATTCCAGCGACACGAAGACGGTCAACGAGAAGATCACCTCCGTACGCCTCGCCGGCAGCCACTCCGATGTCAGCATCAAGGTGTCCGACGACGACAAGACCACCGTGCACGAGCAGCGTACGTACTGGTTCCGGAAGCACGGCGACGCGTTCTCGGTGCAGGACGGCGTACTCGTACTCAACGGGGACTGTGGTTGGCAGTGCCGCGCCGACTTCGAGCTGACGGTTCCGCGCGGTACCAAGGTGGTCGGTGAGAACGGCAGCGGCGACCTGCAGCTGAGGGGTGTCGGCGGTGTCGACGCGAAATCCCGGTCCGGCAAGATCGAGATGCGCGACGTTCAGGGGGACGTGAATCTGGATGTCACGTCCGGGGACGTCTCCGCCACGAACGTGAGCGGCAAGTTCGCCGTAAAGGCGAATTCCGGCGAGATCAGTGGGCGGGAGCTCAAGGGCGGTGCGGTCGACGTCGAGACCACGTCCGGCGACATTCAGCTACAGCTGACCGAAGCCAACGACGTCCAGGTCCGGGGCACCAGCGGCGACATCAACATCACCGTGCCGAGCAGTGACTACAAGATCAGCACCGACTCCCGGCACGGCGATGTCGAGAACCAGCTCGGCAACACCCCGAACGGCAGCCACAGCATCAGCGCCAGCACCACATCGGGCGACATCGAGCTCCGCACCAACTGAGCTCGAGGTCGCCCGCTGAGATCTACTCGCGCTGAGGTCTATCAACGCTCAGGTTCATTCACGGAAGTCGCGGTGGTTTTCCTCGACGACGCGGTACTCCTCCTCGACGGCGGGATCGATCACGTCGGTCTCCACCCGGCGGCGCCGGTTGGTGATGTAGAAGGACAGCAGGATGCCGGCCAGTCCGGCGAGCAGCAGAATGTAGCCGACGACCTGCAGGTTGACGGCATCCCAGCTGTCCCGCACCGCGAACGCCAGGACCGCCCCGACAACCATCAGAAAAATCCCCACACCGATGCTCATCAAAGCCTCCCTGTGAGTCGCTTACAACGCTACCTCTCTGTACCCGGCAGCCAAACGCTCACTACTTGGAGCCGGAAAGAACCAGCTCCACGCGGGTAGGTCCACCTGATGCGATCTGGACCGGTACGCCCCAGTCCTGCCGGTGCATGTGACACGCGGGGAACTCGGCTTCGCCCGAATCACAGGACGCCGCTTGCACAGCCACATGCAGTACGCCGGAACCAGCATGCGGATCGATCACCAACCGGCGTACCAGGTCCGTCGAATCGCCCGCGCCCTCGCTGAGCAGACTGTCCGGGGTAGCGGAGACGAGCAGCCGGGTGGACGGGCCGTAGCGGTCATCGAGCTTCTGGCCGGGCGGCGGCGTGAAGACCACCTCCAGCGTCACCTCCCCGGCGGCAAGCTCCATCGGCGGCCGTTGGGTCCGCGTACTGAACTCGTCGGCCGTCGCGGACGATCCGAGTGGAACGCGAGTGAGCCGATGCGCCGCCGACTCGACCACCAGCAGTTCGTTGCCCACGACAACGGCACCGCTCGGTTCGGCCAGTCCGGTCGCCATCGTTTCGACCAGCTCGGTGCGCGGATCGTACCGGCGGACGGCGCCGTTGTACGTGTCGGCGACCGCGATCGAGCCATCGGGAAGCACGGTCACGCCGAGCGGATGCTGGAGCAGCGCCGCACTCGCCTTCCCGTCCCGCAAACCGAAGTCGAACAGCCCGGTACCGACGGCAGTGTGCACTTCGGTGTCGATCCAGCGCAGCGCGGAGATCTCCGAGTCAGCCAGCCAAAGCCGGTCGCCGTCGGCCGCGAGTCCGCTGGTCTGTGCGAACCACGCTTCACCGAGCGGACCGTCCTTCAGCCCTTCGTTGGTCGTACCCGCGGCAATCTCGGTCACCTTGGCAAGCGGATCGTACGTCCACAACTGGTGTACGCCGGCCATCGCGATCCACACTTTGCCGTCCCACCACGCGACATCCCAGGGTGAACTCAGTACGTCGGTGCCGTCGCCGTCCATCCACTGCTTGCCCGTACCGACCAAGGTGCTGACGTGGCCGTCGGACAGCCGGAGTCCGCGGAGTGCATGGTTGACGGTGTCGGCGACCACGACGTCGTACCCGGCCTTGGCGGCGATGCCGGCGGGCAGCACCACCAGGCCGTTCGGCTCGGAGAAGGAGGCCGTACCGGGCGCGCCGTCGGCGAAGCCACGCTCGCCGGTGCCGATCCGCCGGACCACGGTCGTCGCGTCCGCGGCCAGCTCGACGATGCTGTGATTACCGGCGTCCGCGACCAGCAACCCGTTGTCCAACGCAACCACCTTCGCCGGGAAGCGCAGGTCGGTCGGTTCCGGTTCCGGCGCCACGTACGGCGAGTTGCCCCGCGTCAGCGTACCGGCCTTCTCGTGCTGATCGATCAGCTCGCCGAGCAACGCATCGAGCGCGTGCTCATGCCCTTCGCCGGAGTACTGCGCGACGATGTAGCCGTTCGGATCCACTAGTACGAGCGTCGGCCAGGCGCGGGCGGTGTAGTTCTGCCAGGTGATCAGCTCCGGGTCGTCGAGTACCGGATGCGCCACCTCGTACCGCTCGACGGCGGCCCGCACCGCCGCTTCCTCGCCCTCATGCGCGAACTTCGGCGAATGGACACCGACGATCACCAGCGCGTCGCCGTACTTCTCCTCCAACGGCCGCAACTCGTCCAGCACGTGCAGGCAGTTGATGCAGCAGAACGTCCAGAAGTCCAGTAAGAGGAACCGGCCGCGGAAATCGGCGAGCGACAGCTCCCGGCCTCCGGTGTTCAACCAGCCCCGACCCCGCAACTCCGGTGCGCGCACATGCATGCCACCCATTGTCCGCCGACCCACAAACCGGCCGCCCCACGGGACCAGAGCTCGGGATCAGCGCGGCAGGATCAGGGTGTCCGTCAGCAGTTTGGCGGTTTTGCGGAGCGTGGCGGGCGAGGAGGACAGGTCGGTGGCCAGCGCGTACGGGGTCAGGGGCTCGCCCGGGCCGACCAGGCAGTGACGGTGAGCGAGCAACCAGACGATGGCGCGCGGCCAAGTGGACAACCGCGCCTTGGCCAGCAGATCTGGAGCATCCCGGACCAACCGTTCGGCGATGTCGAACGCATCCGGCGCGTACGACGTGCCGAGCGTCTCGCCCGCCATCAGCCAGGCGTGCGGCGCCAGCACCGACAGCGTCGCCGCCTGGTGGTTGTCCAAGCCGTTGAGATCGGGCTGCGGCGGCGAACCGAGACCTGCGAGGGCGCGGTAAGCGTCTTCCAGATCGTTGGTCGCGTCATCGAGGAAGACCCGCTCGCCGGGTTTCGAACCGACCGGGTCGATCATCGCGGCCGCCTCCAGCGCGGGCTGCCAGACATCGACCGCGTCCACGGCTTCGTCGACCGCATCAAGCGGCAGCTGCGTCCGCTCGCCCGCGAACTCCAGCCAGGCTTTCACCACGACCGGGACCGCCCCGAAGTAGGTGCTGTCGGCAAGGACCTTGCGCGGCAACCAGTACGCCAGGAACAGCTCGACCAGGACCGCGCTGACCCGGAGCGGACCGCCGACGGTGTGGTCGACCGCATGGTCGATCCAGAGCCGGGCGATGTCGGCGGCGTCATCGGGCAGGGCCGCCGCATACTGCGATTCGAGGAACTCTTCGACCAGTTGCTCCCGCTGGCGCGGTGACAGCAACGGGCGGACTGGTGGCCGGACCGGACGCTCCGGCAACTGGGTCAGCCGATTCACCAGCAGGCCGGTGAAGAACTCGAAGTCCTCGCTGACCGGCGGATCGTCGTAGTCGCGGGTTTCGCCCAGCGCCTGCAGGATGATCCCGGCCGCGGTCGCCGGCCGGACAGTCCGGATCGTCACCCGGCCGCCGCGCTGGTACGCCTCGAGCACCCGGTCCACCGGTGGGCCGACGAAGACGTCCTTGACGATCGCGCCCAGGTTGTTGTCGATGAACACCACCACGGTGTGCGGATGCTGCTCGTCGTCGTAGTCCAGCACGACGCTCAGCCCGTCACCGGTGATGTCCTCGGACACGATCGCGCTGGTCAGCCGGAAGCCGGCGATCCTGGTCACCCACTCGGGCACGGCTTCCTGCGTACGCAACCGGGAGACGTGCGCCCGTTGCAGCGGCAGCCGCCCGGCCGGACCGACGGTCCGCGCCAAGCTGGTCAGCAGTACGAAGGACTCCGGGTCGCGCCGCTCGCCGAGCACCCGCGCGGCGTCGGCCCAGAAGAACCGCTCCACCTCGCCGATCTCGTCCGGCCGCCCGGCCGGCCAGAGCTGATCGGCCAGCATCGCGGCCGACCGCGCCACCGACGCCTCGGCGATGACCGGATGCAGCGCCACCGGCACCGCCGCCAGGTCGAGCGAGAGCGTCTCGAGCAGGGTCTCCAGGACGGCGACGCTCGGCGTGGTGTCGACATCGACACCCGCCGTCGGTGCGTGCGGGGCGTCCGGTTCGGAGCCGACGAGCCGCAAGTGGCTGCGCCGTCCGTCCCGTCCACCAGGAGACTTGGTCACCTCCGTGAGATTACCGTCCGCCCGCACTCCCCCGCAGTCCCCCGCGCGCGTCCTGTGGATAACCCCCCGCCCGCTACCGGGCGAGGGGTGCGGGGCGGGTCAGCCCTTGAGGGCGCCGGCCATCAGGCCGCCGATGAACCAGCGGCCGAGCAGGATGTAGACGATCAGGGTCGGGAACGACGTGATCAGCGCCCCGGCCATGCTCGCCGCGTAGTCGACCTTCTGGCCGCCGGCCAGCGCCGCCAGCCCGAGCGTCACCGGGCCGTTGTCCTGCTGAGTCAGGAACAGCGCGAACAGGAAGTCGTTCCAGACCGAGGTGAACTGCCAGATCAGCGTCACCACGAACCCGGACATCGAGATCGGCAGGATGATCCGGGCGTACGTCTGCACCAGTCCCGCACCGTCCACGCGGGCCGACTCGATGATCTCGTTCGGCACGATGGTCGCGTAGTAGTTGCGGAAGATCAGCGTGCAGATCGGGATGCCGTAGATGCAGTGCGCCAGGATCAGCGTCGGTACGCCCCGGGTGACGTCCAGCTCGGTGAAAGTCGTCCGCAGCGGCAGCATCACCGCCTGGTACGGGATGAACATCCCGAACAGGATGAACGCGAACACGATGTTCGCGCCCGGGAACCGCCACCGGGCCAGCACGAACCCGTTGGCCGAACCGATCAGCGAAGAGATGATCGCGGCCGGAACCGCCAGTGACAGCGAGCGGATCATGTACGGCTGGAGTACGTCCCAGGCCTTGCGCCAGGGCTCCACCGTCCAGGTCTGCGGCAACGACCACTGCCGGGCGGCGGTGGTGTCGGCCGAGTTCTTGAAGCTGGTGATCACCACGACGTACACCGGGATCAGCACGAACAGCAGGAACAGCAGCAACAGCACGTACCGGACTGTCCTGCTACGCCGGGTCGAGCCGTCCGCGATCACCCCACGCTTCTGCGGCTTCTTGCGGATCGCCGCCGCAGCCTGACCGGTGACGGGCGCGGTGTCGACGCTCATTCCTCACTCTCCTGCCGGACGGTGTACGCGATGTACGGAATGACGAGCACCGCGACCACCGCGAGCAGCACGATCGCGATCGCGGCCGCCTTCGCCTGATCGCTGCGCAGCAAGGTGTTCCACATGTAGATCGCGGGCACCTCGGTACGGAACTGGTTCGGCCCGGTGATCGCGTAGATCAGGTCGAACAGCTTCAGCGACATGTGCCCGAGGATGATCAACGCCGACAGCGCGATCGGCGACAACTGCGGGAACAGGACGTGCCGGTACAGCTTGAACTCCGACGCACCGTCCACCCGCGCCGCCTCGCGCAACTCCGGTGGGATGCCCCGGAACCCGGCCAGGAACAGCGCCATGATGTACCCGGACAGCTGCCAGACCGCTGGTAACGCGATGGACGCCATCGTCGTCCATCTACTCCCCGCGGTCCACCAGGGATTCTCCAGGAAGTTCAGATGCAGGATCTCGAACAACCGGTTCAGGCCGCGCGCGTCGGCGCCCTGGGACGGGTTCAGCAGCCAGCCCCAGACCACGCCCGAGGCGATCATCGAGATCGCCATCGGGAACAGGTAGATCGACCGGAAGATCGACTCGCCGGGTACGCCCTTCTCCAGCAGCAACGCCCAGAGCAGGCCGAAGATCAGCGTGCCCACGATGAACGCCACCGTGAGCACGCCGAGGTTCTTCAGCGAGTTGAGGAACCGGTCCTCGCCGAACAGGTGCCCGTAGTTCTCGAACCCGACGTAGTCCGCCGGGCCCTTGCGGGCGGTGTGCCGGTTGGTCAGCGAAGTGTTGAAGGACCACGCGATCAGCCCGTACACGAAGTACCCGAGCAGCAGCACGGTCGGCAGCAGCACCAGGGCACCAGGTCCCCAGGTGCGAATTCTTCCGTGCACGGTCAGCCCTCCGTACCGCGGCCGGTCCGCCTCATCGAGCCGAAGCTGGGTCGCATCAGCTCGTCTTCATCGCGGCGCCGAGTGCGGTCTGCAGCTTGGCCACGTCCGGACTGCCGCTGAACTGGCTCATCGCGGACAGGATGTCGTTGTTCTGGCCCAGCGTGCAGGCGGCACCGTGCGCGCAGGACGGGACGATCTTGTCCTTCTTCCAGTCCGCCATCGCGCTCTGCTGGTACTTCGGGTAGTCGGCCGGGTTGGCGTCCGAACGGGCCGGGATCGAACCCTTCTTGGTGTTGAACGCCTTCTGGCCCTCGGCCGAGCCGACGGTCTTCAGCCAGCACTTCGCGCCGTCCGGGTCCGCGCCGTTGGTCGGCAGCGTGAACGAGTCGGACAGGAACTGGAACGCCTCCGAGGTACCCGGTGCCGGCCAGTACGTGTACGAGGTGTCCGGGATCTTGTCGGCGAGCTGCTGCGCCGCGACCCAGTCACCCATCAACGTGTAACCGGCCTTGCCGGTGTTCACGTAGCCGAGCGCGTCCGGCCAGTCGATCGCCTCGCGGTCGGTGTTGGTGAAGGTGAGCAGCGTCTTGTACTTGTTCAGCGCCGCGGTCACGTCGCCGCCGGCCCAATCGGTCTTGCCGTCCCACAGACCCTTGAACTTGTCCGGGCCCAGCTCGGCAAGCAGCACGGCCTCGACCAGCATCTCCTGGGCGAAACCCTTCGAGACGGCCAGCGGGGCAGCCACACCGGCGGCCTTCAGCTTGGTCAGGTCGGCGATCCAGGCGTCCACGGAAGCCGGCGCCTTGGTGGCGTCGATGCTTGCCTTCTTCAGCACCGTCGGGTTCGCCCAGACAACGTTGGCACGGTGCACATTGGCCGGGATCGAGTAGATCTTGCCGTCCACCGTCAGGTTGTCGATCAGGTTCTGCGGGAACGCCTTGTCCAGCCCGAAGTCCTTGTACAGGCCGCTGATGTCGTCGACCTGACCGGCGTTGATGTAGTCCTTCAGCTCCGCCCCGGCGTGTGCCTGGAACGTGGACGGCGGCTTGCCGGCCTGCAGGTCGTTCGCCAGCACCTGCTTGGCGTTCGACCCGGCGCCACCGGCGACCGCGGAGTTCACGAACTTGTAGTCCTTGCATTCGGTGCCGAACACCGAAACCAGGCCGTCCAGACCGGCCTTCTCACCGCCGTCGGCCCACCAGGTGAAGACGGTGACGTCCTTGCTCGCCGACGAGTTGCCACCGCTGCTGTTGTCGCTGTTCCCGCAGGCGCTCACCGCGAGTAGACCCGCCGCACCCACCAGCGCCAGGGTCTTGCTCAGACCACCACGCATGTTTCACTCTCCGATCAGTTGCGATGGAGCCGCCTGTGACAACGATGCCCCCTTGACCGCCCCCACTCTGGGACGGTCACTGCCGGGTGTCAACGTTCCGGGCAGGCGCGTTGCGCAGCCGTGACCACACGCACGGTAGCGCTGTGAGAGCGCGCACATTCGGTGTTCGATGGGGAGGCTGGAGCAACTACTGTCCGCTCAGATGGTCACGTAGCGTCCCCGCCGGTGCGCCAGCGCGGGGACGTCGTCCGCGGCCAGCTCGACGTGCGCGATCTCCAGCTGAACCTGCAGCGCCCAGCCGACCTCGGGCGGGTCCGGGTCCACCAGCGTGCAGCCGGCCCAGGTACTCACGCCGACCGGCGCCGGGCCCCAGTCCGTATCGGTCCAGTCGATCAGGCGGAACGGGCCGCCCGGCGCCGGCGCGACGTACCCGAAGGCGTCGGCCAGCTGCCGGTGCGGCTCGCCGAGCAGCGCGACCACCGCGGTCCTTGCCTCCCGCAACGTTTCCCACAGGTCCGAATCCGGGTCGATCAGCCCGAGCACGTACCCGGGCTCCCCGTCCGCGACCAGCATCGACGACACCGTCAGCCCGGCCCGTTCACCTTCGTGGGCGGCTGTCCACAACCCCACCGGCGAAACCAGCCGCCCCCGGAACCGTCGCACCGGACTCCGCTCGGACTCCGGCGGCAAAAATGGGTGATCACCGTGGATGGTCATGCTGGCACGGTAGCCAACGACAGGAGGTCCTCGTCTCCACGACCTCTGGCCAGGCTCAGCAACTCACTCCGAGCGGCCGGAACGAGCACTACCTCCTGTCGTTACCCGCTCGGGCAACGCAAAGCTGTCGAGTGGGTGGAGGGTGAGCCCACTGGAGCCGTGCACGGATTCAACAGTGCCGTCGGGGGCGAAGGTGAAGCGGTAGGACTCGCCGTAGGAGCTGTAGCCGTTGCTGCTGACGACGCGCAGGGTGTCGCCGTCTGCCTCGAGCCGCTCGGGCTCGTCGGCCGGGTTCCCGTCGGCCGGCGCGATCACATACAGCCGACCGCCGACGAGGGCGATGTCGTTGACACCCCACAGGTTCGCGTACCGGCCGGTGAACCGTGCCAGGCCAGTCTCGTCACCGCGATCCTTCAACTCGGCCAGGTCGAGCAGCCGGAAGAATCCTTCGGCCAGCTGGGACGCCGGCCCGTCGATCGAGTTCGTCAGCACCGACACAACCAGTCGCTTCTCCGGGTCGACCAAGGTCCGCGTGATGTGCCCCGGGTACCCACCGCCGTGCCCGAACACCGCGCGCTCACCGACCTTGGTGACCGAGAGACCGAGCCCGTACCGCGCCTTCTCGTCGGTCCCGGTCGTCCACAGCGGATGCTGCATCTCGCGCTTCGACTTGTCCGTCAGCAACCGGTCGTCGCCGGGCAGATGCGCGGAGAAGTACGTCACCAGGTCCCGCGCGTTGCCGAAGAAGCCGGTCGCGGACGCCAGCGCCCTGGTGTCGACATGGTCGATCGGTACGCGCGTGTCGGCGTACGCCAGCCCGCTGTACCCGGCCGCGTACTCAGCCGCCCGCGCGGGATCAAGCTCCGGGCCGAGCTGGGTCAGTCCGAGCTTGTCCACAATCGCCGTCTGGACGTACGTGTTGTACGGCGTACCGCTCGCCGCCTCGATCACCAGCCCGAGCAAGCCGTACCCGATGTTCGAGTACTTGAAGCGCTCGTTCTCCTCGATCACCGCCGACGACGCGTCCCGCAGCACTTCGAGCAACTGCTCACGGTCCGGGAAGTTCGTCTCCAGCTGCCACCAGTCCGCAGCCAGCCCGTCCCGGGTGATACCGCCGGCATGCGCGAGCAGTTCGCGGACGGAGCGCTCACCGATCGGCGTACCGACGATCTCCGTGACGTGCTGCGACACCTTGTCGTCCAGCCGCAGCCGGCCCTGCTCGACGAGCTGGAAGACGGCCGTACCGGTGAACGTCTTCGAGTGCGACGCGATCCGGAACAGGTGCTGCTCGGTGAGCGGTACGTCCTGCTCCACATCGGCCGCGCCGTACGCCGCGGAGAACGCGATCGCGTCGTCGGCGTACACCGCGACCTGCACGCCCGGCACCCGCTGGAACCGCTGGTTGAACGCCAGCCAGCTGTCGTAGTAGGCGAGTACTTCGGTCAGATTCTGGGTCACAACTGTCTCCTGGACGGTCGGCGATGGGCGGATTGCCTTCCGCATCAGGGTCCGCTCAACGACGCTTCGGCAGCAACTTCAGTACCGCGAGTCCGGCGAACAGCAAGGCGAAACCCGCAACCATCAGGGCCAGGGTGTTGGTGGCCGCGCCGGTGGCGGCCAGGGTGGTTCCGGGCAGGGTCATGCTGGTGTGTCCGTACATGGCTGATCCTTTTGCTAGCTGATTGCTGGTTGGAAACCCGGTCAGGAGGCCGGGGCGGAAACGTGGTGCCAGCGGGCCTCGGCCCGCCGGATCGAGTCCCAGACGGAGCGCAGCAGTACGCCCTGCAGGAACAGGTCGTAGGCCCACTCGACCACCATCACGGCGGCCAGGACGACGGCTCGGGGACCGCGGCGGCGAACCGTCACGATGCGTTCGGCGACGAAGATCAGGCCGACCAGGAGCCACAGCGGCCGGAAGGTGTACCCGGCGCCGGCGGTGAGCACGGTCAGCAGTACGAAGGACCACATGGCGATGACGCCGATCCCCATCCCGAGCTGCTGAACGGCATACGGGAGCGTGACGCGGTTGAGGCCGTACGCGCGCAGGTTCTCGATCGCTCCGCGCTGCCAGCGCAGGCGCTGCCGCCACAGGTCGCGCCAGGTCGGCATCACCTCGGTGACCACCCAGCACTCGGCCGGCGACACGCAGCGGTAGCCGAGCGTCTTGATCGCCAAGGTGATCTCGTTGTCCTCGGTCAGCGCGGTGGTGTCGTACACCCGGCCGGCCGGACCTGGGAGCGTACGCCCGCGCGCCGCCGCGACTGCGATCAGTACGTCGACGCGGTGCAGGGTCGCGGTACCGGTCAGGACCATCGCGCGACCGCGTTTGCGCTCGATGTCCCGCGCGTACCGGGCGTACTCGTTGCGCTGCAGCTCGCCGACCAGACCATGACCGGACTCGCCCCAGAAGATGCCGCCGACCGCACCGACGGTCTCGTCGTCCAACTCGCTCAGTGCGAGCTCGACGAATCCTGGTGCGAGGGCGCCGTCCGCGTCCATCACCAGGATGCGATCGTTCGGCGCCAGCAACTCGAGCAGTACGCCGAGTGCCTGGTTCAGGCCGCCCGCCTTCTTGTGCATGTTGGCGACCGTCTCGAAGACCTCCGCACCCGCGGCGCGCGCCACCTCGACCGTACGGTCGGTGCAGTTGTCCGCGACGACGACGACCCGATCGGGCCGCCTGGTCTGCTGCCACAGCGAGTCCAATGCGGCCGGTAGCGCCGCTTCCTCGTTGTGGGCAGGTACCAGCGCCACTACCTGGGCATGCCTGCCCGTCCCCAGTTCCACCCCAGCCCCCGTGATCAGATACTTAGACACTCAACTAACCGAGAGTATCCGAGCTCGAATCACGAAGCGCAAGATGTGGCGCTCAGTTACTTTTTAACGTAAATCTCACTGTATGTGCTTGGGGACTCTGCGTAGACGTCACGCAACGTGGCGACGAGATTGGAGGACCCGGAACCGGCTCGCGACGTACGCCCCGTCGGTGTAGGTCGCATTGGCGGCCGGGTTCGCACCCGTACCGTGGAAGTCGCTGAACGCGGCGGACTGGTTCACGAAGACCTGGCCGGTGAGGTTCTCCGACAGCGCCACCCCGGCGTCGAGCGCGGCCTCGCGGGTCTGTTCGAGCACCTTCTCGTCGGTCGAGTAGATCCCGGCCGTCATCGCGCCGTCCTCGGTCACGGTCTTCCGGAACAGGTCGATCGACTGGGCCGTGTCGGCGGTCCGCACCAGGAAGGACACCGGGCCGAAGCACTCCCGCCCGTACACCGAGGCGTCGTCGGCGTCGAGCGCGACCAGGAGCGGCGTCCGAACCAGCGCTTCCGGGTACGACGGGTGCTGGATCGCCCGTGACTCGAGCACCACGTCGCCGTACTCGGGGGCCAGCTCCAGCCGGCTGATCACTGCCTGATTGACGATGCCGCCGAGGATCTCGACCGCGCGGGCGTCGTCGCCCAGCAGCCTGCCGATCGCGGCCGCGAGGCCGGCGCCGACCTCCTCGAACGACTTGTGGCCCTCGTCGGTCTCGATGCCGCCGGCCGGGACGAACAGGTTCTGCGTCGTGGTGCACATCTGGCCCGAGTACAGCGAGAGGGTGAAGGCGAGGTTCCCGCAGAGCGCCTTGAACGAGTCGGTCGAGTCGAGGATGACCGCGTTCACACCCGCCTTCTCGGTGAACACGGTCGCCTGGGTCGCGTTCTGCTCCAGCCACTCGCCGAACTCGCTGCCGCCGGTGAAGTCGATCAGCTTCACCTCGGGCCGGGTCGCCAGCGGCTTCGCCAGACCGTCGCCGGCGCGTTCGGTGGCCAGCGTGACCAGGTTCGGGTCGAGGCCGGCCTCGGCGAGCACCTCGCGGCAGACGTCGACGGTGATCGCCAGCGGCAGGACCGCGAGCGGGTGCGGCTTCACCACGACCGCGTTGCCGGTGACCAGGGACGCGAACAGGCCGGGCCAGGAGTTCCAGGTCGGGAACGTGTTGCAGCCGATCACCAGCGCGACGCCACGGCCGGCGACGGTGAACGTCTTCTCCATCCGGATCGGATCGTTCTTGGCCGGCTTCTCCCAGGCCGCGGTCGCCGGGTAGCGGTGCATTTCCTCGTACGCGTACGCGACTGCTTCGAGCGCACGGTCCAGGGCGTGCGCGCCACCGGCCTGGAAGGCCATCACGAACGCCTGCCCGCTGGTGTGCTGGACCGCATTGGCCAGCTCGAATACCCGCTTGTGCAGCCGGTCCAGGATCTCGAGTACGACCCCGGTGCGGCCGTCGATCCCGGCTCGGCGCCAATCCACCAGCCCGTGCTGCGCCGCGGCGAGGAGCTCGTCCAGCCCGTCCTCGACCACGCGCGGGTACGCGACGTCGAGCTCGATCCCGTACGGCGACTGCTCGGAGACGACCGTGCCGCGCGCGCCGGGGATGTCCAGGGCGTACGTCGTGCCGAGATGCGCTTCGAACGCGGACTTCCCGTCCGCCGCCGCGGTCTCGCCGTACACCCGCGGGCTCGGCGACTCGGGGAAGGCGGAGTGGTAGCCGCGCTCGCGGATCGCCTTCAGCGCGCCGTCCAGGCGCTCACGGTGGGAGGAGAGCAGGTCGGTCGTCATGCCTGCGATGTTACAGTCGTTGACGTGGCTGGGACCAGAGTGTCACATGAGCTGGCGGCCCGAGTGGCCGCGGCGATGTGGGCGGAGGACACCGCGAGCGCCGGCCTCGGGATGCGGCTGCTCGACGTCGGCGTCGGCACCGCGCGGCTGGAACTGACCGTGCGCGACGACATGGTCAACGGGCACGGAATCGCGCATGGTGGATTCGTGTTCAGTCTGGCCGACTCGGCGTTCGCGTTCGCCTGCAACTCGCGCAACCAGGTGACGGTCGCGCAGACCTGCGACATCGTCTTCGTCGCGCCCGCGCACCGCGGTGACGTCCTGGTGGCCACCGCGACCGAACGCACCAGCTTCGGCCGGAACGCGATCTACGACGTCACGGTCACCCGTGGCGACGAGGTGATCGCCGAGTTCCGCGGCCGCAGCCGGCAGTTGTCAGGCACCATCCTTCCGGAGGAAACATGAGGCGCGAGGCATTCCTGGTCGACGGAGTCCGGACGCCGATCGGGCGGTACGGCGGCGCGCTGGCAGGCGTACGCCCCGACGACCTCGCCGCGCACGCGATCTCGTCGTTGCTGAACCGGACCGCGTTCGACCCGGACCGGATCGACGACGTGATCCTTGGCTGCGCCAATCAAGCCGGTGAGGACAACAGGAACATCGCGCGGATGGCCGTGCTGCTCTCCGGGTTGCCGGACTCGGTTCCCGGGACGACGATCAACCGGCTGTGCGGCTCGGGCCTGGACGCGGTCGCGTCCGCAGCGCGATCGATCATTGCCGGAGACAACGACATTGTGCTGGCCGGTGGCGTCGAATCGATGTCACGGGCACCTTTTGTGATGCCGAAGGCAACTACCGCGTACTCACGGCAGGCGGAGGTGTTCGACACCACGATCGGGTGGCGGTTCGTCAATCCGGCGCTGAAGGCACAGTACGGGATCGACTCGATGCCTGAGACAGCCGAGAACGTCGCGGCCGACTTCGGCATCTCGCGGGCGGACCAGGACCTGTTCGCGTTGCGGTCGCAGCAGCGGGCAGCAAAGGCGCAGGCGAACGGGCGGCTCGCCGAAGAGATCGTCGCGGTCGACGTACCCGGGAAGCGTGGTGCGGTGACCGTGGTGGATGCCGACGAACATCCGCGTGAGACCTCGCTCGAAGCACTTGCCGGGCTGAAGACCCCGTTCCGGTCACCCGGGACGGTGACGGCGGGGAACGCGTCCGGGGTCAACGACGGCGCGGCCGCGTTGCTGGTGATGAGCGGGGAGGCCGTCGAGCGGTACGGCGCGACGCCGCTGGCCCGGATCGTCAGTACGGCAGCGGCCGGCGTACCGCCTCGGATCATGGGAATGGGACCGGCACCGGCTACCCGGAAGCTCCTGGGCCGTACGGGCGTCGCGCTCTCCGAGATCGAGGTCATCGAGCTGAACGAGGCGTTCGCGGCGCAGTCGCTGGCCGTACTGCGGGAGCTCGGCCTGCCCGATGACGCCGAGCACGTGAACCCGAACGGCGGCGCCATCGCCCTCGGTCATCCACTCGGGATGTCCGGTGCGCGGCTCGCGCTCACCGCCGCGCTGGAACTGCGGCACCGTGACGCCCAGTACGCACTGGCCACCATGTGCATCGGTGTCGGCCAGGGCATCGCGACGTTGCTCGCCCGCCCTTAGTACGAGGAGATTCCATGCTCGGTGAGGCTTGCCCGACGGAGTTGCAAGACGTCGGCGAACGGCTGTCCGTGGACGAGCTCCGGTCCCATCAGTTGTCGTTGCTACAGGCAACAGTACGGCGGGCGTACGAGAACGTGCCGCACTACCGGGCCGCACTGGACGCTCTTGGGTTCAGGCCGGACGACCTGCGCGAGCTGTCCGACCTTCGGCGACTGCCGTTCACCACGAAGAAGGATCTGCGAGACAACTATCCGTTCGGGATGTTCGCCGTACCGCGGACCGAGGTGGCGCGGGTGCACGCCTCGTCCGGGACGACCGGGCGGCCGACCGTTGTCGGGTACACCCAGCGCGACCTGGACAACTGGGCCGACCTGATGGCGCGGTCGATCCGGGCCGCCGGTGGCCGCGCCGGCGACGTCTGTCATGTTGCCTACGGCTACGGTCTGTTCACCGGTGGGCTGGGCGCGCATTACGGCGCGGAGCGGCTCGGCTGCACGGTCGTACCCGTCTCCGGCGGGATGACCGAGCGGCAGGTGGACCTGATCCGGGACTTCGGTGCGCGGATCATCATGGTCACCCCGTCGTACTTCCTCGCGATCGTCGACGAGATGGAACGGCGCGGCCTGGACCCGCGGGACACCGAGCTGCGGATCGGGATCTTCGGCGCGGAACCGTGGACCGAACAACTCCGCGCTGAGGTCGAGGAACGGAGCGGCATCCACGCGGTCGACATCTACGGCCTGTCCGAGGTGATGGGGCCGGGCGTGGCCCAGGAGTGCGTCGAGACCAAGGACGGCCTGCACATCTGGGAGGACCACTTCTACCCGGAGATCATCGACCCGGTCACCGGCGAGGTACTGCCCGACGGCGCCGAAGGCGAACTCGTCTTCACCACGCTGACCAAGGAGGCCTTCCCGGTCCTCCGCTACCGCACCCGCGACCTGACCCGCCTCCTCCCCGGCACCGCCCGCCCCGGCCACCGCCGCATGCAAAAGATCACCGGCCGCACCGACGACATGATGATCGTCCGCGGCGTCAACGTCTTCCCCACCCAAATAGAAGAACAGATCCTCCTGATCGAAGGCCTCACCCCGCACTACCTCTGCATCCTCACCCGCCCCCACCGCCTGGACGAACTAACCATCCAGGTAGAAGCCGCCCCCGGCCTCACCGATCCCCGGACCGCCGCAGCTCAGTTGGTCCACCGCGTCAAGGAACGCGTCGGCGTCACGATCTCCGTGGAAATCGTGACGCCGCACGCCCTCGAACGCTCCCTGGGCAAAGCCAAGCGCATCAAGGACAACCGCTAGCCGTTAGCACCCGTTGTAGGTGTGACAAGTTCGCCGGAACTCGTCCCGGTTCTTCAGACGCTGTTCGTCGTACGCCTGCTCACGCGGTGTCGTGTGTTTCATGTTCCAGTACCGGTCGAAGAAGTCGGTGATGAAGAATGCGACGTTACCGCCGCAGAAACCGCCGGCCGCCCAGGCTCCGGGACCACTTGGCGCCGTACCCGCCGCACAGGCGCCACCCGCGATAGCGGTGGGCACAGCAGCGGTGATGCCTTTCAGCCACTTGTACCACCAGGGCTGGTCCGGTTCCTTGTTGTCGAGTTTGTCGATCTGGGGGTCCGGGCTCGTGCACCCGTACCAATAGCAGGGGTCCATCCCATTGGCACCTGCGCCACCAGATGCGCCTCCCCCACCGCCGCCCCTGCCCTGAGCATTCGCGGCCCTGAGTTGGTAGGCCCAGGTGAGGATGGCGTTTGCCTGAGCGGCTACGTGTTGGGCCATGCGCAGGGTGTCGTTGGATTCTTTGAGCATTCGGTCGAGGTCCTTGGCTTCGGCGTCGCCTACCCAGCGTTTGAGTTTTCGGGTGACGCGTTCCTGGACTTTGACCAGTTCGCGGATGGTTCTGGTGATCCGGACGATCACCCAGGTCACGTACGTCGCGTAAACCAGTAGTGCGTTCGCCAGCGAATTCCAGCCCATCGCGCGGAACATCAGATACAGGCTGACGGACAAGATCAGCAGCCTGGTATGCCGTACCAGCCGTGCCTTTTCCTCGGTGATGCGCTTGTAGACCACCTTGACCACCTCGCGCAGCGTGGTCACCGTCTCCGTCACGTACCGCTGGCCGTCCGGATCGCTGAAGGTCACCGGACTGTTGTTCGCGTACGCGTACGCGTTCATCTGCTGTGGATCGCTGGCATCCAGCTGTGGATCGGCCGAAATGAACCGGCCGCTGTCCGGGTCGTACTCCCGGGCTCCCAGATGAACCAGTCCAGTAGCGTCGTCCTGGACTCCACCAACGAAACCACGCTGCCCCGGCCAAGCGTTCGGCGCGGTGCCGCGCACCTCCCCGTACGGCGTGATCCGTCGACGCTGCACGGCCAGCGTGGCCGCATCCACCGACACCGTCATCGTGCCGTGGTGGTCGCCGCTGACCCAGGTGAGCTTGCTGCCGGTGCGGACCGCCACCTGGTGGTCGCCCATGGAGTAGTACCGCGTGCCCAGCAACGACCCGTCCGGCTTCAGCTGCAACTCGGTGTCGCCGATGAACAGCGTCGTACCGGTGGAGTCCTTGCGCAGGATGCGGGTCCCATCGGCCGCGTAGAAAGTCGGATCGTAGCCATGTCGTTCTGTGAGCCAAGGAGTTGGTCTTGTGAGTTGTCTTCCTAAGACCGCTTGGCCTCCGACTTCCTTGGTACGGGTCCGCAGGTTGCCGTCGGCGTCGTACGCGTACTGGTCGACCCGCGTCCCACCGGTCCCGGTTGTAGTGACCTTCTGGACCGCATGTGGTTGCGGCTGGCCCGCGGCCGGGTACTCGTACGTGGCGTTGGTTTCGCCGCCTGGAGTGATCCGCTGCTCGCTCTTGCGGTTACCGATGGCGTCGAACGTCCAGCTGTACAAGTAGGGCGCCGGTCCGCCGAGGGCGTTCTTGTCCGGTGCGGCCGCGCAGTCTCCGCTGGTCGGCGTCCACGCCTGGGTCAGGCGGCGGTAGTCGTCGTACCCGAAGCACTGCGTGTCGTTGGCGTCGATTGTGGTCGGGCTGTCGGTCGCCTTGACGATGTTGCCGGCCGGATCGTAGGCGTACCGCACGTCGGACTCGTAGCCGTTCGGCGTCAGCAAACTGCCTCGGGACAACCGATGCGACCCCTCCTCGTACTCGAAGAGTTGCTCGGCCCAGTTGTCGCCGTTGGTCATCTGGAGTCGGCTGGTTTCGCCGTACGGCGTGTAGTCGGTCTCACTCACGTACGAGGACGCACCCGTCAGCGAGATCGGCCGGCTGCGCTTGTCGTACCCGACTGTCACGGTCTCCGCGGGCAGTCCACCGAGCGCGGGCATGGTCGTACTCTTCACCTGCCCGTCAGCGGTGTACGAGGTGCTGACCGCGTACGACCCGGCGAGCGCGCCTTCGGATTGCGGAATGTCCAGTGCGGTACCGGTCGGACGCCCCGCATCGTCATAACCGGTGAAGCGCATCGTGTACGCGTTCCCGTTGATGTACCGAGTCGCACTGGTGAGTGAACCGGGCTTGACCGTGTCGTAGGTCAACTGTGTCTCGACAGTGCCGCCGTTCTTCACCACGGTCCGGCGGCCGGCGGAGTCGTACTCGTACGTGAGCGTGACGTTGCGCCCATCGGTCGACGTCACCACCTGGTCGAGATCGTTGTAGGTGTACTTCGTGACGCCACGATCCGGATCCGTCTCCTGGTACTTCCGGCCACGGAGGTCGTACTGGTACCGCCACACGTTGCCGGCCGGGTCGGTCACGCTCTCGAGCTGACCGGCCGGTGTGTAGGTGTAGCTGGTCTTGTCGTAGCCACCTGTCGCCTTGTTGCCGTGGTAGTTGCGCAGCTCGACCAGACGTCCTTGCAGGTCGGTGATCCGGGTCGTCGCCTGGTCACCGGCCGGCGGTTCGATGGTCTCCACTCCTGTCCCGTTGGAGTGCGAGCGGGTCCACTGGGTGCTGCCGAGGGACAGGAACGACTCCTGGCGCGGGCGGCCGAGGTCGTCGTACGTGGTGAGCTTCTGGGCGGGAAGCAGCTTCTCGTCCGTCGGCTTGACGAGGTCGAAACCGAGCGGCGAGTCGTTCGGGTACGGGCCGTTCTGCTTGACCTCCTGCCCACGGCTGTCGGTGATGTAGTCGGTGATGAGCCGCCCGATCCCGTCGGCGGACTCGGACTGCGTCTGCCGGCGGCGCATCAGTCCGTCACTGAACTCACGGGTCAGCTCCGTCGAGCCGTCGGCGCGCAACGACGTACTGGTAACCACACCGGGCTTCCCGGGCTCATCGGAGTACGTGGTGGCGTCGTTCGGTGTCGACGAGGTGTTGCCCGGCAGCCAGGTCTCCACCGAGCGCCCGAGCGGGTCACGCTTGGTCGTCGTGGTGCGGCCGGCGGCGTCGGTGACAGCAACCTCCTCACCCCAGGCCGGGTCCACTCGGCTGGTGGCCGTCTGCCCGTTCGGCTGTGTGGTCTTGCTCGCCGTCAGCGCACCGCCGGCGGCCGGCGTGTAGTCGACGGTCGTGGTGTGCTGCAGCGCGTCGCTGGTGTGCCGCACGCGGCCGAAGGCGTCGTAGTCCGCCGTACTCACGGTCTGGTATGTCGGCTTACCCGCGGTGTCGAAGCCGGACAGCCGCTGCACCGCCAGCTTGTCACCGGTCGCCGGGTCGTAGCTGGTCTTGCTGTCGGACAGCACGTCGGTGTTCGTCCACGTCTTGGCACAGGACACCTTGACGGTCTGCTCACGCGCAGGCAGCTCCGCGATCCCGGCAGCAGGGTTGTCGAAGTACTCGTACCTGGTACAGATGTCGTCGTTCGGGTTCGCCACGTCACGCAGGTCGGTCTTGGCGGTCAACCGGCCGGTCGCCTCGTCGTACGTGTTCGACGACGAGCTCTGCAGCCAGCCGGTGCCGACCGCCTGGTCTTGCCGGATCGCCTTGTCCTGCACGCGATAAGCCTTGGTCGTTCCCCAGTCGCGGACGCGGGTCGCGGTCGGGTCCTTCGACACCCACTGGTCGGTGATGGACCGGTCGACGACAGCGGTCCCGGAGTACGTCGTCTGCTCGCGGAGCTTGCCCGCCAGCGGGTTCAGGTCCTCCGATTTGCCGCCGGTGGAGTCCGTCACGTCGACGCTCTTCAGGGTGCCGTCCTGCCGGACATCGCCGTCCATGCCCCGGTAGTAGATGTTCGTCTTGACCGTGGCCGGCCCGTCCAGGCCGTTGCCGGTGGTCACCTTCACCTTCTCGTAGCCGCGCCATTGCGACCAGGTCTTGCGGTCGACCTCGACCAGTCCGTCCTCCTCGTCGTGCCGCCAGGCCGGAGCCTCCGGGTACTCGATCTTCGTCACCTGTCCGGGCGTACCGCCGACGAGGTCCGACTCCGTGACCTGGTCCACCACGTACTTGGCGAACCAGTCCTGCCGTTCCGCCTGGTCCTTCGGCGTCCACTTGATCGGGTAACACCGCTTGCCGTTGTTGTCGACGGGCGGCAGGTCCGACGGCACCGTGCAGTCCGGGCCGAGGTAGTGCACCGCCACCTGACCACCTGTCCCGTACGTGATGGTCTTGATCCGCGGCCAGTTCAGAGTCGGCTGGCCCAGTGAATCCGGACCGAGCAGCCGGTTCGGGAGCACCTGCGCGGCGAAGCTCACCTCGGGTAGTGCCTTCGATCCACCGACCAGACCGGTACTGGTGATGCCTTCGAGCCACAACATCCCGGACCGGCCGGCGTCCTGCGGGTCCAGGAAGCTCTGCCGGAACGTCCACGACTGCACTGGCTGGTACGACGTACCGCGCCAGACCTCGGTGACGACCCGGGACAGCCGCTTCTTGGTCCAGAACGACGGGTAGAGGAGGTCACCACAGTTGGTCGTACTCGTGCACTCCTGGTCGAGCGGAGTGTCCACGTAGTCGGAGGCGACGCACCCACTCGGCTTCAGGCACCGCTCCGCGGTTTCGAACCTGACCTGGGCCACCTTGGCGGCGTTGTCGGTCAACTTGCCCGCCTGCTGGCCGTACTCGATCCGGTTCAGGTTGCCGGCGCGTACGTAGTCCGCGACCAGTGTCGATTTGCCGGCCCGGCCGTACTTGTTGGTCTCGAGGTCGTAGTAGAAGGACATGGTGTTGCCGTGCCGGTCGACGACGTAGTCGAGGTTCCACCGGTACGCCTGCTGGCAGAACGAATCCACGAACGCAGTCGCATGACAGGGCTCGCCCGCGTTGTTCCCGGCCACCGGGACCGTCCAGGCGGAGTTCGTCGAACCACTTGCCCCAGGCAACTTGTTGAGACCGAAGTAGTACTGTGTCCCGCTCTTGTCGGTGATCCGCCAGTACTCGCCCTTCGCGGCCAGACCGGAGTCCGGCCCACCGTCGCCGTTGTCCGCGCCGGACAGCTTCTCGATCGTCAGGCCGTCGTCGGTGCGGGAGTGCCAGGTATGAGTCTGGTCGTCGAGCACCAACTCACCGCCGGCACCGTTCAGCGCGAAGGTGGCGTTGTCGGTCGCCCAGCAGAAGTCACCGGTGACGGCGGTACCGTTGTTGCCCTTCTGTTCGGTCTTCGAAGCACAAGAGGCGTACCGTCGCTCGATCGTGCCGCCGGGAGCGAACTCGAAGCCGGCGCCGACCCAAGAGGCCTGACTGTTCGACGCCGTGGTGCGTCCGTCCACCGAACCGGACGAATAGCCCAGCGCGAGCGTTGGCTTCGGTCCGCCGAGACTCGGCGGTACCTGCATCGGGTACGACCAGCTGAAGTCGCCGGACGACCCGCCGACCTGCCACGTCGCGGTCGGCGTCAGCGAGGTCGACGTGTTGTCACCGGCAGGACCTGATGGCGCAGCCGACAGGGCGAAGGTGGTCGGCCCAGCCGTGGCCGGTACGTCCGCCGAGAGCTCGCCCTTGCCGTCGTTGTGCGATGGCAAGCGCACTGGCGTACAGCCCGCACAGGCCGGAATGCTGACCAGTTGCAGCCGAGTGGACCAGTCGCCACCGAACGCCTGCCGGAAGCCGCTGTAGTCGATCCGGAGCGATACCTTGCCGGTCCGCGCGATCCCGTCGGTCCGGTTGAGCCGGAACCGCAGCTGATCGCCCGTACGCCCGAGCATCTGCAACGCTACCTTCGCCGGCGTCTGGCCGGCCTCACCACCGGGCGCACCGGCCGCACCGGCCGCTGCTGCTGCCTGCTTGTTCGCGGCCGCGGTGGGACCGATCCGGAGCGGCAGCGAACCCACCTGCTCCGATGGCCCGGTGACCTTGGTCGTCGGGCGGGCCGTCAGCACAGCTCCCCAGTCGACCGGTTGCGCCTGCGGCTTCGGCAGCGAGACCTCGGCCCGGCCAGGCGCCGGCCACCGCGGCTGCGGCACCTGGGTGACAGCACGCTGAGCGTCCTCGTCGGGCAGTCCAGGTTTGGCGGGCAGCTTCTCGATCGGGACCGACTTCTCTCTGGGCGGTTTGACGTGGCCCGCGGTGTGCTTGGCCGGAGCCTGCGCGGCAGGCGCGGTCCCTGGCGTGGTGGCGATCAGGCTGACAGCCACGACCACGGCTGTCGGAGTCAACAGCAGACGGCGGCGATATCGCATGGTTCCCCCTGAAGTGGGCGGCGGGGTGCAGTTTTCAGTGCACGACCCGAATCCCGCGCCCGGCAACGCCTTCCACCTCACTCGAATGGCCCACTGGCCGGATTCGACGCTGGTCGAAGGCATTCCGGCCGTCCGGTCGCCGTGCGACCGTGGCAGCGTCGCCAGCACCGTGAATGGCAGGGGGCCGCCGTGCGCGCAAGGATCATCCAGGCACTGGTAGCTGCCACTCTGCTGCTGATACCAGGCCTGCACGCTGGTATCGCAGCCAGTGCGCCACCGTCCGTACAGGTCAGAACGGCGGTCGCCAAGTCGGAGGCCAAGCGGTCTTAGGAAGACAACTCACAAGACCAACTCCTTGGCTCACAGAACGACATGGCTACGATCCGACTTGTCCACCCGAATGACAGCTACTGGGCGTACGACCGGGACCAGGGCGCCAAGGTGGGTCAGGCGTGGGGACCGGACACCGACACGTACCGCTCGCTCTTCCAGCTGTCCACGACGGGTATCGCGGGTGCCCGCATCATCGACGCGCGATTCACGATCGTGCTGGATCATTCACCGACCGGCAGCCCGACGCCCACCGACCTGTACCGAACCACCCCGATCAGCCGGGCCAACGCGGTCACCTGGAACAACACCGGCTGGCTGCAGTACCTGGCGACTGCCAGCGGCAACGCCTGGACCGGCCACCAGCCGGACATGTCGATGGGCTTCGCCTCACCCGCGCTGACCGCGCTTCTGCAGGGCGTCGCGGACCGGCGCGAGTCCTCGATCTCACTCGGGCTCCGCGCCCCGGACGAAGGCAACGAAGCGCAGTGGAAGAGGTTTCACGGCGAGACCGCGTCAATCGTGGTCACGTACAACAATCCACCACGGGCACCGCAGAAGCTGAACTTCGACTACCCGAAGGCCTGTGGAACCGCGGCCGCCCCGACACCGGTGAACGACTCCACGCCGACTTTCTCAGCCGTCGGCAGCGACCCCGACGGCGACACCTTGGTGAACCGTTTGGAGATCCACCGCGTCGCGGACGACGGCCTGGTCTACCAGCAAGACACCGCACTCACAGGCAACGGCGCAGCGTTCAGCTGGGCGCCCGTGCCCGATGGAACGTTGGCAGCGGGCACGCCGTACTACTACGTGGCCCGCAGCGATGACCAGGTCGCGGGCGACGGAATCGACTTCGGGCCCGCGACCACCCGCTGCTACTTCACGCTCGACGCCACCAGGCCCAGCGAGCCGACGCTCTCCTCCACCGACTTCCCGAACGGCCTGCCCGGCCGGCCCGCCCGGGAGGTCGGCATCATCAAGATTTCCCCGGCCGCGGCCGACACCGATGTCGCCGAGTACCTGTACGGGTTCAGTCAGGATCGGATCCTGCTCACGGTGAAGGCGAAGCCGGACGGTACGGCGGACCTGCCGGTGAGTGTGCCGGCCACCAGTCGCAGGCTGTACGTCCGTGCCGTCGACCGGGCGGGCAACCCGAGTGCGAAGTACACGTCCTGGACGCTCCTCGCGAAGAGCAACGGGACCGCACCGCGGGTCCGTGGCGATGTGAACGGCGACGGCGCCGCCGACGTGGTGATGGTGCTCGACCAGGGCTTCGGCCGGACCGGTATCTGGAACGTCGACAGCGTCAACGGCACGTTCGGCACCGGCACGCTGTCCTGGGACAGCGGCGTCAACGGCGGGTTCGCGTTGTCCCGCAGCCTGCCGGTCCACGGCGACTTCGACAACGACGGCCGGACCGACGTGGCCTTCTTCCGGGACGAGCCCGGACGCCGGCCGGCGCTCTACGTACTGCCCTCTGACGGCAACCGGTACGACCCGCCGCCGACGCCGATCTGGAAGGCGCCCACGCCGGACTGGACGATCGCCGGTGCCCACGTCACCTCGGGCGACGTGAACGGAGACAACGCGTCGGACATCGTCGTCCAGCTCAACACCGGCAACGGCACCTGGCGCCTCCTCGTCTTCCTCGGCGGCAACCTCTCCGCACCGATGCAGTGGCTGCAGACGACCACCGCCGGCGGCGACTGGGCACTGACCGAACCGGTCGTCGCAGATGTCGACGGTGACGGCAAGGACGACCTCGCCGTCGTCCGGAAGGTCAGTGCATGCCACACCGTCGTCGACATGTACCCATCGACCGGTACGGCGTTCGGCAGCGCGGCTCCCGCGTACGACGGGGACTACTGCGCCGACAAGGGCCATCCGGTTGTGGGCGATGTGGACGGTGACGGCAAGGACGACATCGTCGCGATCTACGACAACGGGACCGGTACGACGCTGAAGGTGTTCCACTCCACCGGCACCGCGTACACGCTGTCGGATTGGTGGACCGGGGCCGACTGGGATCCGGTGCGAACCGCACTGCAGGTCGGCGACTTCAACAAGGACGGAAAGGAGGACGCCGCACTGATCGGGTCGCTCGACGGGGGCGGCCGCCAGGTCTCACGGCTGCTGTCGACCGGTACCGCGTTCGGTGCACCCGTAACTGACTGGAAGGAGGCAGCGGTCGGTGCCGGGACCGGACCGAAGTTCGACATCGAGCCCCGGACGTACGAACTGGTGTCCCGCAACAGCAGCAAGTGCATGGAGGTCGCTGGCGCCAGTCAAACGGACCCGGCGGCGATCCAGCAGTGGGACTGCTTCGGTGGACTCCATCAGCGGTTCCGGGTAGTGCCTGTAGCCGGAACAGAGCAGTACCAGTTGGAGATGGTGCATCTGAACGGGGCATCGCTCGACGGCTCACCGCGGTGCATAGACGTCGGCAATCAAAGTACGGACGACAACACTCCGCTCGTACAGTGGAAATGCGTGGGTACGGGGAACCAGCAAGTGCTGCTCGACTATGTAGAGGGCAGCAGCTACGACACCGTAGTGCGGTTGCGGTTCGCGCACAGCGGTAAGTGCGCGGCTGTGGAGAACGCCGGGACCGCCAATGGCGCCAAGGTGATCCAGCGGACCTGTGCCGCCGTACCGGAACAGCAGTGGGTCCTGCGTGCGGCCATGAACTCGACCCAGCTCGACGGCCGCTACAAGGTCGGTGCAGTTCGCCAGCCCGCCGGCAAGGACTACGTACTGGACATCAAGGACTGCAATCCCGCATCCGGCGTCCGGACCTGGGACTGGATTCCGTCCAGCCCGTGCCAGCGCTGGCAGTTCAAGCCGCTGGGCGATGACATCTACCAGATCATCGACCCGTCCACCAACACCGCGCTCCAGCTGTCCGGCTGCTCCCGGCAACCGGCCGCGACCGTCATCGTGTTCGGTGTCGACGAGTCCGAGTGCCAGCGCTGGCGGGTGGAGCCCGCGATCGACGGCACCTGGACGATTCAGCAGGCGGACACCGGGTACACGCTGGACGTGCCGAACTGTGTGGACCAGAAGGTCGACCAGCTGATCGTCTGGCACTACTGGAACGGCCCCTGCCAGCGCTGGAAGCTGACCAGTAGCTGACCAAGTAGCTGATCAGGACGTAATTGGCTGGTTGGGTGCGTGCTGGGGTCGGTACGGTGCTGTTCTCCTAGTGCGAAGAGGTGCAATGACCGAAGTACAGCGGCCGGCTTTGGCGGCCGGTGAGCGGGAGCAGTTGATCGGGTGGCTTGACCTGCAACGGTCGTTCGTCCGGATGAAGTGTCTGGGACTGAGCGCGGAGGATGCCCACCGCAAGGTGGTGCCGACCTCGCCATTGATGACCCCGGCCGGGTTGGTCGCCCACCTCCGCTGGGTGGAGTACTCCTGGTTCCAGCTGGGGATGGCGGGCGTACCCGACACCGGCCAGACACCGTGGGTCGAAGGGGCACACGAGGACGCCGAGATGTTCGTCGACGACGTGCCGCTGGAGCAGTTGCTGGACGAGTACGACGCGGAGTGCCGGCAGTCCAACGCCACCATCGCGGACCTGCCGCTGGACGCCGTGGAGCAGGGCCGGCCGGCCGAGAAGGCGGCCTCGCTGCGGTACGTGCTGTGCCACATGATCGAGGAGACCGCGCGGCACGTCGGCCACCTGGACATCATCCGCGAACTGCTGGACGGCAGCACCGGGTACACCAAACCGGACTGACGGCCGCGCCCCGGCCGGACTGACCTCTGAGGTACCACCCGCGCCGAGGGGTGGATAGGATGTCCGGCATCTGGCACGGGGTAGCGACAAGAGGTGTGATGAGGGAACCCTCCGTACGCCGTTATTCCGGGCGGTCAGTCGAGGAGTGGAAGGCCGCGCGCCGGGAACGGCTGCTGGCCGCCGCGCTCGAACTCTTCGGGACCGATGGATATCCGGCGACATCCGTGGAACGCCTGTGCACACAGGCGAAAGTGTCCACCCGGCACTTCTACCACGAGTTCCAGAACAAGGAGGCCGTGCTGCTCGCGGTGCATGCGCAGGTGATCGAGCTGGCGGTCCGGAACACCGGCGACGCGCTCCGCCGGACCGCCGACCGGCCGGTCACCGAGCGGATCGCGGCGGCCGTCGACTCGTACCTGCGGACGATCATGGCCGACCTGCGCCGGGCCCGGATCTCGTTCGTCGAGGTGGTCGGCACGAGTCCGGCGGTCGAGGAACAGCGGATCGCGTTCCGGGAGCTGCTGATCGGCAATCTGCGCGACGTCGGCGACACCGCGGTCGAGCGCGGCGAGATCAAGCGGAAGGACTTTCGCTTTCTGTCGCTGGCGTTCCTCGGCGCGGTGAACACCGTGGTCTACGACTGGATGCTGGCCGAACCACGTCCGCCGGAGCAGAAGATCCAGAAGTCGTTGCGAGAGCTGGCCGTGCAGCTGATCACGGCCTAGCCGGCTCGTCCGCCGGGCTGTAGCGCTTTCGCAGCTCGGCGATCGCCTCGTCCCGGGTCAGCACGGCACCGGCGTCGTACGCCACCTCGTACGCATCGTTGCCCAAGGCATCACGAAGCTGCTCGACGACGCGGCGCAGGTCGGCGTCCGGGATCGCGCGGTTGCCCTTGATCGCGGCCGCCAGCCCGAGCGTACGCGCTGTCAACTCGGCGCCCTCGGTCAGCAGCATCGCATCCGTCGCGGTTTCGATCACTCCGGACACGACCGGCATGTCCTCGGTGGTGAGCGCCAGCTCGATCGCCTGCCGGCCGCACCGCTCCGCGTCCTCGACGTCGCCGTTGGCGGCGTACATGCGGCTGAGGTGGCCGAGCAGCGACGACTGCCCGTGCGGCGCCATCCGCTCCGCGTTCAGGTCCAGCATCGCGTACGCGCGCTCGGCGAGCTCTTTCGCTTCCTCGAACTGCCCGGCCCGGTGCGCCAGCTTGGCCAGGCCCATGTTCGCCATCGCCTGACCGCCGCGCGACCCGGTCTCCTCGGACAGCCGCATCGCCCGCTCCAGATCGGCGCGCGCCTCGTCGTACTGGCCGAGCTCGGCTTTGTTCATCGCGATGCCGCCGAGCAGTTGCGCGACGCCGTCGGTTGTGCCGAGCTCTTCGATCAGCCGGAGCGCCTCGGTCAGCAACTCCAGCGCCTTCGCGTGCTCGCCCTGACCGGAGTGGTAACCGGCCAGGCCACGGAGCGCCATCGACGTCCCGAACCGGTCGCCGAGGTCGCGGAAGCCGGCCAGCGCGATGGTCAGGTTGACCACCATCTCGCCGGTGTCGCCGTCGTTCTCGCGGAACATCGCGCTGGCCATGATGCCCATGTTGCGAATCCAGGGATCGCGGTGCCGGCCGGCGATCTCCAACTGCTCGAAGCAGGTCGCCTTGTCGCGCCGGATCGCCGCCCAGATCGCGTTCGTGAACAGACCGAGCCCGGACTCGACCAGCTGCGGGTGCCGCCGGGCCAGCCAGCGCACCGTGGCCAGCCCACGGATCACCTGCTGGAACGCCCGGACCGGATCCTCCTCACTGGACATCCGGCCGATCGCGAGCACGTACAGCGCCTCGGCGCGGTCCAGTGGCACGGTCCGGCCCGGTACGGCGAGCGCGGCCTGCAGCCAGCTCACCGCCTCCGCCGGGCGGCCGCTCATCGTCCAGTACTCGCCCAGCACCGCGACCATCTGGACCGCGACGCGGGCTGAGCCGGTGTCGATCGCGTTCCGCAGGGCGTCGAGCAGGTTCTCGTTGTCGGCGGTGAGCCGGGCGATCCACTGCACTTGTTCAGCGGTCCGCATCTTCGGCCGGGCCTTGCGGAGCAGACGGCTGAAGTACGCGGTGTGCGCGCGGCGGAATCGGTCGTACTCACCTGATGCCTTCAGCTGCTCGGCCCCGTACGCGCGGACTGTCTCCAGCATCCGGTAGCGCACGGACCGTTCGTCCGCGGCGGCTTCGACGAGTGACTTGTCCACAAGAGACGCCAGCACGCCAAGCACTGACTCCGGCGGGATGCTCTCGTCGCTGCAGATCTGCTCCGCCGCATCCAGCGTGGCGCCGCCGGAGAACAGCGACAGCCGCCGGGCCACCGCTTGCTCGTCCGGATCGAGCAGCTCCCAGCTCCACTCCACCACCGCGCGCAGCGTCTGGTGCCTGGGCAGCGCGGTCCGCGAACCGCTGGTCAACAGCCGGAACCGGTCGTTCAGCCGGTCCACGATCTGCGGGGGCGTGAGCGCCCGCAGCCGTGCCGCTGCCAGCTCGATCGCCAACGGCATCCCGTCCAGCCGGCGGCAGATCTCCGCGACCGCTTCCCGGTTCACATCAACCAGCTCGAAGTCGGGGCGTACGGCGCGCGCCCGGTCTACGAACAACTGCATCGCCGGGTACGACTCCGTACTGCTGACCAGATCCTCCGGGGGCAGGCCGAGTGATCCAACCGGATGCAAATGCTCACCAGGGATGCTCAGCGGTTCACGGCTCGTAGTCAGCACGCGGAGCCGTGGACAGGAGGCCAGCAGCGAGTCGACCAGGCCGGCCACCTCCAGTACGAGGTGCTCGCAGTTGTCCAGTACGAGGAGGATGCGCCGGTCGCCGATGACCTCCACCAGCCGCTGCGTCGCGGCCCGGATGGTCGGGATGTGCGTCGTGGTGAAAGATGCGGCGGACACGTCCACGTACTCACTCGCCCCGAGCGCTGACAGCACTGCCGGAGCCACATCGGCCGCGTCGCCGAGCGGTGCGAGCTCCACGAACCAGATGCCGTCACCACTCTGGTCGACCAGGCTCCTGCCGGTCTCGTTGGCCAGTCTGGTCTTGCCGGCGCCACCTGGTCCGACCATGGTCACCAGCCGAGTGCCGTTGCTCAGTAGCCGGGTCAGCTCGGCTACGTCCTCTTGACGGCCGACGAAGCTGGTCAAGGGTGCACGGAGGTTGCTGCGCGGTTTCGTTGGAGCAGGTGCCGGTACGACAGAGCTCTTTGCGGCTGGGTCTACTGCATCGCCGCGTAGTACAGACACGTGGAGCTCGCGGAGGCGGGTGCCTGGGTCGGCACCGAGCTCCTCGGCAAGGGTGGTCCGGACTCGTTCGTACGCTGACAGAGCCTCCGCTTGGCGTCCGTCGGCGTACAAGGCGCGGATGAGTAGCTCGTGGACGCGCTCGCGGAGCGGATGGGTGACTGCGAGCTGCTCCAGGTCGGAGATCAGGTCACGGGCGTGGCCGCAGCTCACAGCCGCTTCTGCCAGATCCTCCGCGGCGGCCAGGCGCAGCTCGGCCAGGCGGTCCGCTTCGACGGCGGCGAAGGGCAGGTCACGGAGGTCGGTCAGCGCTTCACCACGCCACAGCTTGTCGGCCTGGGCGAGAAGGGCGTGCGCCTGCTGCGGGTCAGAGGTCAGAAGGGCGCGGCCGCGGCGTACCAGATCCTCGAACTGGAGGGCGTCGACGCAGTCCGGACCGATGGTCAGCGTGTACCCGGCTGGGCCCGACTGCACCGAGATGCTCGACTCGGTCGCGGGCAGACTCGCGCGCAGGCGGGACACCAGCGACTGCAGAGCGTTCGCGCTCGGCGCCTCGCTGCCCCACAACCCGTCGACGAGCGTCTCGACGGAAACCGGCTTCCCCGCACTCAACGCGAGCCGCGCCAGCAAGCCACGCAGCCGGGCACCACGGATGTCGAGCGGACTCCCGTCGGCCGCCCACATCGCGAGAGGCCCAAGCACCGCTATGCGCACCCCACCAGCCTCGCACATCCCCCCGACCAACCGCCCCTGCCTTTTGTCACTTCACCCACCAACCGCCCTGCCTTTTGTCATTTCGCTGCTTTAAGGTCCTGTTTGGATCACCAGACAGGGCCTAAGGTCCTGGTCGTGACAGAAATTGCGGAGCAGACTCAGAACGGGCTGACGCGTCTCGTCGCCGAACGTCAATCCAAAGGGCGGGTGCCCGGGGTGGTGGGCGCCGTCGCCCGGGCCGGGAAGCTGGCCTGGTCGGCCGGGGTGGGGTCCGCGGACCTGGACAACCCGGGTACGCCGCCGACCGCCGACTCGCAGTTCCTGATCGCGTCGCAGAGCAAGACGCTGACCGCGGTCACGATCATGGCGCTGCGCGACGAAGGCAAGCTCAGCCTGGACGACACCGTCGACCAGCTCATCCCGGAGACCAAGCACGCCGGCGTCACCGTCCGGCAGATGCTCAGTCACGCCAGCGGCATGCAGCGCGAGCCGGTCGGCGACGTCTGGGACCTGATGAAGTTCCCGTCCCGCGACGACCTCGTGGCCGGCTGGAACGACGCCGAGCGGATCGGCAAGCCACACCACCGGTTCCACTACTCCAACCTGGTCTTCGCACTGCTCGGCGAAATCGTCGCGCGGATCGAGGGCCGGTCCTGGTACGAGTCGGTGAAGGCCCGCATCCTGGACCCGCTGGAAATGCGCCGGACCACCGTCGGGATGGACGGCGGACCGAACCAGACCGGGTACTACGTGCCGCCGTGGACCGACGTACCGGTCCGGGAGCCGCTGCTCGACATCGGCGCGATGGACGCCTGCGGCGGGCTCGCGTCGACAGCCGAGGACCTGGCCAAGTGGGCGATGTTCGTCGCCAACCCGGTCGACGAGGTGCTGTCGAAGGACACCCTGGACGAGATGTGCCAGGTCCAGATCATGGCCGACACGAGCCGCTGGCAGCTGGCCTTCGGGCTCGGTTTCATGCTGCTGCGCCGCGGCGACCGCTTCTTCGTCGGCCACGACGGCGGCATGCCCGGCCACATCACCTCCACCTTCGTCCATCGCGAGTCGGGTACGGCCGGGATCGCGCTCTTCGGCGCCACGTCCTCCCCCGCACCGAGCGCCCTGGCCACCGACCTGGTGATCAAGGTCCTCGAGGAGGACCCGCTGCCCGCCGACCCGTGGCTCCCCGGCACCGAGGTCCCCGCCGAACTCACCGGCGTCCTCGGCACCTGGTACTCCGAGGGCAGCCCGTTCACCTTCACGGTCAAGTCCGGTGTCCTCCAGGCCAAGTCCCCCGACGCCGCCGAACACCTGGCCCCCGCCGTCTTCGAACGCATCTCCGAAGACACCTACCGCACCATCTCCGGCCGCGAAACCGGCGAACTCCTCCGCATCACCCGCGACCCCGCCGGCCACCCCACAAAGTTGCACTGGGCAACCTACCTCTGCACCCGCCAACCCCTGGCCTTCGCCGACCTCAACAACAGCTAGCCGCACGCAAAGGGCCCGGGGAGATCCCGGGCCCTTTGTGGGTGGTTGGTCAGGTGCGGCGGCGGTAGGCGCGGATGGCTAGGGGGGCGAAGACTGCTACCAGGCCGATCATCCAGGCGAGGGTGATCAGGAGGGGTTTCTGGATCGGGCCGCCGAGCATCAGGCCTCGCATGGTGTCCACCAGGTACTTGACCGGGTTGACCTTGACGAAGGCCTGGAGGAAGCCGGGGAGGGTGTCGGTCTTCACGAAGACGTTGCTGCCGAAGGTGAGTGGGAACATCACCAGGAACGCGATGCCCTGGACGCCTTGGGCGGTCTTCAGTGACAACCCCAGCCAGACCCAGATCCAGCACATCGACAGCGCGAAGGCCAGCACGATCACCAGCGCCAGCAGGCCGTACCCGACGCCGTTGCCGAAGCGGAAGCCCAGCGCGAAACCCGTACCCATCAGGATCACGATCGACAGCGAGTACCGGACCGCGTCGCCGAGAACCGCACCGACCAGCGGCGCGACTCGGGCGATCGGCAGCGAGCGGAAGCGGTCGAACACGCCCTTCGCGAAGTCGTCGTTCAGCGCGACGCCGGTGCCCATCGTGGAGAACACGACCGTCTGCACCAGCAGACCGGGCAGCAGGAACGGCAGGTAGTCGCGCCAGCCGGCGCCCTGCGCGATCGCCCCGCCGAAGACGAACAGGAACAGCACCAGGAAGATGATCGGCTGGAACGTGACGTCCGCCAGGGCTTCCGGGTTCTGCCGGATCCGGACGATGTTCCGCCAGGCCAGCGTCAGGCTCTGCTGCACCCAGGCGAACGGCCGGCCGCGGTGGCCCGCGTGGGCCGGTGTTTCGAGAGTTGCCGTACTCATCGGCCCACTCCTTCCAGAACGTTCTCGGACTTCTTCGCTTCGGCGGTGTGCCCGGTCAGCGCCAGGAACACCTCGTCCAGGCTGGGCAGCCGCAACGACAGTTCGGTGACCGCGATGCCTTCCTCGTCCAGCCGGCGTACCACCACCGGCATCGACGATCCGTCCGTCACCGGCACGCTGACCAATGTGTTCACCACGTCGACCGTCGGGCGTACGCCGACCGACTCGGCCACGATGGCGGCCACCCGCTCGAGATGCGACGGCTCCGCCGGGCGGACGTCCAGCGACTGCTTGCCCGCCTGTGCTTTCAGCTCGGCCGGACGGCCGGACGCGACCACGGAGCCCTTGTCGAACACCACGATCGAGTCGGCCAGCGCATCCGCCTCCTCCAAGTACTGCGTGGTGAGCAGGACGGTGGTCCCGTCGAGCACCAGGTTGCGGACTGTCTCCCAGACGCCGTTGCGAGCGTGCGGGTCCAGGCCGGTGGTGGGCTCGTCCAGGTACAGGATGCTCGGGTTGCCGACCAGGCTCGCGGCCAGGTCGAGCCGGCGGCGCATACCGCCTGAGTACGTCTTGGCGATCCGCTCACCCGCGTCGGTCAGCTCGAACCGCTCCAGCAGCTCGTCCGCCTTGGCGCGGGCTTGCGGCCGGGTGTGGCCGAGCAGCCGGCCGATCATGATCAGGTTCCGGCGGCCGGACATGTCCTCGTCGACCGACGCGTACTGCCCGGTCAGGCCGATCGTGCTGCGGACCTTGCCGGCCTCGCGAACGACGTCGTAGCCGCCGACCGTGGCGTGGCCGGCGTCCGGGCGGACCAGCGTGCCGAGAATCCGGACCGCCGTCGTCTTGCCGGCGCCGTTCGGCCCGAGGACGCCGAGGACCGTACCGGTCGGCACGCTCAGGTCGACGCCGGCAAGCGCGGTGGTACTGCCATATTTCTTGACCAAGCCGACCGCCTCGATGGCGACCTGGTTCGTTGTGGTCATCGGGTTCCTCCCAGTGGATTACTGCACTGGGACTACCGTGCCGCCCGGCTCTGGCACCACCCTGGCTTTTGGCTGACAGGCCCTGTCAGCGCGCTGTCTCAGCCTCCAGCGGCAAGATGCGGTTCGCCAGCAGCGCCTGGTACGCCTCCGGGTTGTACCGCGCCAGGTTGCCGCGGGCCTTCCGCCGGTACTTGATGATCTGCCGCGTACCGATCGCCCACAGCACGTACTGGAACGCCAGCGCGAACTTGAAGTCGCCGATCGCCTGCGGTGCGCCACCGGACGACGCGTCGAGCAGTACGCCGACCATGCCGATGCACAACAGGGTCGCGATGAACCCACCGGTGTTGACCATGCCGTTGGCGGCACCGAACCGAGTAGTGGGGTTGAACGTCCGCGCATAGTCCAGTCCGAGCATCGAACCAGGTCCACCAGCCGCCTGTACGACGATCAGTAGCAGTAGTACCGGCATCGGCGCACGACCGGGCCAGAGCAGTACGACAGTCCACATCACCACTGAGCCCGCTATGACTGCCAGCACGATCCAGGACCGGTAGAACGGGAACCTGGCTGCGTACCGGCCGACTACTGGCCCGTAGCAGAGTCCCGCGAGGACGGGGATGATCAACATCGCCGCAGCGGTGGTCGGCGCGACCCCTTGTCCCTGGACTAGGAACGGGAAGCCCCAGAGCAGTCCGAACGTACTACCGGAGAAGCTGGTGGTGAAGTGCGTCCACAGCCCCAGGCGAGTGCCCGGCTCTCTCCAAGCACGGCGGAGGTTCTTGCGTACCTCACTGAGCGGCTGCTTCGCCCGGCGGACCGGTTCGTCGTACGGGGCGTCCTTGATCAGGAACAGGACAAGTACACCGGTCAGCAGGCTCAGTACGCTCGCGGTGGCGAACGTCGGCGTCCAGCCGAACGCGTGGAACGCGGCAGCCATCGGTACAGTCGACATGATCGCTCCGAGACCACCGAGCATTCCGGTCGCCTGAGACATCACCGGCTGTCGCAGCGCGGGGAACCAGGACATGACGACCCGTAGCACGCTGATGAACACCAGCGCGTCGCCAACACCCAGTACTGCCCGTGCGGCCAGCGCTGCCGGGTACGAGTCGACCATGCTGAAGGCGGACTGCGCTACGAAGAGCAGACCGGACGCTGCGAGCAACAGCCGCTTGGAGCCGTAGCGATCGAGTAGTACGCCAACCGGAACCTGCATGGCGGCGTACACAGTGAGCTGCACGACCGTGAAGCTGGCCAGCGCGGACGCCGAGATGTGGAAACGCTCCGCGGCCTGCAGTCCGGCCACACTCATCGATCCGCGGTGCAGAACGGTCACGAGGTACGTCAGGACAGCGGTAGTCCAGACCACCCAGGCACGCCGTCCGCCCAGAGGGAAGTCGGTCACCGAGTCCCCCGCAAGTCAGTAGCAGCTTCGGCGATGTGCGTGACGACGAGCTCGAGGAACCGCTCGACGCTGTTCCCACCGAGCGCGTCGATCATCTCCTGGTGCGCGGTGATCGACCTGTCCATCCGGGCCGGCTGGACCTCGATCCCGGGCACGCCCATCCGGACCTGACGGTCCCGCAGGCTGTTGTAGAGCTTGGCCAGGATTTGGTTGCCGGCGGCATCGACAATCGCCTCGTGGAAAGCCCGGTCGGCCTCCAGGAAGCTCTTCGCGTCGCCGTCGCGGCGGCACGCGCGCATCGCGTCGACGCGCGCGGTCAGGGTCTCGATCAGCTGCTTGCGGCGCGGCCAGACCTGCGCGGCGGCATGCGTCTCGATCAGCTCACGGGCCTCCAGGACGTCGTCGATCTCCTGCGGAAGCACCGGCTGTACGAGCGCGCCCTTCTTCGGGTAGAGCTTGACCAGACCGGATTCCTCCAGCCGGAGCAGCGCCTCCCGGACCGGCGTCCGCGAAACGCCGACCGCGGTGGCCAGTTCGCCCTCGGTGAGCAGTTCACCGCCCGGGTACGCCCGGTCCAGGATTGCTGCCTTCACGTACGCGTACACCCGCTCCGCTGCCGGGATCTTCTCGGCTTCGGGCGCCGCCTCGACCACCACCCGGGCGATCTCCGCGGTCTGTTCGCCGAGCACCAACGCGTCATCTGCCGGACCGCCCGGCTCCCCGCCTACCACTGAACTCCCCACCCATACGACTCGTATCTTTGTTGTATCTATCTTACACACACAGACAATCCACCGCTGAGCCACGGTATTCCCCAACTTGTCCACGAGTTATCCACAGGCCGATCCACAGTGTGTGGGCAACTGAGCGTGATCCGGCAGACGCTAGGTAGTGACAAGCGCAGGGTTTCCCGTGCGTTGTGGACAAAGAACTCCGTCGCCGCGGAATCGGTTCTAGAGTCTCCGGTTACCGGTCCGGGCCCGTCCGCCCCGGCCAAGCCCCTGAGGAGGCAGCGTGTCCCGATTCTCCCGTCCCCGCCGGCTGGCGGCAGGCCTCTCCGCCGCCGCGCTCGCGTGCATGTCCCTCGGCGCCGCGACCAGCGCGCACGCCGGACCGAGCGCCGAGCCGGCCGCCGGCCCACTGATGAACTACGTGGTCAACGCCAAGGCCACCCCAGGTCACGTCCGCAAGGCGGAGGACGCGGTCCGCGACGCCGGCGGCACCGTCCTGACGTCGTACCAGCAGTTCGGCGTGATCGTCGCCCAGTCGACGAACCCGGACTTCCGGACCGACGTCCGCGCCGGAAAGAACGGCCGCGAGGTGCAGTCCGTCGGTGCGACCCGGACCGCCGCGGTCAGCGAAGGCGCCGGCGGTCTGAACGCGACGGACGAGGCCCAGGCGACCCCGGTGCTCGACCCACGCGAGGGCGAGCAGTGGGACATGGTCCAGATCAAGGCCGACCAGGCCCATCAGGTGACCGACGGCTCCCGCAACGTCCTGGTCGGCATCAACGACAGCGGCGTGGACGACACCCACCCGGACCTCGCGCCGAACTTCGACGCCCGCGACTCGGTCAGCTGCGTGAACAACGGCGTACCGGACACCACCGCCGGTGCATGGCGGCCGACAACCAGCTCCCACGGCACGCACGTCGCCGGTACGGTCGCGGCCGCGCGCAACGGGGTCGGCATCGTCGGCGTGGCGCCCGGCGTACGCATCGCGTCGGTGAAGGTTGTGAACGACGCCGGCTTCATCTACCCCGAGTACTCGATCTGCGGGATCGTCTGGGCGGCCGAGCACCGCATGGCCGTGACGAACCACAGCTACTTCATCGACCCGTTCGAGTTCTGGTGCAAGGACAACGGCGACCAGGGCGCGGTGCAGGAAGCAGTGCGCCGGGCGTACGCCTGGGCCACCGACCAGGGCACGCTCTCCGTCGCGGCGGCCGGCAACTCGAACTACGACCTGTCGAACAAGACCACCGACAACAACAGCCCGAACGACTCCACCGCGGTGCCGCGGACGATCAACAACGACTGCCTGGACATGCCGACCGAGCTCCCCGGCGTGATCACCGTCGCCAGCACCACGCGCGCCGTCGCGAAGAGCAGCTTCTCCAACTTCGGCCTGCACAAGATCGACGTCGCCGCTCCCGGCAGCTCGATCCTCTCCACGCTCCCCGGCGGCCGGTACGGCCTGATGAGCGGCACCTCGATGGCCTCGCCGCACGTCACCGGGATCGCCGCCCTGATGAAGTCCACCCACCCGTGGTGGGGTCCGCGCGAGCTCGAGCGCGCCCTGCAGCGCGAGGCCGACGACACCGCCTGCCCGGCCACGCCGGACGCGCGCTGCACCGGCACCACCGCCAACAACTCCTTCTTCGGCGAAGGCATCGCCGACGCGCTGGACGCCGTCCAGCGCTGACCCCGAGACCGAGTGGGGGTCCGCCGCCCGGGCCTCCACTCGTTTCCTTATCCCAGCACTCGTTCCTTTGCCTTATCCCAAGGTGATCAGCACGATGCCCGCGACCACGACAGCCGCCGCCGCGGCGCGTTTCGGGCCGAAGCGTTCGTGGAAGAACAGGGCGCCGATGATCGCGCCGAAGATGATGCTGGTCTCGCGGAGGGCGGCGATGGCGGCGAGCGTGCCGCGGGTCTGCGCCCAGAGCACGAGGCCGTAGGCGGCCATCGAGACGACACCGCCGGCCAGGCCGGACAGGATGGCCGGGCGCGGCAGGTCGAACGCGCGCGGTCCGCGCCAGCACAGGACCGCGATCGGGACCGCGAAACCTTGAAGCATGAAGACCCAGCCCATGTACGTCGCGACCGGCATCTTGTGCACTGCCACGCCGTCGACGACGGTGTACGACGCGATCATCAGGCCCGTACCGAATGCTGCCAGCAGCGCGGGAGCCTGGCGTCGTCCAGGGCGGCCGATGAAGACGAGACCGATCAGGCCGCCGGAGATCAGCAGTACGCCGGCCAGCTCGATCAGCGCCAACTGCTGGTTCAGGATCACGATCGACACGACGGCGACCACCCACGGTGACGTACCGCGCGCCAGCGGGTACATCTGGCTGAACTGACCCAGCTGGTACGAGGCGAGCAGACCGCCCAAGTACGCGAGATGCAGTACCGCCGACGCGATGATGTACCCCCACGTACCGGCTGGTGGCAGCCCCATCACGAGCACCGCGACCAGACCGATCACGCCGGCCGCCAGCTCGAACAAGGCGAGCCCGGCGACCCGGTCCGGTGCCCCGTGCGCCATCGCGTTCCACGTGGCATGCAGGACGGCCGCACCGAGCACCACCAAGATCACCAGCACGCCAACACCTTCTCACCGACCAGCAGGTGGATGCCGTCGGCTGCTTCTTTCCGGAACTTTTCCGTCGCTGGGCGCAGGATTGTTTCCGCAAAGCCGGTGAGAAGCGCGAAGGCCCGGGTGGGTGCCCGGGCCTTCGGTGCTGCTGGTGGTTCAGAACATCAGGGCGCGGGCGGGATCCTCGAGGATGCTCGCGACATCGGCGAGGAAGGTGGAGCCCTTTTCGCCGTCGATCAGGCGGTGGTCGAAGGACAGCGCGAGGGTGGTGATCCAGCGCGGAACGATCTCGTCGTCCACCACCCACGGCTGCTTCCGGACCGCCCCGAACGCGAGGATCGCGGCCTCACCCGGGTTGATGATCGGCGTCCCCGCGTCGACGCCGAAGACGCCGACGTTGGTGATCGTGAACGAACCACCCGCTTGGTCAGCCGGCTGCGTCTTGCCTTCGCGGGCCGTCGCGACGAGGTCGTTCAGTGCGCGGCACAGGTCCGGCAGGGTGAGCGATTCGGCGCCCTTGATGTTCGGGACGATCAGTCCGCGCGGGGTGGCCGCGGCGATCCCGAGGTTCACCGCGCCCTTGTACACGATCTCCTGCGCCTGCTCGTCCCAGGCAGCGTTGATGATCGGCGTACGCCGCGCCGCCAGCGTGACCGCCTTCGCCACAATCAGCAACGGCGAAACCCGCAGTTCCCGGAACGCGCGATCGTTCTTCAACCGCTCGACCAGCTCCATCGTGGCGCTGACATCCACGGTGATCCACTCGGTCACATGCGGCGCGCTGAACGCACTGGCAACCATCGCCTGCGCCATCACCTTCTGCACACCCTTGACCGGCACCCGCGTATCACCCAGCCCACTCACCGCAGGCGCAGGCGCGTACGCCGGAGCAGCCGCAGCCGCGTACGCCGGAGCAGCTTCCGCCGGAGCCGCCACGTACGACTCGACGTCCGCCCGGGTGATCACCCCACCCGGCCCAGTAGCAGTCACCGCCCCAAGATCAACCCCCAACTCCTTAGCCAACTTCCGCACCGGCGGCTTAGCCAACACGTGCGCCAACCCGTTGCCCCCAGCAACCGCTGCAGCACCTGTAACTGCAGCTGTGCTTGCAGACAAGCCGGTTGAGGCGGGGTGCCCCGGCACAGCCGCACCCGATCCAGGTACGGCCGACGCAGGCACCGCCGGTGCAGGCGCACCAGTCGCCGCCGGAGGAGCGGGAGTTGAGGCGAGCGCGGCAGCACCCGCTGCGGCCGGGGGTGTGCTCGCCGGAGTTGAGGCGGGCGCGGCAGCACTCGCTGCGGCCGGGGGTGTGCTCGCGCCCGCAGCCGGAGCCAGCGCCGGGCTGGCGGAGGCTGCGGTTGCCGGGGTGGCTGACTTGCGGGGGCGGCGTTTGGCGTCGGTGGTTTTGGGGCCGTAGCCGACCAGGACGGCGGTGCGGCCGCCGTTTTCGGGTTCGGGGATGGTGGGGACCATGTCGTCGGCGAGTGGTTCCGCGCCGGCGGACTCGGTCTGCACGGAGATGATCGGCGTACCGACCGGGACCGTCTCCCCTTCGGGCACCAACAGCTCGGTGATCACGCCCGCGAACGGCACCGGAAGTTCGACCAGCGACTTCGCGGTTTCGATCTCCACCACGGTGTCGTTGAGCTTCACGGTGTCGCCGGGCTTGACCTTCCAGCTGACGATCTCGGCCTCGACCAGGCCTTCCCCGACATCGGGGAGCCGGAACTGCTGTACGCCCATCAGTACCCCATCACCCGGTCGACGCCGTCCAGCACCCGGTCCAGGTCCGGAAGGTAGTCGTCCTCCATCCGCGACGGTGGGTACGGAGTGTCGTACCCGGTCACCCGCAGCACCGGCGCCTCGAGGTGGTAGAAGCACTCCTCGGTCACCCGCGCCGCGATCTCCGAGCCGGTACCGAGCGACAGCGGCGCCTCGTGCACCACCAGCGCCCGCCGGGTCTTCTTCACCGACGCGAAGATCGTCGCCAGGTCCAGCGGCGAGATCGTCCGCAGGTCGACGACCTCCAGGTTCCGCCCGTCCTCGACCGCGGCTTCGGCCGCCTGCAGACAGGTCTTCACCATCGGGCCGTAACAGAACAGCGTCGCGTCGGTGCCTTCGCGCACGACCTTCGCCTGGTGCAGCGGCTGCGCCGGCGGCGTCGCCTCGTCCAGCTCGGCCTTCTCGTGGTACCGCCGCTTGGGCTCGAAGAACACCACCGGGTCGTCGGACGAGATCGCCTGCTGGATCATCCAGTACGCGTCCACCGGGTCGCCGCAGGAGACCACCTTCAGCCCGGCGACGTGCGCGAACAGCGTCTCCGGCGACTCGGAGTGATGCTCGACCGCGCCGATCCCGCCGCCGTACGGAATCCGGATGACGACGGGCATCCGGATCCGGCCCATCGACCGGTAGTGCATCTTCGCGACCTGGCTGATGATCTGGTCGTACGCCGGGAACACGAACCCGTCGAACTGGATCTCGCAGACCGGCCGGTACCCGCGCAGGGCCAGCCCGACCGCGGTGCCGATGATGCCGGACTCGGCCAGCGGGGTGTCGATCACCCGGTCCTCGCCGAAGTCCTTCTGGAGTCCTTCGGTGACCCGGAAGACCCCGCCGAGCTTGCCGATGTCCTCGCCCATCACGAGCACCTTCGGGTCGTTCTCCATCGCGGCCCGCAGACCGGCGTTGATGGCCTTGCCGAGAGTGATCTTCGTCATCGCTCAGCCCTCGCCTTCGAACGACGCGGCGTAGGCGGCGAACTGCTCGCGCTGCTCGGCCAGTTGCGGCGTCTCATCGACGTACACGTTCTGGAAGAAGTCGGTGAGCACCGGGTCCGGCAGCGCCAGGCAGCCGGCCCGCAGCTCGGCGGCGATCTTGTCCGCCTCGGCGTCGAGCTCCTCGAAGTAGTCGTGATCCACGCCGGCGTGCCGGGTCAGGTACGCGTGCACGCGCTCGATCGGGTCCTTGAGCTTCCAGTGCTCCAGGTCCTCGTTCAGCCGGTACTTGGTCGGGTCGTCGGAGGTGGTGTGCGCACCCATCCGATAGGTGTACGCCTCGATCAGCGACGGTCCGCTGCCCTCGCGAGCGCGCTTCAGGGCCTGCTGGGTGACGGCGTACGTCGCGAGCACGTCGTTGCCGTCGACGCGTACGCCCGGGAAGCCGAAGCCGGCCGCGCGCTGGTACAGCGGAATCCGGGTCTGCCGGTCGATCGGCTCCGAGATCGCCCACTGGTTGTTCTGGCAGAAGAACACCACCGGCGCGTTGAACACCGAGGCCCAGATGAACGCCTCGTTCACGTCGCCCTGGCTGCTGGCGCCGTCGCCGAAGTACGCGATCGTCGCCTCGCCGCTCTCGGCGTCGCCGATCGCGTGGTCGCGCTGCTGACCCATCGCGTACCCGGTCGCGTGCAGCGTCTGGGCGCCGATCACGATCGTGTACAGGTGGAAGTTGTTGTCCTTCGGGTCCCAGGCGCCCTGGTCGACGCCGCGGAACAGGCCGAGCAGGTTCAGCGGGTTGACCCCCTGGCACCACGCGACACCGTGTTCCCGGTACGTCGGGAAGACCATGTCCTTGCGGTTCAGCGCCCGGCCGGAGCCGATCTGCGCGGCCTCCTGACCGAGCAGCGACGCCCACAGGCCGAGCTCGCCCTGGCGCTGCAGGGCGGTCGCCTCGGCGTCGATCCGGCGGACCAGGACCATGTCCCGGTAGAAGCCCTTGATCGCCTCGTCGTCCAGGTCGAACGTGTAGTCCGGGTGCTCGACGCGCTCGCCTTCGGGCGTCAGCAGCTGGACGAACTCGACCTCCTCGGAGGCCTGGGGCGGACTGACCGGCGCCTTGTGGGGCGCGAACACTTCCGGGGCAGGGCCCGGCACCGTCTCACTCACATGCACTCCTCGGGTTCGAGCGCGGGATCGCCGCGACCGCAACGTTGCACGGGGGCCGGCCCTTCAGCCGGGTGCGGCTTCTGCAGGCAGGTCCTCGTGGATCCAGGGGCTGATGCACTGCTGGCAGTGGACCTCCTCACTGGTCTCACTCCCATCTTGCCGGACACCGTACAGACCAGGTGCCTGATCCGCTAACTGTCTGGACTTTGGTGCGTACGGCGGTACCGGAACCGGTCTCAGGATGAGACACCAGTCCACCCACTGGTCCCATCATCGCGCTCATGTGACAGAAATCCAGTACACCGACGACAAGTGTCACAAATAGGTCTCGATCGGCACGCCCGAGTCGGCCGATCGGCTCCGTGACCTGGCGGGAATCAGCGCATCGATGGCCGGAAACCACCTTGCGCGGCCGATCTGGCGGGTTCTAACGTAAGCATCGTTCGTGCAAAACACCCCTGACATGATCGAGGAGGTACGGATGGCCGCGTCCGCGCCGGCCCACGTCGCAGGCCCCGACTCCCGGGCCGGTTCCGGGGCGATGATCTGGACCGCGCTCGTGGTCGTCTACATCGTCTGGGGATCGACCTACCTGGCCATCCGGGTGGTGGTGGAGGCGCACATCCCGCCGATGCTCGGGATGGCCGGCCGGTTCCTCACTGCCGGCATCCTGCTGGCCACCGGGCTGGCGCTGAAGTCCGGGTGGCGGCGGCTGCGGATCACCCGCCGCGAGGCGGTCGGCGCGGCCACCGTCGGCGTACTGCTGCTTGCCTTCGGCAACGGTGCGGTGGCGGTCGCGGAGCAGACCGTACCGTCCGGCCTGGCCGCACTCCTGGTCGCCGCGATCCCGCTGTGGCTGATGCTGCTCCGCGTCGGCGGCGGCGAGCGGCCGCGGGCGATGACCTGGAGCGGCGTACTGATCGGCTTCGGCGGCGCCGCGCTGCTCGCGTTGTCAGGTGGCAACACGAGCGCGAAGCCGCTGTCGGTGGCGATCCTGGTGCTCGGCACGATCTGCTGGGCGACCGGCTCCCGCTTCGCGCCGCGGCTCGGGCTGCCCCGCGACCCGCTGGTGACGGCGTTGTACGAGATGCTGTTCGGCGGCACGGCGATGATCCTGCTCGGCGTACTCCGCGGCGAACCGGGACGACTGCACTTGGATCAAGTAGACCAATCCGGCTGGTTCGGCCTCGCGTACCTGGTGGTGTTCGGCTCGCTGCTGGCGTACACCGCGTACTCATATCTCTTGGCGAATGCGCCGATCTCACTGATCGGGACGTACGCGTACGTGAACCCGGCGGTGGCGGTACTGCTCGGGTGGCTGATCCTGAACGAGAGCCTGACCTGGCAGATCCTGCTCGGCGGCGCCGTGATCATCGTCGGGGTCGCGCTGGTGGTCACCTCGGAGCGCCGGCGCGCTTAGTACCCCGTAGACAGGAAAGACCCGGACCCACGAAGGGTCCGGGTCTCCCACCGCTGCCGATGCGCGCGGCAGCGGGTCTGGCCGCCGGTCGCGCCCTGCCCCGAAAAAACACGGCGCGAAACTCCGGCAATGGTTCCAACATATTCCGACGAATCGTGCTATTGCCAATTCGGCGGCCACCGAGCCCACCGAAACAATCCTCCGATTCACCGGGTATCCGTCACCCGCGCTGACTCAACGACGTACGGATCGGTCGGTTACGGGTCGTTTCATCTCAGTTTCCACTCGCTCCGGCGACCGTCCCGTTGCTGGTAAGTTGCCTGGTCAGCACGGGTTTGATTGCTTCGTCAGGCAACTCATCACCGGTCGGCTATGGACGAGATCGGCGCCGAAAAAATCGGCCAAAAAGTTTGTAACCAGGTCTGCCAGGTGTCGTTAGCACTAAGACGAATCCGTCAAACCCGAAAGGAAACCTGGCATAATGCAGGTAACTCGCAAGATCGTCGCAGCCGCGGCAGTGGCGACCGTCGCCACCCTTGGTCTGGCCACCGTTGTGAGCGCGAACGTGCTCGACGACACCCAGAAGAAGGCTCAGGACATGGGCCTGGCGGACGCGGCGTCGGCGGCCAGCAAGGCCTACGGCGGCAACCACGGCTGGTACGGCGTGAAGAAGAACGGCGACCTGGTTGCGATCGACGACAACAACATCGGCCCGTTCCAGGCCTGCCACCTGTTCGGCTCCGGCACCGGCATCGGCGGCAACGTGCCGGCGAGCGACGTGGTCGGCGTTGTCGGCTTCTTCAACAACGGCAACTCGGTGACCGCGGTCAAGACCTGTGAGCAGGGTAGCGAGCAGAACAACCGCAAGTGGTACAAGGCGGACGGCAACGGCATCCTGTCGGTCAGCCGCAACAACGTCGGCCCGTTCCAGGCTTGCCACAACGAGCTGTCCGCGACCGGTATCGGCGGCAACGTTCCGCTGACGAACCTGTCCGGTGTCCTCGGTCTGGGCAACGACGGCAACTCCGTCGACACGCTGAAGACCTGCGAGCAGGACTCCGCGCAGAACAACTGACCCTCCCTGGTCAGTGATGATGCAGGACCCGAAAGAGCCACCTCGGTGGGGTGACTGATTCGGAGCAACACCAGCAACACCGCGGTGCCGGGAGAAAGCCTCACTCTCCCGGCACCGTTTTTTGTGCTCCTCGCGTCCCTGGCCGGGTCAGAGGCCGACCCCCACACCCCTTCTTTTTTGCTTTTGTGTGGTCCGGTCAGAGATCGGCCCCCACACTCCTTCTTTTTGTGCTTTTGTGTGGTCCGGTCAGAGATCGCGGAGGTCGACCGTCGAGCCGTTCGCGAGGTCCCGGCCGACCAGCGACCAGATGCCGGCCGCCGCTGCCTCCGGGGTGGTCAGTGCGCCGGAGCGTTTGAGGTCGTGGAAGCGCGCCACCGACGGGAAGTCGGTCTCGTCCGTGGCGCGGATCGCCGACTGCATCGCGGTGTCGACCACGCCGGGCGCGACGGAGATCACGCGGCATCCGTCCGCGGGCTGCTCCTGGCCGACCGTACGCACCCAGTGCTCGACGGCCGCCTTGCCCGCGTTGTACGACGACCACCCCGCGTACGCCGTCTTCGCGGCACCGGACGACAGCATGATCAGGTGCCGCTCGCAGCTCAGGTGGGCGGACGCCCGCAGGAACGCTGCTCCGAGCACCTGCGGGGCGGCCGAGTTGAGCAGTACGGCCCGCGCGTACGCGGCTGGGTCCGCGCCGGCGGCCGGGCCGATCGGCGTCACCGTGCCGGCGTTGTGGATGAAGATCACCCGCTCACCCGCGTACGCGGCCAGCTCGGCGGCGAAATGATCCGCGACCCGGGACCAGTCAGCCGGCTCGGAGAGGTCGGCGCGGAAGTGCTCCGCCGTACCGCCGCCACGTGAGATGTCCACCACCCGCGCCCCCGGAAACGGCACCGCCGCGGCCAGCGCCGCCCCGATCCCAGCCGAAGCCCCGGAAATCCACACCAGAGTGCTCATCCACCGACCCTCCCACGACCACCCCGCGGAGCCCCCACCGCACCGATCGAAATGCCCACCCCCGCCGAGCCGGGGCTACTTGCGCCAGTTGCGGGCGACCTCGAGGAACAGGTCGTTGGCTTCGCGTTCGCCGATCGTGACGCGGACGCCGTCGCCCGGGAACGGGCGCACCGACACGCCCTCCGCCTGGACCGCCGCCGCGAACTCCACCGTGTCCTCGCCCAGCTCGAGCCAGACGAAGTTGGTCTCCGACTCCGGCACCTGCCACCCGGCGTCGGTCAGCGCGCCGACGAGCCGCCGCCGCTCCTCGACCAGCGCGTCGACCCGCTCGAGCAGCTCGTCCTCGACCCCGAGCGACGCGATCGCCGCCGCCTGCGCGACGTAGCTGACCCCGAACGGCAGCGCGCACTTCCGGATCGCCGCGACCACCGGCGGGTGCCCGATCGCGTACCCGACCCGGAAGCCGGCCAGCCCGTACGCCTTCGAGAAGGTCCGCAGCACCAGCACGTTCGGCCGGTCGCGGTACAGCTCGACGCCGTCGACGACATCGGTTTCGCGGACGAACTCGCGGTACGCCTCATCGACCACGACCAGCACGTGCGGCGGTACGGCGGCCAGGAAGGCGATCAGCTCCTCGCGGCGGACGACCGGACCGGTGGGGTTGTTCGGCGTACACACCAGCACGACCTTCGTACGATCCGTGATCGCGGCTTCCATCGCCTTGAAATCGTGCCGTGCCTCCGCGGTCAGCGGTACCTGCACCGAGGTCGCGCCGGTCAGCTGGACCGCGATCGGGTAGGCCTCGAAGGAGCGCCAGGCGTACACCACCTCGTCACCTTCGGTGACCGTCGCCTGGAGGAGGTGGTACAGCAGCGCGACCGATCCGGTCCCGACCGCGAGATCGCTCACCGGTACGCCGAACCGGGCCGAGAGCGCCTCGAGCAGGTCGACCGCACCCATGTCCGGGTAGCGGTTCATCTGCGCGGCCGCCTCGGTGGCGGCGGCCAGCACACCGGGCAGTGGCGGGTACGGGTTCTCGTTGCTGGACAACTTGTACGTCGGCCGGCCGTCGGACCGCTCGGGCGGACGGCCCGGCTTGTAAGCCGGCACATCGTCCAGACACGCGCGAAAGCGAACCTCGTTGTCAGGGGTCATGCCCGCAGGTTAGTCCTTACCGGACGGCCCGGCCCAGAGCAGGGTTTGACTCCGGATACGGCGAGCCTCAAACTGACTGATTGTCGGACAATCAGGGGATCGGACACCCGGTCTCAACGGTCAGGGAGGGTACGCATGGGTCAGCCGCTGGAGTGGGGTCGCCGGTATCTGATGGTCCGCCCGGACCACTTCCGGATCGACTACGTGATCAATCCGTACATGTCCACCCAGGACCAGCCCGACCCGGTGCTGGCACTGAAGCAGTGGGAGTCGCTGCGGCAGGCGATCGTCGACGCCGGCGGCTCGGTCGAGGTGCTCGACCAGCGCCCGGACTCACCGGACATGGTGTACGCGATGAACCTCGGGCTGGCCGCCGCGGACGGCCGCGCGATGCTTTCGCACATGCGGTTCGAGCCGCGCCGGAAGGAGTCGCTGAGCGCGGCCGACTGGTTCACCGGGCACGGGTTCGCACTCGCCCGGACCGGCGGCGAGGGGATCGGGCCGCACTTCGAATCCGGGGACGCGTTCGTGTTCGGCGACGGCCTGGTCGTCGGGTACGGCCCGCGCACCGAGGCGGAGGCGCTCAAGCACCTGGCGACCGAATGGAACATCCGGGTCCGCGGGCTACGGATCGCGCACGAGGGGATGTACCACCTCGACCTGCCGTTCTGCCCGGTGGACAGTACGCACGCGATGATCTACCCGCCGGCGTTCGACGCCGCGAGCCAGGCCGAGCTGGCCGGGATCGTGCCGGACCCGATCGTGCTCACCGACGAGGAGGCGTTCGCGTTCACCGCGAACTCGCTGGTGGTCGGCGAGACGATCATCATGCCGGCCTGCTCCGAGCGGCTGCACGAGGTCTTCACCGGGCTCGGCCTGCGCGTGGTCGTCCTCGACCTGACCGAGTTCCACAAGGGCGGCGGCTCGGCCCGCTGCCTGACCAACCCGCTGGACTTCCCGCTCGCCCCGATCGCCACCCCGGGCGGCGAACTCATCCTTCCGGTCTAGTGTCCTGAGTCGGACGTTCGGCTCAGGACACTAGGGCTTACTGGTCGACCAGATGATGTCGAGGCTCGCCGGATCCCAGCCGTTGAACTGAATCCACTGCAGAGCCTTGGTCCGGCCGTCCGGGCCGAAGACGTCGATGGTGACCGAGATCGCCTCCGGGTTCTTCGGGTCGGTCTTCGAGTTCGTGTAGTCGACCTCGAAGCCCGGCCCGATGTACGGCAGCTTCGCCATGATCGGGTACTTCTGCCGCAGCCGGGCCTGGGTCTGGTCGAACTTGCGCCCGGCCTCGGCTTCGAGCTCGCGTTCCTGCGACGGGTTGTTCTGCCCCCACTGACGGCCCTCGGCGCTGTTCGCGTACAGGTACATCTTGAAGCTCAGGTTGTCGCCGCTGCGGGCGGTGATCGTGGTGGTGTACGTCCGGAAGCCGCGCCGCTCACCGACCAAGGTGTGCGTCCCCGGCTTCACCTTCACGTCCCCGTTGGCGGCGACCTGGTGACCGTCGATGGTGAGGGTCAGGTCGTTCGGGATCGACTGCACGGACAGCTTGGCCTCCGAGCCGCCGCGGAGCAGCAGGAAGCCGCCGATCAGCACGGCCAGCACCACCACGACCGCCGCGACGGTCATCAACGGCCGCCGGTTCTCGTCCAGCATGGCTGTTTCCTGTCCCTCTCGTCAGTTCGGCTTCGGGGTGGTCGTCGTCGGGGCCGGCGCGTTCTTCAGCCGGTACACCGTGAACTGCTCACCGACGCTGTACAGGTTGCTCGCCTCCGGCACGTGGCCGTGCAGCGAAGCGGACGCCGAGTTGTACCCGTTGCCGTCGCCCCACGGACCGACGTACAGGTAGGTGTGACCCGGTCCGTTCAGGATGTCACCCGGCTGCATGCCGCCCGGAGGAATCGAGTGCCAGGATAGGTACTTCCCCGAACTCTCCAGGTAGTTCCGCTGGACGTCGGTGCCCACGTTCGGGTAGTCCTTGTCAGCGCCGCTCATGTGCATCACGGTCGCGACGAAACGGCCACAGTCGCTGTACGGGTCGTCGCCGCTGGAGCCGTCGTTGTACTCCTCCATCGCGGCCACGTACTCCGGCTTCGCGATACTGGCCGCGACGCCGTCGTGACCGTCCTGCGGCCAGGCCAGGCCCTTCGCGACCTGGGCGATGTTGCCGCTGCCGGCGCCACAGCCGCCACCGCCATCCGCCCCACCCGCCGGCGCCGAGCCGGCGAACTTCTCGTACACCCGCTTGGCGTTCGCTCTCCGGTTGTTGTACTCCGCGGCGTTCGGATCCATGCTGAACCGTTCGAAGTACCGGCCGAAGGCGTACGCGGCGTCGTTGTAGGTCGTCGTCGCCTTGACCGCGTCACCGGCCCCCTTCTCCGGCAGCGGCCCTTCCCCGATCAGCTGCTTGCGGACGAAGTCGAGCTGGAACGCCAGCGAACCGATGGTGGCGTCGTCGATGTTGGCGCCCCTGGCGGCATTGATCATCTTGCTGGCCGGATACCACTGCACCAGCCCCCAGGCGCGGCCGGTGTTGACGGCGTCGGCCGGGCTGGTCAGCGTCCCGGTCGGGGTGCCGTCGTTCAGCAGGGTCGGCTGGACCTGCGACTCGGCGATCATGTTGCCGACGATGCCGGCCGCTTGCTCTTTGCTGTAGCCGTTCTGGACCAGGTAGTTGAACGCCTGCTGCTCGTTGTTGGCGCCGGTCAGGTTCTGGTTCGCGCAGCTGCAGCCGGAGCTGGCCGGCTTCGCGTCGCCGAACGGATTGTCGGGGAGCTTGACGCTGGCGAGCTTGCCGTTGTCCTGCTGGGTCCAGAGCTCGAAGTGCAGGTGCGCACCGGTCATCCCGGGCGAGTCCTCGTCGTGCGAGCCCGAGGTGCCGATCTGGTCGCCGCGCTTGACGTCCTTGCCGACCGTGACCGAGATCGACTTCAGGTACAGGTACCGGGTCTGGATGCCTTCGCCGTGCTCGATCTGGATCTCGTTGTTGTCGATCGAGACGACCTTGCCGTCGCCGGCGGCGAAGACCTTGCTGCCTTCCTTCACATCGAAGTCGTAGCCTTTGTGGCTGTCACCGCTCTCGTCGGACCACTGCTTGGAGATCTCTTTCTTCTCCGTCGGCCAGGCGAACGGGCTGCTCTCGCCGGCGTCGCTGGTCTCGCAGCTGGCGGCCGAGGCGTTCCAGTTGCCGAGCACCCCGAGGATCATCACGATCACGACGATCAGCGGCAGACCCAGCGTCACCAGGCACCCGCCGCCCAGCAGCGGTCCTTTGTTGTCTGCCACGTCTGCTCCTCGCTTGCTCGGGTGGCTCACCGCGCCGATCCGCGGAGAGGGGCGGCCACCAGGCAAAATGCTGCCCGAAAACCGGGTCATCATGCCGGGAGTTATCCACAGGCCGGTCCGCCGGGTGCCTCCGGAGGAGGGTCGGACGCGACATCCGGCCGGGTCTGGACGAGAATCACCCCATGTACGAACGGCTGCGGGTGGACCGCTCGACCACGGTGGACCGGGTGGTCGACGCGCTCCGCGCCGCCCTGTTCGCCGGTGACCTGGAGCCCGGTACGCCGCTGCGTGAGCAGCCGCTGGCAGAGGCACTCGGGGTCGCCCGGAGCACGATCCGGGAGGCGATGACCATGCTGGTCACCGAGGGCCTCGCGGTCCGGGAGCCGAACAAGGGGGTCAGCGTCGCGATCCTGCACCCGGCCGCGGTGGCCGACATCTGCCGGGCCCGGATGGTGCTGGAGTCGGCCGGGATCCGGGCCTGGTTCGACGCCGACGAGACGGCCCGGGAGCGGGTCCGGGAGGCGATGCGGGTGTTCGCCGCGACCGCCAAGGACGGTGCGGACCCGGAGGCGATGACCGAGACCCACCTGGCCATCCACCGCAGCCTGGTCGCGCTGACCGGCAGCGAGCGGCTGATCGCCACCGCCGACGCGGTCACCGGCGAGGCGCGGCTGGCGCTCGCGCGGGTGGACGCGCTCCGCCAGGACGCCCGCCAGCAGGTCGCCTCGCACCGCAAGCTGATCCGCCTGCTGGAACGCGGCGAACTCGACGAGTGCGTCGAGGAACTCCGCCGCCACCTGGCCGGCGCCGAAGAATCCCTCCTGGAAGCCATCACCACACCCCCAACCTGAACCCCACCCCAAGCCACCCCAAGCCACCCCAAGCCACGCCCAGCCACCCCAAGCCCCACCCCACGCCCCACCCGTGCCCAACTGACACCTCCGCCTGACGCCCCATCTGAGGGGTCAACCCCCGAGCTTGTGGGTTTGGCCCCCAGAATCTCAGGGGCCAACCCAACACCTCCGGGGTTGACCCCTGAGACGGTTGTGGGGGGGGTGGGGTGTCAGGCGAGGCCGGTGGCGGTGATGGTGTAGGTGGAATCGCCGACGCGGAGGCCGGTGAGGCGGGCGTCGGGGTCGAGGGCCGCTACCTGGGGGTTCGCGGTGACAGTGCCGTCCAGGGCTACCTCAATGCCGAAGATGCCCTCCAGGAGCAGGCTGACCCAGGCGCCGGACGACGAGCAGGACCAGTCGATCAGGTACGGGAACTGCGGCGGCGACTTCTGCGCTCCACCCGCCATCGCCGGTTGCGCCTCCTCGACGAAGTGCGCTTGTCCACAGGGTCCTTGGTTGGCGGTCTTGGCGAGACCGGGCAGCCAGTCGAGTGCCACGTCACCACGACCAAGGGCGAAAAGTGCACGCGCCGCATCAGCGGGCCACGCCGGGTACGCGCCGTTCCACTGGTGATCCGGCCGCACGCTGAAGCCCGCGTTGGCGTCGTACGGGGACAGTGCGCGCATCCAGGTCGGTGTTTGCAGCTCATGCTGGAAGAACGACACCATCTCCGCGCACTGCGACTCGGACAGGTCGTCCGGGATGGTCGTACCGATGAGGTTGAAGTCGTAGCAGTGCCGGACCGGTACGAGCGTGCCGTCCGGTTGCCGCGCGTGCCAGAAGCCCTTGCCCTCGACGTACAGCTCGTTGACATGACCTGCCTGTGCTGACGCCTCCTTGCGGAGCTGTGCGGCCCGGTCCGAGTCACCGGAGCGGTCCGCGATCTCAGCGGCTACGCGCATGCACCACACGTTGGCCGCGTTGAAGCTCGCTACCTCGTGTACGTAGCTGCTCACGCACTCCAGCAAGTTGTCGATGTCGCCGTAGTCGGCCAACGCATGCTCACCACGCAGACCGCGCCACGCCGTCGCCCAGTCGTGTACGTGTTCGCCGACCGCCTTCGGACCAACCGTGGTGTCCAGGAACGACTCATCGCCGGTGAAGCGCACGTAGTCCCGTACCAGCCGGGTCATGGCGAAGTCGTTGACCGAGTACCAGTAGCCGACCGGTCCACCGGTGAGCCATTCGGTACCGAAGTGCTTGTGGATGTCCAGGTCGATCCAGTGCTCGATGTGCTTGCGCATCGGTTCCGGGTCGAGCAACGAGTGGGTCAACGAGGACAGGCTGTAGTCCCAGATGAAGGTGGTCGTCTGCCAGTACCTGGGCATCAGCGTGTCGTACGTACGCCCCAGCACGCTGGCCGGGTTGTCGCGCCGGAACCAGATGACGCCGAGCACACCCCACCAGTACAGCTTCTGCAACGCCTCGTTCGACGTCTCCAGCACCGGCAGCGAACCGCTGAAGCCGTCACCGTTCGGGTCGAACGCATCGGCGAGGGCCATGTCCCACACGCCCTCGGCCACAGTGATCACGGCAGGTACGTCGGCAACGCACACGTCGAAGTGCTCGGTCGCCTCTTCCAGCGAACCGGACAGCACGTGTACGTACGACAACTGCGCTTTGCCGGACCCATCCAGCTCTACTGTTGCCTTCAGCATCGACCGGTCGACCGTCGCCGCCACGTCCAAGCCCTGCAGGCTGACCGCGGTGCCGGAAGCACCTGTGCCCACTACCCGCTCTCCCTGGGCGGACAGCGTGTTCGGCTCGGACGGAGGCTCCGGACGCAACCAGCCGCTGTCTGACCGAGTCGCAGTGCTCTCGAGCGCGAAACCCAGCTGGACAGTACGGCCTGGTGCGCCGGTGATCTCCAGCTGCACGACAACGGCAGGGCGACCCGGCGCGCAGGCAGTGGTCGTCCGCAAGTCCAGTCCGTCGACAGTGGTGGACCGTACGACACAGTCCGGCCGCCACACCACCTCCACCGTTCCCCCGTACGAGCGGGCGAGCCGTCCGTCCACGTAGAGCTGTCCGGTGATGGTGTCGCCGTGCGAGTACGGCGGGAAGTTCACGCTGCGGATCGCCATCACGTCGTGATCGACCTGCGCCGTACCCAGGAAGTTCGTCAGCCCGGGCGGGTTGAACATGTCGTCGTACGTATGGGTGAGAACGTCGCTGGCCAGATCGGCGCTGGTCGGGATCGTCATGACGGGTCGGCCCAATCGGTGTTCGGGAGCAGGGGGTACCAGTCCGGGCGGGCCGGGTCGCGGTCGTACGGGTAGGGACCGAGCTCGCGGAACAGCTCGGCGTACTCGGCCAGCTTGTCGCGATCCAGCTCCACACCGAGGCCCGGTCCTTCGGGTACCGCGATCGCCCCGTCGGCGTACGGCACCTTGCCGCCGACGATCAGGTCGTCGCGCAGGTGGTGGTAGTGCGCGTCCGCGGCGAAGGACAGGTTCGGTACGACGGCGCCCAGGTGCAGCATCGTCGCCAGCTGGATGCCCAGCTCACCGGACGAGTGCACCGCGACGCCCAGCTGGAACGTCTCGCAGACCCCGGCCGCCTTGATACACGGCCGGATCCCGCCCCAGAACGTGGTGTCCAGGAGGATCACGTCGACGGCGGGGTCGCGGACGTTGGCGGCGAGCTGTTCGAAGTTCACCACCACGGTGTTGGTGGCCAGCGGGATCGGTGTGTTCTCACGGACCCGGCGCATCCCGTTCAGACCCCAGGTCGGGTCCTCCAGGTAGTCGTTGTCGAGGTCCTCGATCCCCCTGGCGAACCGGATCGCCTCCTCGACACTGAACGCGCCGTTCGGGTCGAAACGCACCCGGTGACCGGGAAACGCCTCGGCGAGCGCCCGGAAGCACTCCCGCTCGTAGTCGGGCGGAAACACGCCCCCCTTGAGCTTGTGCACGCTGAAGCCGTGCTGATCGACCAGCTCGCGCGCATGCGCCACCAGCTGTTCAGCTGTCCGGATCTCCCCAGTGCCGTCCTCGTTCGGGTGCCGGAAGAACAGGTAGCTCGCGAACGGCACCTTGTCCCGTACCTTGCCGCCGAGCAGCTCATGCACAGGTACGCCCAGCTCACGCCCCTGCAGATCCAGGCAGGCGAACTCGATCGCGGCCAGCAGCTGCGTACGGTTGTTGTACAGGCTGGCGGTCGGGTTGGCGAGCATCCAGCGCAGCGCCTCGGTACGAGCCGGGTCATGCCCCAGCAGGTACGGCTTGAGGCCCGTGACCGCGGCCTCCGCGCTCTGGCCGCCACCACCCATTTCACCCAAGCCGATCAATCCGTTGTCGGCCTCTACTTCCACCACGGTCCGGACGAAGCGTCCCCAGTGCGCCCCGTTACTGTGCCGCAGTGGCGCCTCCAACGGCATCGTCACCGTGGTGGCGCGGATGTCGACGATCTTCACTTCGCGTCCTCCGGCAGTACTACGGGCAGTCCGGCGGTCAGGCCGCCGTCCACCTTCACGTCAGCACCGGTGACGAACGACGCCGCCGGCGAGGACAGGAACTGGATGACCTCGGCAACTTCTTCCGGTGTGGCCACGCGGCCGAGTGGATGCGACCGGCCCCACTCCGCGACCACCTCGTCGGTCGTACGGTCGCCGGCGAACTGTGCCGCGGACGTCCGGAGCATCGGAGTGTCCACGGAACCAGGGCAGACCGCGTTGACGCGAATCCCGTCCGGAGCGTGGTCGACGGCCATCGCCCGGACCAGGCTGAGCAGTGCGCCCTTGCCCATCGAGTACGCCGCGACGCTGCTCTGGGCTGCGTACGCCTGCACCGAGGCCACTACTACGACGCTTCCGCCTCGGGGCAGTTTCGGTACGAACGCCTGGCAGGCGAAGAACACGCCGCCGACGTTCACCGCCATCACCTCGTCGTACACGGCGCTCGGCGTGTCCACCACGGTTCCGTACCGCTGGATGCCCGCGGCACAGACCAGTGCGTCGATCGGCCCGATCTGCTCGGCCGCGGCGGCCAGGGCAGCCCGGTCGGCCACGTCCACTGTCACACCGGTCACCTGATCGCCCAGAGCTGCCAGTGCCGCCAGTGACCCAGGGTCACGGTCGAGCGCGAACACCTTGTCCCCAGCAGCTACGAACCGTTCCACAGCGCCCCGTCCGATCCCGGCAGCACCACCGGTGACCACGACTGTGCGGCTACTCATATACGTCCTCTCAGAACTGGCCCAGGGCGAGGCCCCGGGAGAAAAAGCGTTGGGCGGCAAGGAAAAGGACCACGGTGGGCAGCGAGACGAGCAGTCCGCCGGCCAGTACGGTCGGCAGCGCCGCGCCACCGTACGTACTCTGCAGACCGGTCAACGCCGGCATGATCGGACGCACCGAGTCGGACTGGCTCAGGGTCAGTCCGAGCAGCAGGTCGTTCCAGATGAACGTGGCCTGCAGGATGAAGATCGCGGCCAGCGCGGAACCCGCCATCGGCAGGTAGATGCTGCGGAAGATCCGGAACAGTCCGCCGCCGTCCACCACCGCGGCCTCGAACACACTGCGCGCGATCCCGGTGAAGAAGTTGCGCATCACGAACGCCGAGAACGGCACGCTGATCGCGGTGTACACGATGATCATCCCGACCCTGGTGTCGTACAACCCGGTGTCCGCGTACCCGGTGAACAGTGGCATCAGCACCATCTGCAACGGGAAGATCGTCCCGCCGAAGATGAACACGAACCACAGGAACCCGTGCTTCAGCCGGAGGACCACGATCGCGTACCCGACCGCCGCGCCGATCAGCACCGCCAGCACCGGGGCGATCACGCTGTACATCGTCGTCGCGACCAGGGTCTGACCGAGCGCGGCCTTGTTCCACGCGTCGCCGAAGTTGGTGAACAGCGAGAACCCGGCCGGTTTCCACACGGTCTTGGCGTCGTACCCGTCGATGCTCTTCGACGCGTTCACCAGCAACAGGTAGATCGGCGCCAGCCAGATCAGCCCGAGGACGAGCAGTACGCCGGTTTTAACCTTGTTCACGCGAGTCCCCCAACTGGTAGCGCAGGTAGAGGATCGACGCCGCGAACGTGACCACGCTGAGGAACAGCGCGATCGCCGCGCCCTGACCGTAGTCGTTCAGCACGAACGTCTCCTTGTACATCGACAACGCCAGCGTCTCCGACGACGTACCGGGACCGCCCTGGGTCATCACCCACACCACGTCGAACGTTTTCAGGCTGGCCACGATGGACAGCCCGATGACCACCGTGGTGATCGGCCGGAGCTGCGGCCAGAGGTGGTACCGGAACAGACTGAACCCCTCCGCGCCGTCCAGCCGTGCGGCCTCCAGTGGTTCGCCGGGGATGGACTGCAGTCCCACGACGAACAGCAACGCGTTCACGCCGGCTGCCTGCCAGGTGACCGCCACGATCATCATCAGCGTGTTGCCAGGACCTGCCTGCAACCAGCCGGTGTGTGCACCCGGTAGCCCGAAGAACCCGAGTACCTGACCCAGTGCGCCGTCCGGCTGCAGTACGAAGCCCCAGATGACACCAACGGCCACACCGGAGATCGCGTACGGCAGCAGGAACGGCAGCCGCAGCCACGTACCCCACTTGTGTCCGTAGGTCAGTACCGCGACCAGCAGCCCGAGTGCTACCGGCAGTGTGACCAGGCCGACCACCCAGAGCAGGGTGTTCAGCAGTGCCCCGATCAGGTCCGGGTCGCTGAACATCGCCTTGTAGTTGGCCAGACCGGCCCAGACAGGTGAGGCGAGCCCGTCGTAGTTGGTGAAGCTGATGTACGTCGTCCACAGGAACGGGATGTACAGCAGGACCGCCACCACCGCGGCGGCGGGCAGGCCGAACACCGGCGCCAGACGGGCGCCGGTGCGGTCTGCTGCTCGCTTGCTCACTTCTGCTTGGCCCAGTACGCGTCCGCCTCGGCCTGGATCTTCTGCAGGCCCGGCATCGGGTCACCCGGCTTGGTCACGAACGCGCCGAACACCTCCAGCGCCTTGGTCGCGACCGGTACCGGCGTCGCCTCGAACCACCGGTTGATCAGCCGGTACCCGTCACCGCCGACGTCCTTGTTCAGCTTCGAAAGGCCCGGGTCCTTGACCTCTGCCTTCGGGTTGAACGACAGGTCGCCGCGGGAGTTCGCCCAGGCGGTCTGCGCCTGCGGAGTGAGCCACCAGTCGGTCCACTTCTTCACCGTGGACGCGTGGTCACTGGCCGCGGCCGAGCAGACCGGTCCGGTCTCGAAGATCATCGACGTCTTCGGCAGGCCCGGGTTGACGTTCGGGATGACGAAGAAGTCGTAGTCGGTGCCCGGCTTCATCTTCAGCGTGTTCAGATTGCCGCTGAACCAGGTACCGAAGTTGATCATCGCGACGTCGCCGTTCTTCAGCTGCGCCTGCGGCTCGGTCTTCGCGCCCGGGTCACTGAAGTACCCGGCGTCGATCATCTTCTTCCACTCGTTCATCACCTCGACCACACCCGGGTCGGTGTACTTCGCCTTGCCCTGGGCGAGCGCGTCGTACAGGTCCGGGTCCTTGCCGGCCAGCAGCGTCTCGAACCAGACGAACGAGAACAGGATGTTGGTCTGGTAGAACGGCTTCACGCCGATCGCCTTCACCTTGTCCGCCACCTGGGTCAGCTCGGCCCAGCTCTTCGGCGTCTCGGTGATCCCGGCCTTCTTGAAGACGGCCTTGTTGTAGTACATCACCCAGTAGCCGGCGTTCAGCGGTACGCAGTACTGCTTGCCGTCGTACGTGAAGTACTGCTTCAGCTGCTCCGGTACGTTGCCGTCGGCAACCGCCTTGGTCCACTGATCGGTGGTCTCGGCAACGAGCTTCTGGTCCACCAGATCCTGAAGTTCCTTGCCGGTGTGCCAGCTGAACAGGTCGGCCTTCTCCTTGGTCCGGAACGAGGACCGGATGAACGCGGTGTACGTGTTCGAGTCCGAGTACCCGACCGGCTCCATGCCGACGCCGATGTCCTTCTTGCTGGCCGCCCCGACCTGGGTGAACGCGTCCTTCCAGCCGCCCTTGTCGTTGTAGAACTTCAGCGAGTCGACCGGCTTGTCCTCGCCCTTCGCGGCGCCCTTCGCGCCGCCACCGCCACACGCGGACAGCGCTAGCGCGCCGGCCACCGCGAGGGCGACGAACGCCTTGCCTTTGGTGATGCGTTGCATTGTGGTGCGTCCTTCCAGCTCAGGGGTGCTGAAGCCTGTCGTTGATGACGGCTAGTACGCCGTCGAGGTGCTCGCGGGTGAGTAGCTCGGCCAGGTCGGCGTCGCCGGACCGGATCGCCTCGTAGATCGCGTGGTGCTCGTCCAGGTCGGCCTGCCGGTCGCCGTGGATGTGCAGGATCTCCAGCTGTTCCCGGGCGTTCACGACGGTCACGGACTCGACCACCTCGGCCAGAGTCGCGTTGCCGGACGCCAGGGCCAGCGAGCGGTGGAAGTCCATGTTCACCTCGGCCAGCTCCGCGTGGTCGCCGGATGCGATCAGCTCGGCCGCCGTGGCGAGATCTTTCGCCATCTGTTCCAGCGCCGCTTCGCCACGTGTCCTGGCGGCCAGTGCGGCGACCGGTGGCTCGATCAGCGCACGCGCTTGGAGCAGCTCGACCAGCCGGTCGGCAGTCGGTTCCAGTGCGAGCGGGTTGGCCAGTACCAGTCGGCCGACGTTCGGTCCGACGTACACACCTGAACCGTGCCGGAGCTCCACCGCACCGGTCGCTTCCAGCCGGCGGAGTGCCTCCCGGACAGTCGGTACGGCGACCTTGAACCGCTCCGCCAGCGACCGCACCGCCTCGAACTGGTCACCCGGCGACAACTTCCGCTCAGCGATCAGCGTGAGCATGGAGGTCGCCAGGTCGTCCAGCAGACTGCGGCGTACGACGCCTCCCGATGCGTTCACTTGGCAGCGACCAGTGCGACCGAGATGAACCGCGGGCGGTAGATGCTCACGTCGCCGTACAGCTCGTCGCTGACCAGGCTGTTGACGTTGTAGCTCACCAGGAGCGAGTTGCCGCTCCGCAGGTCCGGGTGCTCGTGGGAGTTGTAGGTGATGATGTTCCCGCCGGTCTCGGGGGTCTGGTACAGCTCCACCGGCTTCACCCACGGTCCGGTCGGCGAGCAGGAGAAGTACCCGAGGACGCTCTTGCTGAACAGCTCCTTGGTGTTGTGCGTGACCATCAGGTAGCCGTCGCCCCAGCGGGTGACACTGTGCTCGTTGGCGACACCTTCGAGTACGCGGGTGGACTCCGCCTCGTTCGACGACCAGCCGGAGCCGGTCCAGTACTCCCACTTCTTCGCGGTCAGGTCGTCACCGCGTACGCGCGCCACGTGCTGGTACTTCGATGCACCGAGGTCCTCCACGCCGTACACGTAGGTGTAGCCGCGGTCGCGGAGCAGCCAGCCGGACCACTGCACGTTCGCGCCGGACGGGAGCGGGGTGAGGCTCTTCAGCTTGAACGTCTTGCTGTCGAACCGGGCGAGGTAGTTGCTGGCCCAGCGCCAGTCCCACTGGCCGGTGCCGGTCTTCTCGAACCGCAGCGCGACGACGTCGAGGTCCTGGCCGGCGTGGCTCGTCTGCGCGGCACCGAACCAGTACCAGCCGTTGCTGGGCGGCGGGACAAGTGCGGTCGGGTTGGTCGCCGTACCGCCGGTGACCGTCTTCAACTGGGTACCGCGCTGGATGACGAACGAGTTGTTGACGAACGGCGCGGTCTTCGGACGGGTGCCGTCCGCGTTCACCGGGCCGAGGAAGGTGTCGGAGAAGATCCACGCCGTCCGCCCACCGGAGAGCGGGACGGAGTACGTGCTGTCCGCGCCGGTCCAGCCCTTGCCGGTGTTGCTGTACGCGTTCAGCAGCCCCTCGGGCGCGGCGTGTGGCTGGGTCTTGGCGGTCCAGTTCGTCTGGACGGCGCTGCAGTCCGACGGGCTCGACGGGGAGGCAGCGGCAGCAGGCAGACCGAGGCCCACTGCCGTGAGAGACAGCGCGACAACCGCAACCAGGGGACGCTTCATGAAAGTGATCAGATCACTTGGTCATTTTCGGTGTCAAGACTTTCTCCCCCTCTCCGTCTTTCTGTGCTTTTGTCTTTACCGAAAGTGATGGAGGGGAGGGGTAGTCAGGGTTCCACCAGGGTGTGTACGGAGAGTGGTATTGCCGCTCAGGTGGGAGGATCGAGGGTATGAAGAACTTGATCATCAGGTTGCTGGCGAACGCGATCGCGCTGGCCGTGGCGAGCTGGCTGGTGTCCGGGATCACCCTGGAGGGCGCGACCACGAGCCGCCGGGTGCTGACGCTGCTGATCGTGGCCGCGATCTTCGGCGTCGTGAACGCGATCGTGAAGCCGGTGGTGAAGGTGCTGTCCTTCCCGCTGCTGATTCTCACCCTCGGCCTGCTGACCTTCGTGATCAACGCGGTGATGCTCTGGCTGACGTCCTGGATCACCGGCAAGCTGGACGTCCAGTTCCACGTCGCCGGCTTCTGGCCGGCCCTGTGGGGCGCACTGATCATCAGCGTCGTCGGCATGATCATCAACGCGATCCTCCCGGAGAAGGCCGAGCTGCACTAAAGCTCCGGACATGCAAACGGGGACCCCGGACAGCTGTCCGGGGTCCCCGCAGGTCTTTCAGGCCGGTTTCAGGCTTGGCCGAGCTCCGACTTCAGCGCGACGAACCAGTCGACCGTCGGGTCGAACTCCTTGCCACCGGCGATCCGCGGGAACTCGATCGCCCGCAGCTTGTCGCCCCGCTCCTCGTCGTGGCCGACCACCCCGGACTCACCGCGCAGCGCGGCGTCGACGGCGTAGTCGGTGCACTCCTTGATCAGCGCCAGGTCACGGTCGTTGGCGGCGGCCGAACGGCTGAAGTACCCGCTCTTCTGCACCATCGTCTTTTCCGCGCCGATCCGCTCCGCGAACTGCTTCGCGAACCAGGCGCCCGGGTTGATCGTGTCCAGCTTGACGTGCCCGAACGGGTCCCGGCCGACCTCCTCGCCGCGGGCCTCCAGCTCGGCCACGATCGACGGCACGCCGGCGCCCTCGGACAGGAAGATGTTCACGCAGTCCTCGGTGTCCATCACCTTGCGCAACCGCTCCGCCTCGGCGTCCAGGTCGATCGTTGCCTCCGGCACGTACACGGCGTGCACCGACCAGCCGCCCTTGCTCAGGCCGATGCCCGGGTTCCACTCCTGCTCGTCGACCCACTGCTGGTACGCCTGCGCGGTGGCGGCGGTCAGCCAGCCGCAGTTCCGGCCCATCACCTCGTGCACGATCAGCATCCGCGGGTTCGAGCTGTGCTCGGCAATGATGTTGCGGGCGAAGGTCGCGCCCTGCTCGGCCGCGGTCCAGGCACCCAGGCTCTGCCGGATCGGGACCACGTCGTTGTCGATCGTCTTCGGCAGGCCGACCACGGTCAGGTCGTAATCGTGCTCCTGCAGGTACGCGGCCAGGTCCGCGGCGGTGGTGTTGGTGTCGTCACCGCCGATGGTGTGCAGGACGTCGACACCGTCCGCGACCAGCCGCTCGGCGGCGACCTGGAGGGCGTTCTGGCCGTCCTGGATCAGGCCGCGCTTGACCAGGTCGGCGGTGTTGGTCAGCTTCACCCGGCTGTTCCCGATCGGGCTGCCGCCGAACTTGTGCAGCAGCGACGCCTTCTCCCGTACCTCCGGCGTCACTTCCAGGAACCGGCCGCTGAGCAGGCCGTGGTACCCGTTCAGGTAGGCGATGATCTCCACGTCGGGCGCCACCTCGGTGTAGCGCTCGATCAGTCCGCCGACGGCGGACGACAGGCAGGGCGCGAGCCCGCCGGCGGTGAGCAGGGCAACTCTGCGGACAGCCATGGTCCAGGGTCCTTCCGGAGTGTCTCTGAAGTCGCCCTCAGACTAGTGATGCAGACCACTCCCGGCGGTGGTTGGGGTTCAACTTGTGGACAACGGCACCGGTCGCGGCGGCACCGGCGTCGAGACCACGAACGAGCTGTTGGTCCGCCCGTACGGGCCGAACCGATCGAGCAGTTCCTCCAACTTGTCGATCGCCGCGACCTGTACGCGCATCAGGAAACAGTCCTCGCCGGAGATCCGGTGGCACTCGACCACCTCGGGAGTCTTGCGGGCCAGCTCCGCGACCCGGGTCACCTGTCCTGGACCCGGCTGCAGCCGCACCCAGGCCGCGACCGGCCGGCCGAGCGCGGCCGGATCGATGTCGAGCCGGTACCCGCGGATCACGCCGGACTCCTCCAGCTTCGCGACCCGCTCCCGCACCGTCGGGGTGGAGACACCGAGCCGCCGGGCCAGCTCGGTGGTGCGCAGCCGGGGGTCGGCGGTCAGCTCGTCGAGGATTCGGGTATTGAGATCATCCAGCACTTGACTTCTCGTTTCGGTAAGCAATGCCCGCTCCTGGACTCTGGATCGCCAGAGAGACCTGCAGTCGGCATTCCTACTGTAGTGAGGGCACAACCTCCACCGAAGCCTCCAATAGGCTGTTGGGCGAGCCATCAGCGGGTTCTCAGGCGATTCTCACAGAAGCGCCCTACGCTCGGTGGCGGAACTTCGAGCGGAGCGGGGCAGACGATGCGGGTACTGGTGGTGGACGACGACCGGGCGGTCCGGGACTCGTTGCGCCGTTCGCTGGAGTTCAACGACTTCGAGGTGGTGACCGCGGCCGACGGCGCCGAGGCGCTCGCGGTGATCGGCAACGTCGAGCCGGACGTCGTGGTGATGGACGTGATGATGCCGCGGCTGGACGGCCTGGAGACCACCAAGGCGCTGCGGGCCGCAGGCAACAATGTGCCGATCCTGGTGCTGACCGCGCGCGACGCGGTGGCGGACCGGGTTGATGGCCTGGACGCCGGCGGTGACGACTACCTGACCAAGCCGTTCGCGTTGGAGGAGCTACTGGCTCGCTTGCGCGCACTGCTGCGTCGAAGCGCTGCTCCTGGTGAAGGCGGCCAGCGCGGCGAAGTACTGCAGTACGCCGACCTGGTTGTCGACGTGGATGCACACGAGGTGCACCGCGGCGACGTAGCGATCCAGCTGACCCGAACCGAGTTCTCGCTGCTGGAGTTGCTGATCCGCAACCCGCGCCGCGTACTGGAGCGTGCTGTCATCCTGGATGCGGTCTGGGGCTACGACTTCCCCACCACCGCGAACTCACTCGAGGTGTACATCGGCTACCTGCGCCGCAAGACCGAGGTGAACGGTCTGCCGCGGCTGATCCACACCGTGCGCGGCATCGGGTACGTGCTGAGGGACACTCCGCCGTGAGTCAGCAACACCCGCAGGACTTCCCGTCGTACACCGGTGGGCCGCCGCAACCGCAACAGCCGCAACAATCACCCCCGCCCGCGCAGCCTGTTGCCAACGGCAACGGAAACGGCAGCCGGGTGGCGGCGACGGCTGCCCGGACCCAGACCTGGTGGAACGAGACTCTCCACAAGCTGAGCCTGCACGCCCGCGTGACGCTGCTCGCGGCGGTCGCGGTCGGCCTGGCGGTGGCGATCGTCAGCATCGCGGCGTACGTCACCGTACGCCAGCAGATGTACCAGAACCTGGACAGCAGCCTGACCCAGCGCGCGGTCCAGGCGGCACAGAAGCGCGTCCTGACAGACCTCACGATCCTGCAGGGCGTCCCCTCCGATGCCCTCGGCCTGAGCGACATCCGCGTCGGTGTGATCGGCGCGGACGGGCAGCAGTACGGGCCGCCGAAGAGCCTGCTGCCGCCGATGGGCGCGGACGAGCTGCAGGTAGCGAGGGAGCAGGGCGACTCGGCCAGCCTGCGGACTGTCGGCCTGCGCAACGCCGGCTCGCACTTCCGGGTCGTGGCTGTCCCTGCCAAGTTCTGTCCGACCGGCCTGAGCGAGGCCTGCTCGGCGGAGCCGGAGAACTACCTTCAGCCCGGGGCCTTGGTCGTCGCGCAGTCGCTGGGGCCGATTGACAAGACGTTGCACAACCTGGGGATCGTGCTGTGGGCGTTCGGCCTGATCGGGGTGATCGGGGCGGCGCTGGCCGGCAACGCGGTCGCGCGGTCCGGTCTGCGGCCGTTGGCGCGGTTGACCGGCGCGGCCGAGCACGTCGCGCGGACCGAGGACCTGAAACCGATCCCGGTCAGCGGAACGGACGAGATCTCCCGGCTGGCGATGGCGTTCAACGCGATGCTCGGGGCGCTGGCCCAATCACGTGATCGCCAGCGCCGGCTGGTCGGCGACGCGGGGCATGAGCTGCGTACGCCGCTGACCAGTGTCCGTACCAATCTCGATCTGCTCGCGCAGGCGGACAAGCGCGGTGGCCTGCGGCCGGAGGATCGCCAGCAGCTGCTGGACGACGTACGCGCGCAGATGGACGAGTTGACCACGCTGATCGGCGACCTGACCGAGCTGGCGCGGGACACCCCGCAGGTACGCAACGCGGAGCTGATCGAGCTTTCCAACCTGGTCGAGGACGCGGTGATGAAGGTACGCCGCCGCGCACCCGGGCTGGAGTGGGACGTGCAACTCACACCGTTCCCCGTCTGGGGTGACGAGCGGCTGCTCGGCCGCGCGGTGACGAACCTGCTGGACAACGCGGCAAAGTACAGCGTGCCCGCGGGCGCCGCCCAACGCAGCGACGACCAGCCGGCCGGACACGTCACCGTGCGCCTGCTCGATGGTGTGCTGACGGTCACGGACTCCGGTCCCGGCATCGCCGAGGCGGACCTTCCGCACGTGTTCGAGCGCTTCTACCGCTCCAGCGAGGCCCGCGGCCTCCCCGGCTCCGGCCTGGGCCTGGCCATCGTCAAACACGCGGCCGAACAGCACGGCGGCATGATCTACGCCCGCAACGTGCCCGGAGCCGGAGCCCAGTTCACTTTGTGGCTCCCGCACGCCGCCACCCAGACGCGCTGACGCGCCGGCTCGTTGGGTTCGCTGAGGAGAACCTGACAGATCCTTCAGAGGATCTTCATGGAGTTCTTCGGTCTCTCCGAGCGGATCTTCAGGGCGCTCTCAGGTCCGGCCGACAAAGTACTCGTCATGACCGAGAACCAGCCGCAGCAGCCAAACCAGCCCGGCCAGAATGCACAGGGACCGCAGGGGCCGGAGCGGACGCAGCAGTTGCCGGTGTATGGGCAGCACCAGCAGCAGCAGTACGCGCCGCAGGGCGGGTACGGGCAGCAGCGGCCGGACTCGGAGCCGCAGGGGCAGCGGCCGGGTCAACCCCCCGCCGGTGGCGGGGGGTACCCACAGTTCGGCGCACCGGGGACGCATCAGGGGACGTCTCCGGGCCCGAGCTGGCCCCTCGGACCGCAGCAGCCGGGCGGACCGGGCACCACGACCGCCGAGAAGCCGAAGCGACGGCCCGGCCTGGCGCTGGTCGCGCTGACCGCGCTCCTGGTCGGTACGGCCGGCGGTGTCGGCGGCGCGGCGGTGTACTCGGCCACCAACGACACCTCGACGAACTCGCCGTCGGTGACGGCCCCGCTGAACGGCAACCAGGCGGCACCCGCCGCGGCCCCGGACGGCTCGGTGCAGAGCGCCGCCGCCAAGGTGCTGCCGAGCGTGGTCAAGATCGCCGTCGGCACCAGCCAGGGCGCGGCCACCGGCTCCGGCATCGTGATCAGCAAGGACGGCCTGATCGTCACCAACAACCACGTGGTGGCGGGCGCCGGCCAGGGCGCGACCATCTCGGTGATGCTGAACGACGGCCGGACGGTACCGGCCACGATCAAGGGCACCGACCCGCTCACCGACCTGGCCGTGATCAAGGCCCAGGTGACCGACCTGACCCCGGCCACGCTCGGCAAGAGCGGCCAGCTCGCGGTCGGGCAGGGCGTGGTCGCGATCGGCTCGCCGTTCGGCCTGGAGGCGACCGTGACCAGCGGCATCGTCTCGGCGCTGAACCGGCCGGTCACCTCCGGCGACCAGCAGCAGGACAGCACCACGGTCTTCCCAGCAATCCAGACGGACGCCGCGATCAACCCCGGAAACTCGGGCGGCGCCCTGATCGACCTCGCCGGCCAGGTGGTCGGTATCAACAGCGCGATCAAAACCGCCGGCGGATCGGGACAATCCGAAGGCGGAAACATCGGCCTGGGTTTCGCGATTCCGATCGACCAGGCCAAGCCGATCATCGACGAGCTGGTGGCCAAGGGCAAGGCCACGCATGCACGGCTCGGTGTGACGGTCGGCGACGCGCAGTCCTCCGACGGGCTCAGCAACGGAGCACGCCTCGGCGAGGTTACGTCCGGCGGTGCGGCGGACAAGGCCGGTCTGCGGTCAGGTGATGTGGTCACCGCCGTCGACGGCAAGGCGATCGCGTCAGGGGACGCGTTGGTCGCCGCGGTCCGTTCGCACCGCCCGGGCGATCAGGTGAAACTCACGCTGACCCGTGGCGGCAAGTCCCAGACCATCGACGCGACCCTCGGCTCCGACAACGGGAACCCCACCGGCTGACCAAACGTCCATTCCCTAGACCGGACTGCGCCGCCCACCGAGCGGCGCAGTCCGTTTTTCTCTCTAGGCTGTACGTCGTGGAGATACGCCGGGCGGAGGAGCGGTTTCGGACCGCGAGTGAGTGGCTGGACTCGTGGCATTCGTTCTCGTTCGGGGAGTTCTACGATCCGGCCAATGTCGGGTTCGGCTTCCTGGTCGCGCACAACGACGAGACGGTGGCGCCGGGTACGGGGTTCGACCCGCATCCACATCAGGACCTGGAGATCGTCACCTGGGTACTCGGTGGTGCGCTGGCGCATCGGGATTCGGAGGGCAACAGCGGCGTCGTACACCCGGGGCTCGCGCAGCGGATGTCGGCCGGCTCCGGGATACGGCACTCGGAATGGAACGACGGTACGGAGCCGGTGCACTACGTCCAGATGTGGGTACGCCCGGACCGTTTCGATCTGACCCCGTCCTACCAGCAGGCCGAGCTGGATCTCAGCACTGGTGAATTGATCCCGGTCGCGTCCGGCCTGACCAAGCACGCGGCCGGCGCGGCGATCCACCTCAATCAGCCGGCCGCCGGGCTGTCCGTCGCGCGGCTCTCCCCCGGGCAGTCGATCGAGCTGCCGGCGGCGCCGCACCTGCACCTGTTCCTGGCCACCGGAACGGCAGTTCTCGAGGGCGCGGGCGAGCTCGCGACGGCGGACGCCGTACGCCTCACCGGCTCCGGCGGCGAGCGCGTGACCGCGGGCCCGGCCGGCGCCGAGGTCCTGGTCTGGGAGATGTACTAGCCGGTCTGCGTGATGTACAAGCCGGTTTGGGAGGCCCGTACTAGTCGGTCTGCTCGCTCATTGTCCAGACATGGCGGAGCGCCTGGCCCGCGATACCGTCCGGGTTCGCGGCGAAGCCCTCGACGAACTGGCTCATGTGCTGCTGCCAGCGCTGGTCGGTCGGGTCGTCGCGCAGGTACGCGAGCGCGGCCTCGAAGTCGTCGGTGACGACCAGGTGGAACAGGTCGCGGCCACTGCGCCAGATCGACCAGTCGCTGATGCCGGCCGTGCTCATCGCGGCGATGAGTTCCGGCCAGACGCGGGCGTGCTCGATCTCGTAGGCCTCTTCGGTCCCGGGAATCAGGCGGCTGTGCAGAGCAAGGCGGGTCACAAACGTGCAGGATACGCCGCGTACGGCAGCCGTGGAACGCGGTTCCAGGAATCCCGCTGGACCTCTGGACCGCCGATTCGTCCAGTGTCTTGGTCCCGATTCACGTTTCGGCTCCGGCGAACTCCTGAGCGGGCGCGCGCGTCGTACTTGCGCGGGTTGAGTAGTTTCGCCCTCGTGGTGAGGTCACCACACGCCGAAGACTGTGCCCGGTAGGTGCAAGGTGTCCATCCGTCGTCGTGCGAGAGTTGGGAACGTGAAGCGAACCACTGCGATCGTCTGCCTGAGTAGCCTGCTGATCACCGCCGGTTGTTCGGACAGCAAATCCGGCGGGAAGTCAGGCAACAGCGAGCAGCAGGCGTCCGGCGCCGTGATCAAGCAGTTCGCCGACGCCTGGGTGAAAGCCTGGGCGCCGAACGGCAAACCGGACGCGGCCGGCGCACTGACCGACAACCCGACCGTGTTCGCCAAGCGGCTCGACGATGTCGACAGCGCGCTGGTGACCAGCACGGTGACCGTGACGCCACAGGGCGACCCGAAGTGCAGCGACGACAACAACTGCACCCAGGACCTGGCCGTCGAGGCGCAGCTCCGCGGTATCGGCACGATGAAGTGGACCAGCACGGCGGCCGCGGTGAAAACCGGCGACAGCTGGAAGGTCAAGGCCTCCGGCGACACCATCTACCCCGGTCTCGGCGACAACAACTACCTCAAGCGGGTACGCGCCCTGCCCGCCCGGGCGTCGATCCTGGATCGCAACGGCGTCGCCCTGACCGCGAACCGGCAAGTGGTGATCGTCGGTGTCGCGGCCGGCACGAAGGCGACCGCGGCGACGTACGCGGCGTTCACGAAGTTGCTGGACGTCGACGGTGCGAAGCTGGCCGCGCGGGCGAAGGCCGCACCGGCCGGCCAGTTCGTCGACGCGATCACGATCCGGGCCGAGGAGTGGGAAGCGCTCCGGCCGACGATGACGAAGCTCCCGGGTGTGCTGACGATGGGCGGTACGCAGTCGCTGCCGCCGACCGCGAACTTCGCGCGCTCGCTGATCGGCACCATGAAGACCGCCACCGAGGACACCCTGAAGAACGCCGGCCCGACCGCGTCCGCCCAGGACCAGGTCGGTACGACGGGCCTTCAGTACGCGTTCCAGCAGCAGCTCGCCGGTACGCCCGGCGGCACCGTCGCGCTCCGGGACGGCAAGACCAAGCTGACGATCAAGACCGTCTTCACCCAGAAGGGCACCGCCGGGCAGCCGGTGAAGACCACCATCGACACGAACATGCAGAAGGCCGCCGAGGCCGCGCTCGCGACCAGCAAGCTGCCGGCATCGCTGGTCGCGGTGCAGGCGTCGACCGGCCAGATCCTCGCCGCCGCGAACGGCCCGGACCCGACGAGCTACAACCGCGCCTTCCAAGGCCGGTACGCGCCGGGTTCGACGTTCAAGATCGTCACCTCGGCGGCGTTGCTCGGCAGCGGTGAGAGCACGACCACGCAGCTGCCATGCACCGACACGATCAACGTGTTCGGCAAGACGTTCAAGAACTACGACGCACTGGCCGCGTACGGCTCCGGCACCATGCAGAAGGCGTTCAACGAGTCCTGCAACACGGCGTTCATCTCGCAGCACGCGCGGCTGCCCAAGGACGGGATGACCAAGGCCGCGGCGATGTTCGGCATCGGCCGGGACCTGGGCCTGTCCCTGTCGGCGTACGGCGGCCAGGTGCCGCTGCCGAAGGACGACGTCGAGGAAGCCGCCTCGATGATCGGCCAGGGCACCGTCACCGCGAGCCCGCTGGCGATCTCACTGGTCGCCGCCGCGGTCGATCACGGCACCGCAATGAAGCCGGTGCTGGTACCGGGCAAGGACGCCGCCGGTGCCGCCGCCAGCCCGTTGCCCGCGGCAACCGTCGCGGCGCTGCGGACGTTCATGCGGACGACCGTCACCGGGGGTACGGCGAAGGTGCTGTCCGGGAGCGGGACGGTGGCGGCGAAGACCGGTACGGCCGAGGTCGTGGTGAATGGCAAGGTCACCACGAACGCGTGGATGGCCGGGTACCGGGGCGATGTCGCGTTCGCGGTCATCGTCGAGGGCGGCGAGTCCGGGTCGCACACGGCCGGGCCGATCCTGAAGCCGTTCCTGGCCGCGTTCAAGTAGTCCGGGTTCAGTAAGCCGGGTTCAGTAGGCCGGGTTCAAGTAGGACAGCGTTCAAGTAGGAAGTTGCTGAGAGTTGGCTGAGAGGCGGCGGTGACGGCGGTTTCGTCACTTACCGTCGTCGAATGGAAAGCCTGATCTGTCCCAAGTGCCGTGGGACGATGCGAACGTACGAACGCAGCGGCGTCACCGTCGACCAGTGCGGTGACTGCCGCGGCATCTTCCTCGACCGGGGTGAACTCGAGCATCTGGTGGACGCCGAGCTCCGGCACAACGCACCACCACGGCGCGAGGAAAAGCACCACGACGACCGCCGCTACGACGATCGGCGGAGTGACGATCGGCGTGACGACCGGCGGTACGACGACCGCAAGTACGACAACCATGGGTACGGGAATCAGCAGTACCAGCAGAAGAAACGGAAGAAGTCCTTCCTCGACGACCTCTTCGACTGAGCTACTGCCTCACCTCTGCTGCTTCAACTCTGCTTCAACTCTGCTGCTTCAGCGCCGAGCGATGATGGTGCCCTGGGCGATCGCGCACAGGGTACTGTCGCCGGCCTCGTCGAGCGTGATCAGCTCGCAAGTACAGGTCGCCTGCCGGCTGCCCGCGTACGCGACCTTCGCAACTGCCCGGAGCAGCTGCCCTTGCCCAGGTCGCAGATAACTGATCGTGAAGCCTCCGGTCAGCACATCCGGACCAAGCGCGGACCCACCCGCGAAGGTGAGCGCGTTGTCCGCCGCATAGCTGAGTACGCCACCGTGCAGAAACCCGTTCTGCTGCCGCAACTCCTCGCGTACGTCCAGCTCCAGCGTCGCCCCACCGTCCCCAAACGCCGTCACCCGCGCCCCAAGCAACACACTGAACGGCTGCCCCGCAAGCAACTTCTGCGCCATCCCCAAACTCAATTCGGCCACCCGCGCACGATACAGGCGATCTTCGAAACGGGTGGACGGCGCTTTCCGTCTCGTCATACCGTGGTCGGCGGCAGCCGTATGTCGGAAGGACCCACAGGGAGCGATGTCGGCACCTCCGCCGTGACCGGCCGAGGTGATCGTCCTGCGCTCTGCGCGTTTGCGCTGACGCTGCCCGGTCCGAAGTCAACCGACTTTTGAAAGCGGTGCATCACGTGACGCCTGCTCCTGCCCTGCCGCCGGTCATCGCGGCCGGCGATCTGACCAAGACCTACACCTTCCACCAGCAGCGCGCCGGACTCGGTGGCGCGCTGAAGAGCCTGATCCGGCGTCGGTACGAGACCCGGCTCGCCGTCGACCGGATCAGCTTCGGTATCCAGCGCGGCGAAGTCGTCGGCCTGCTCGGCCCGAACGGCGCCGGCAAAACGACGACGCTGAAGATGCTGTCCGGTCTGCTCTACACGACCTCCGGCGAGCTGGAGGTGCTCGGCCACACCCCATCCGATCGGAAGCACGACTACCTGCGCCGGATCGCGCTCGTGATGGGCCAGAAGACGATGCTGTGGTGGGACGTGCCGGCGATGGAGAGCCTCCTGCTGCACAAGGACATGTACGGCCTGTCCAGCAAGGAGTTCGAGCGCAACGTCGCCGAGCTGGCCGAGCTGCTCGAAGTGGAGCACCTGCTGAATGTGCAGGTACGCAAGACTTCTTTGGGCGAGCGGATGAAGCTCGAGTTGATGGCCGCCCTCGTCCACGGTCCGGAGATCCTCTTCCTGGACGAGCCGACGATCGGGCTCGACGTGGTCGCGAAGGCGCGGGTCCGGGCGTTCCTCGCGGACGTGAACCGGCTGCGCGGGACGACGATCCTGATCACCAGCCACGACATGGACGACATCGAAGCGCTGTGTTCGCGGGTGATGATCATCGACCACGGGCGGTTGCAGTTCGACGGCGCGCTGGACGAGCTGGTCCGCACGGCGCGACCGCGAAAGCTGGTCCGGGCGACGTACGCGACCGAGGTCGACGGTGCCCGGCTCGACGGGCTGGATGGGCTCGACGGGGTCGGCGCGGTTTCGGTCGACGGTCAGACGGTCGAGCTGGAAGCGGATCGGGAGCGGGCCGGGGTGGTGATGGAGCAGCTCACGCGGCTCGGTCCGCTGGTGGATCTGGACGTCGCGGACGCGGACATCGAGGACATCATGCGCGACCTGTTCCAGCACCGCGGCACGCTGGGTGAGCGCGGCACGCTCAGCGGCACGTTGGACGACCGCGGCACGCTGGGTGGCGCGTCGTGAGTACGGTGCGGCGGAACCTGCGCGTCGTACGCCGGATGACCGCGGCCGACATCGCGCAGCAGTCCGTGTACCGCGGTGCGTGGATCATCTTCATGCTGGCGAACATCTGCACGCCGATCATCTCGTTGCTGATCTGGCGTACCGCGCTCGCGAACGGTGCTCGATTACCGGTCGACGAGCGGTACGTGACCACGTACTTCGTGCTGCTCGGCTTCGTCACGATGGCGACGTCGTCGTGGATGGCGGGGTTCTTGGCGCAGGACATCCGGCTCGGGAAGCTGTCGAGCTGGATGGTGCGGCCGGCCTCGCTGCTGGTGAAATTCGTGGCGAACAACCTGTCGGAGAAGTTCCTCAAGCTGTTCGCGCTGGTGCCGATGATCGGCATCGTCTGGTGGATCTTCCGGGATTCGATGAGTCTGCCGTCCGGCGTTGGGCGGTGGGCGCTGTTCGCGGTGAGCCTCGTGTTCGGCGCCGTGCTGGTGTTCACGATCGACATCCTGATCGCTTCGCTGGCGTTCTGGATGGACGATGTGACCGCGCTGGTCCAGGCGCGGGTGATCATCGCGAGTGTGCTCTCGGGCGCGGTCGTACCACTGGCGCTGATGCCGTCGTGGTCGCGTGGTTTCGTCGATCATCAGCCATTCCGCTACACGGTGTCGTTTCCGGTCGAGATCGTCGCCGGCCGGTTGAGCGGGTCTGAGCTGCTGGCTGGGTTGGGGATTCAGCTCGGGTACGTGGTGGTGTTCGCGGCGATCGCCCGCGTGGTCTGGTCGGCGGGGATTCGGGCGTACTCGGCGGTGGGGGCATGAGCACGGGGCGTACGTATGCCGAGAATCGGGAGCCGCTTGACCAGAGCTGGATGCACAAGCAGTTGCGGCATCTCCGGTTGTGGCGGCGGTTCTTCGCGCAGGCCGTTGTTCGCGAGACGCACTACCGGGCGCACTTCCTGACCACGTTGCTGGTGGGCCTGGTGCAGTTGGGACTCGGGATCGTACCGACGTTGTTGCTGTTCGGGTTCACCCAGGAAGTCCATGGGTGGTCGCGGGCGGAGGTGATCGCGCTGGTCGGGGTGTTCCAGATCATCACCGGGCTGATGGCGACGTTCGTAGCGCCGAACCTGAGCCGGATGACCACGTACCTGACCGAAGGCGAGCTGGACGGCGTGCTGCTCCGTCCGGTGTCGAGCCAGTTCTATCTGACGCTGCGCTGGATCAACGTCGCCGAGCTGACGAATGTTGCCAGCGGCCTCGTTGTACTGGCGATCGGACTCGTGCAGTCGAAGCTGTCGCCCGGTCCGGTGCAGGTGGTGCAGGCTGTTGTCCTGGCCGCGTGTGGACTGGTGTTGCTGACGGCGGTGTGGTCGGCGATGTCGTTCCTCGCGTTCTGGCTGCAGTCGGTGAACCCGATCGGTGTCGTGTTCCTGAGTCTGGTGGAGGCGGGGCGGTACCCGTTGGTGTTCTTCCCGGTCGCCGTCCGGACGTTCCTGACCTTCGCGTTCCCGGTGGCGTTCGCGACGACCTTTCCGGTACGGGCCTTGGCCGGCGACCTTGGCTGGCGGACCGTTGGTTTGGGTGTTGCATTGACACTAGTTTCACTGACACTAGTTCGGTTGTTGTGGCGGCGGGGGTTGCTGACGTACTCCAGCGCCTCGAGCTGATGTGGTTACCTGTGAGGTATGAGCTGGTGGCTCCTGCACGTGGACATGGATCAGTTCATCGCGGCCGTCGAGATCCGGCGCCGGCCTGAACTCCGCGGACTCCCTGTCGTGGTCGGTGGTTCCGGCGATCCGACCCAGCCCCGACAGGTGGTCGCCACCGCGTCGTACGAAGCCCGGGCATTCGGCGTGCGCTCGGGCATGCCGGTGCGGGCCGCGTACAAGAAGTGCCCGGAGGCGGTGTTCCTGCCGTCGGACCCGGCCACGTACGAGGCCGCGTCGACGGAGGTGATGGACACGCTGCGTTCGTTCCCGGTCGTGGTCGAGGTCTGGGGCTGGGACGAATGCTTCGTCGGCGCCGAAACCGACGACCCCGAAGCCCTCGCCACCGAACTCCGCGCCGCGGTCGAAGCACGAACCACACTCACCTGCTCAGTAGGCATAGGCGACAACAAAACCCGCGCCAAACTGGCCACCGGCTTCGCCAAACACCAACGCTCCCACGCCGTACCGTTCGAACCCGCCGCGGACTCCACCACCGCGCCGGCTGCGGACTCCACCACCGCGGGGGTTGCCGACGGAACCGCCGAGTCCCCCGCCGTTGCCGACCCCGTCAGATCAGCCGCCGACCCGGCCGCCGGGATCTACCGCCTCACCGCGGCGAACTGGCGTCAGGTGATGGACCACCGCCCGGTCCGCGACCTCTGGGGCGTCGGCGCCCGGATGGAACACAACCTGAACGAACTCGGCATCACCACAGTCGCCGAACTCGCCGCCGCCGACGTAGAGCTCCTGAAGAAGCGCTTCGGCCCCAAAATGGGCACCTGGTACGCCGCCCTGGGCCGCGGCCTCGGCGACACCCAGGTCACCGACATCCCCCGTGAACCAGTCTCCCGCAGCCGCGAAGAAACCTTCCCCCAGGACCTGACAGACCCCACCACCATCGCCGAAGAACTGCGCCGAATCGCCATCCAGGTAACCGACGACGTGGTCGCCGAAGGCCGAACCATCCAACGCATCTGGGTAAAAGTCCGCTTCACCAGCTTCTACACCCCGGCGGGTTCAGGGGGTGATTGCAACACCTGTCGGTTGAAGGGGTGTTGTGATGGG